>JACRDS010000121.1 GCA_016212825.1 Elusimicrobiota bacterium | reverse complement strand
GGCTCGTTCCTGCATCTGGACCCCGGCCAGCGGCCAGCGGCCGGAGCGGACGAGGGGCTCCCCGAGGCGGCCCAGCAGGCGCAGGAGACGCCCTCGTACGCCCGCGAGCCCATGAGCTTCATGGACGCGCAGACCAACTTCCAGACCGTGGTGGAGGCCAAGCTGGCCCGGGAGAGCGACTCCGGCGCCTGGCCCTACCTGGAGCCGGGCTCCAAACGTCCCTGGCTCCTGGAGCTGCGCAAGCTCGATGTCGACACCATCCGCGAGCTCGACCGCGACCGCTTCTCAGGCTGCGTCTTGTTCGCGCGGCGGGAGCCTCTGGCCCAGGTGGACATCGACTTCACCGTGGACTTCTCGGGTTCGCGCTGGCGGGTCTCCGAGGTGCGGCTCCATTCGGTGGCGGCCCAGAAGAAGCCCGCGCCCCGGAAGCAGACCAGGAAGAGGCCGTAGGCCCTACCGCGGCGCGCCCCCCTTCTCTTCATCGAAAGCCGCGACCGTGAAGACCGCGATCCGGGTCCTAGGGTCCTTCCAGCAGGAGCGCGGCAGGCCGGCCTTCTGCGCGCAGAGCTCGCTCAGGAAGCCATCCTTGTCCGGGATCTGCTCCCAGACCTGGGGCAGGAACAGCCCCGAGCGTCCGTCCTGGGACAGGATGACGCCGTGCTTCCCGGGGATGACTTTCCCGGCGTCCGGCACGGGCCGCGCCGGGGAGAGCATGGAGACCTCCAGGTGCAGGCCGTCGACCTCGCCCTTGGCTACCGGGGGGAAGCGGTGGTCCTGGAACGCGGCGGACCAGGCGGCCGAGGCCACGGCGTCGCGCAGGGTGGCGCGGGGCTCGGTGGTGCCGATGCAGCCGCGCAGCTGACCGCGCTCCTTCAGGGTGACGAAGACCGCGGCCGGCAGGTTCAGGGCCGGGTCGTCGGAGAGCCGGGCCTCGGGCCGGCGGCCTTCGGCGCCCTCGGCCACGGTCCTGCGGGCTAGGGCCAGCAGGGACTTCTTCTGGGCTTCGTCGAGTAACGGCTCCGCGGAAGCCGGCTTGCCGGAGCGCACCATGGCTGCGGCCGCGTAGCCGACCACGCGCCGGTCGTCTCCGGCCGGAGCGGAGCCGGAGTGGGCGTAGCGCAGGAGCACGGCGCGGTCCGCGCCCAGGGCCTTGGCCGCGGCCATGGCCGCCAGGACCGCTGACTCGCCGCACCAGGTGGTGTCGAGCCCGCGCTCGCCGCGGTCCATCATGACGCGGTTGGCGAGCCAGAAGAACTCGGGGTCGAGCCGTTCCAGGGCCTTGAGCGTGGCCCGGTCCACCTTCTCCGCGGTGGCGGCCGGCGGGTAGTGGGAGAGGTCCGAGGAGGCGACGATGAGGGCCTTGCGGCCCTTCAGGGCTGCGGCCAGGGCCTCGCCCGCGCGCGCGCAGACACGGGGGTCGTCGGTGTTCATGACCACGGGCAGGAGCTTCCAGCCGGCCTTGAGGCGCCTGATGAGGAAGGGGAGCTGGACCTCGATGGAGTGCTCGCCTTGGTGCGCGTCGGGCCGGTCCTGGAACAGGTCCGGCGAGCCTTTCATGAGGCGCGCGGCCAGGGCCTCGTCTACGGGCACGCGGCCCAGGGGCGTGAGGAAGGCGCCGCGGGCGTAGAGCCCGGCGGCCTCCACGCGGCTGCGGTGCCCGGCGCCGATCACGACCACCGTGTCGTAGGGGCCGGAGACGGCCTTGTAGCCGAATGCGGCCACGGGCGCGGAGTACTCGTAGCCGGCATGGGGCACGACCAGGGCCATCAGCGGGCCGGGGAGCCTGTCCGGGGCCTTGGCCTGGGACAGATAGGTGTCCACGGCCCGGCTGAGCTCCGCGGGGTCGGCGGGGTAGAACTGTCCGGCCACGGCCGGGGCCCGGTCTGCGGGCAAGGGCCCGCGGTCCCTGGAGGGCAGGCGTTCTCCGCTCCCGGAAGGGGCGGCCGCGGCTGTGACGGGCAGGAGCAGGGCGAGGAGGAGGCCTTTCAACGCGCCGCCTCGGCGCGCACGAGCTCCCGGATCTCGGCGAGCTGGGCCTGGCGCTCCTCGTTGTCGGTGAAGGGCACGCCCCAGCAGTACTTGTGCGCCGCGACCTCGACGCCGCAGAAGCGCAGGATGCCGCCGGCGAGGTTGGCGTCGAGGCTCTCGGCCAGGCCGGCCTGCCGGTAGAAGGTCTCGGGGAAGGCGGTGGTGTTGAAGACGAGCGCCCGCTTGCCGGCCAGCAGGCCCTGGGGGCCTTCGGCCGCAACGGAGAAGGCGAAGCCCGGGGAGAAGACGCGGTCGATGTAGCCTTTGAGCATGGCGGGCATGCCGGTCCACCAGATGGGGAAGATGAAGACCAGGCAGTCCGCGGCCCGGATCTCGTCCTGCTCGGCCTGGATGTCCTCGGGTATCTCCCCGGCGGCCAGGCGCGCGAGGTCCACGCTGCGCAGGATGGGGGAGAAGCCGGTCTGGTAGAGGTCGCGCTCTACGACCTCGTGGCCGAGGCCGCGCAGTTCCTCCACGACGGCCTCGAAGATGGCGTGGTTGAGGCTCTTGGGGTCGGGATGGCAGTAGAGGACGAGGTGGCGCATGGGTTGAGTCTAACAAAACAAAATGGGGAAATGATATTCTTGGTCTCGTGACCAAGCGCAAAGGAGGCTCCATGGCTCACGTTCTTTCCGCCGGCATCCGGCCGGCCCGGCGCACGCTGGGCATCACCTACGCGGTGCGCGACGTGGTGGCCCTGGCCCACGAGGTGGCCAAGACGGGCAAGGAGATGCTCTTCCTCAACATCGGCGACCCGAACAAGTTCGACTTCGAGACGCCGCCGCACCTCATCGAGGCGGTGCTCCGGGCCATGCAGGCCAACCACAACGGCTACTCGGGCTCCTCGGGCATCCCGGCCGCGGTGAAGGCCATCGAGCGCGAGGCGGCGCGCTGCGGCATCGCGAACATCCGCGACGTGTTCGTGACCAGCGGGGGCAGCGAGGCCATCGAGCTGTGCCTGACCGCCCTGGTGGACAAGGGCGACAACGTGCTCATCCCCTACCCGGGCTATCCTCTCTACGAAGCCGTTCTGGCCAAGCTGGAGACGGAGGCGCGGCCGTACTACCTCGACGAGTCCAAGGGCTGGCAGCCCGACCCGGAGGACATCCGCAAGCGCATCGACGCCAAGACGCGGGCCATCGTGCTGATCAACCCGAACAACCCGACGGGCGCGGTCTACGACCGGCAGGCCCTCAAGAGGATCCTGGCCATCGCCGCGGAGAAGGGCGTGCTGGTCTTCTCCGACGAGATCTACGACAAGATGATCCTCTCGGACAAGCCGCATGTGTCCATCGCCTCTTTGGACCACGAGGCTCCGGTGGTGACCTTCAACGGGTTGTCCAAGGGCTTCCTGGCCCCGGGCTGGCGCATCGGCTGGGGCATCGTGAGCGGCAATGAGGGCCTCCTCAAGGACTACGTGGCGGCGATCAACAAGCTGCTGCGCGCGCGGCTGTGCGCCTGCCATCCGATGCAGCACGCGATCACGGCGGCCCTGGACGGGCAGAAGGATTTCATCGCGTCGGTGCGCGAGAAGCTGATCCGCCGGCGCGACATCACCCACGAGATGCTCAACTCGGCGCCGGGCATCTCCTGCGTGAAGGCGGACGCGGCCTTCTACGCCTTCCCGAAGCTGGAGATCAAGGGCCCGGACGAGGAGTTCGTGAAGGGCTTGATCCGGGAGACGGGCGTGGTGACGGTGCACGGCTCGGGCTTCGGCGAGAAGCCGGGGACCCGGCACCTGCGCGTGGTGTTCCTGCCGCAGGAAGAGACCTTGCGCAAGGCGTACGCGGGCCTGCTGGACTTCCTCAAGAAGAACCGGAAGGGATGAGCGCCGCGGCGAAGCAGCTGATACGGGCTCTGCGTCTGAGGCCGCATCCGGAGGGGGGGTTCTTCCGGGAGACCTACCGGGCGGCGCGCTCTCGGGATGGGCGGTCTGCTTCGACGGCGATCTTGTTCCTTCTGCCGCGGGGCTGTGTCTCCAGGCTCCACCGCATCAAGTCGGACGAGCTGTGGCATTTCTATTCGGGCGGGCCGCTGGTGGTGGTGGAGTTGACGAAAAGCGGCGTGCGGCGCACGAGGCTGGGGGCGGGCCGGTTTCAGCATGTGGTGGGGGCTGGGACTTGGTTCGGGGCGGAACTGGCGCGGGGGGCGGACTGCGCTTTAGTGGGCTGCACGGTGGCGCCGGGGTTCGAGTTCAGGGATCTGGAGATGGGACGCAGAGACGACCTGCTGCGGATGTTCCCGCGGAGCCGGCGGGTGATCGGACGGCTTATTCCTGCCTGAAGACGTCTTCGTGCGCGACGAGGCGATGGGCGCGCTCGTCTTTCTCTGCCAGGATCTCGCGGGTCTCGAGTTCTTCGGGGAATCTGATCTTCTTCATTGGACCGGGCCGCTGGCTCTACCTTGCATGGTGTTGTGCCGGGGGCCCCGCAAGCCGGCCTCTTAAGAGGCCGGCTCATGCGAATGTTGGGCATGCCCTGCAATTCAAGCCTCCCCTTTGTTGCGCTTGTGAACTTCTTCAAGAACACGCGCGAAGCCGTCCTTGCTCATCTTGCCCGCGGCCACTTTTCGGGTTGCTGCTTCCAACTCCGCCTCACCGCCCATTACTGCATGCCCGTTGATTTCCAAAAAGACCAAGGCGGCCGCCAAAGCTGCCCTCTTGTTGCCGTCGACAAAAGCATGGTTCTGCGCTATATGGTATGCATAAGCCGCAGCCATGCCGAATGGGAATTCGTGGAAGTATCCCTTCCCCGAACCGCTTTGCGGCATGGCTACTGCGGATTCCAACAGTGCCAGGTCACGGATGCCGGGCCTTCCGCCGAAGGAGCGGAGCAGATCCTCGTGGAACTCGAGGACTTCGACGAGTGAGAGGAACTGCGGTGACATTCAGTCCGCCAGCCGCTTTAGGGCGCGGCCGAACCGCTTCTTGACGGCACGATAGGCCTTGGTCACTTCACGGACCTGACCCGGCTCCGAAATCGGGGAGATGACCAAATTCTTCCCGTCGGTCGTGATTTCGAGTGGAGTGGTCTCGGAGATGCGGAGAAGGGACAATATCGCCTTGTCGATGACAAGAGCTTCGCTGTTCCCGACTCTGGTGAGGAACTTAATCATGGCTGCCTCCGTTAGTACACTGTTATTATAACAGGCATAACGGCAATGTCAAGGTCTCCCTGGATCACCTCAATCAAGGTCTGCAAGGACCACGGGCAGGCGCACCGGCATCTTGGCCCGCGCCATGCCGTCGAGCAGCCCGATGTCCTTGCACAAGACCTCTTTGTAGAAGAAGATCAGGGCGTTGAGGGCCTGGTTCTGGGTCGAGGCGCTCACGCGGGACTCGGTGGCGAGGCTCGACAGGAAGCGGCTGACTCCCGCCTCGTCCAGCTTCTCCAGCGGGGTCCCGGCGTTGCGGCGCAGGAAGCGCTCGGCCCAGGAGGCGTAGGTGGTCTCGGTGCTGGGGCTGAAATGCTTTGCGCGGATGGCGGACCGGAGGTCCTTCAGCAGGTCGTGGATCTCCTGCGCGGCCGCCAGCGAGAGCTCGGGCTTTCTTGGCGGCGCCGGCGCGGCGGGAGCGAGCCCAGGCGCCACCAGCAGGGTCTCTCCGGCGAAGAGCTGCTGCAGGCGCTCGACCGCCTGGTCGAAGTGCGGCACCGACCAGTACTTCTCCTCCCTGTGCCAGCGCCGGCCCGGCACGGTCTTGATCTTCTCCACCCGTTCGGGCGAGTAGGGCAGCAGGATCTTGAGGCGGCCCGGCTCGCCGGGCCTGATGCGGATGGGTTCCATGCTCGATACCTCCTAGTATTCATACGAAAGAGGGGGGGGAGGTTCCCCGCCTAGATGTCGCGCCGGTTGAGCCAGGAGGGCAGGTCGAGCGCGAAGCTGATGCCGTGCTGGGCGTAGCCCAGCGACTCGTAGAACCTGTGCGCCTGCTTGCGCTTGCGGTTGCTCGACAGCACCAGCTTGTAGCAGCCCCGCCTGCGGCAAAGCTCGCGCGCGAAGTCCATCATCCTCCTGCCGATGCCCTGTCCCTGGCAGTCCTTGGCCACCGCCACGTCCTCCACCACCCCGGAGGGGGCCCCGCCGTTGGCCAGGTTGTCCATGACGAGCAGGGCGAAGGTGCCCACCAGCGCCGGGCCCCGCGCCGCCACGTAGACCTTGTAGTCCGGATAGCGCCGCATCCGGCCGAAGAGGCGCCGGGCCTTGGCCAAGGAGGCCTGGCGGGCCGCGTCGAGCCCCGAGCTGGCGTAGAGCTCGAGTATGCCGGGCAGGTCCGCGGCGACGGCGGGACGGATGGCCAGCTCAGTCATCGGCCCTCCGCGCTCAGTCCCCGGGCTTCTCCGCCACGAGCAGTCGGACCTCGTTGGAACTGAAGCCCGCTCCTCTCCAGACCAGACGGTGCGCGCCCGGCGTCTTGACCACCAAGCTGAGCAGCAGCCCGGTGCTGGCATGCTTGCCCGGCGCCAGGCTCTTCCCCGGCCCCAGCGGGCCGCTGGAGAAGAACGCGTCGATCAGCCCTCCCTTGACCGGCCGGCCGTCCAGGAAGATCCGCGAGCCCAGCTTCGCGGGCTCCACCGCGGTGCCGCTATCGTTGCGCAGGAGCAGGAGCAGGGGGAACTTGCCCAGGTCTTTGACCGTGAAGAACAGCCCTTCCGCGCCGAGCATGGCCGTGAGCTTCGGCTGGTTTTGGGCGGCAGACGGCATGGATAGGATCGCGGCGAATGCCACGGGCGTCAGGATTGCGAGCATGAGCCGAGTATAGCTCATTCGGCCTGGATACGGCACCGGGCGATAAGCCAGAATGTCCTTGATGGAACTGCTCGCCCCGGCCGGTGACCCCGCCTGCCTCGAAGCGGCGCTGGAAGCCGGCGCCGACGCGGTCTACCTCGGCCTGGAAAGCCTCAACGCCCGCCGCCGCGCCGCCAACTTCCGCCCCGACGAGTTCGCCCGCGCCGCGGCCGCGGCCCACGCCAAGGGCGCCCGCGTCTACCTCACCCTGAACATAGACATCACGGAGCGCGAACTGGGCGAAGCCGCCCGGACCTTGGAGCTGGCCAGGAGCGCGAAGGCCGACGCGGTGCTCGTGCGCGACCCCGCTCTCCTGGCTCTGGCTCCCGCCTTCCCCGAGCTCGAGTTCCACCTGAGCACCCAGGCCTGCGCGGCCAGCAGCGCCGACATCCGGGCCGCGGCGCGCCTGGGCGTCAAGCGCGCGGTGCTGGCCCGAGAGCTCTCCCTGGCGGAGATCGCCGCGGCTTCCGCCGTCGCCGGCGTGCAGACCGAGGTCTTCGTGCAAGGCGCGCTGTGCTTCTCGGTCTCCGGCCGCTGTCTTGTCTCCAGCTGGGCCGGCGGACGCTCGGGCAACCGCGGCGCGTGCACCAGCCCCTGCCGCGTGCCCTGGACGATAGAAGCGGAGCCGGCCGGCACGCCGCTGTCCATGAAGGACCTCGCGGCCTGGGGAAGGGTCAAGGGACTCCAGAGGGCCGGGGTCTCGGCCCTGAAGATCGAAGGCCGGCTCAAGCGGCCTGATTGGGTGCGCCGCGCGGTCTCGGTCTATCGCCGCGTGCTTTCCGGGGAAGACCCCAAGAGCCTGGCCGGCGAGGTCGACCGGCTCGCGGACGTCGCCGGCCGCGAGCACACCGACGCCTATCTGGAAGGCGAGCGCGGCGGCATGACCGGGATCTGGGGCCGCAAGAAGAGCGAGGCCGCCCCGGCCGCGGTCGAAGCCTCCGTCGATGAGAGCGTCTACGAGCTCCAGATCGATGTCGAGGCCAACACCCTCCTCTGCTCCTGCTCCTGGGCCGGCAAGAGCGCGCGCTGGAGCCAGCCCAAGACCAAGGTCGTGCGCCAGGCCAAGGCCGTGTCCGTGGCCCGGATCCTGCGGACCCTTTGCGAGGAGCCCGTCCAAGGCCTCCGGCTCGGCCGGGGGCGGGCCAGCGACCCCGAGCTCCTTCTGCCGCCCCGCGCCGCCAACGCTCTGCGGGACCGCCTCTCGGTCGAGCTGCGGCTCTTGCGCAAGAAGCCCGAAGGCAAGGTCACCATCGCGCTCCCGGCCCGGGTCAAGGAGCTCCTGGCCAAGGCCGGGCCCAGCCCGGAGAACCGCTTGTGCCTGGGCGAGGCGCCGGACCGCATGCGGCTGGAGGCCGTGCAGCTGGCGGGCATGCGCAGCCGCCTGCCCGCGGGCGGCGCCGTGGTGGAGGGGCTTACGGCCGGCGGCGCGGCGGCGGCCGGGCCCGGCGTCATCGCGGCCCTGCCTTCCGTCTTCTTCGAGGCGGACATCGCCGGGCTCAAGGACCTGCTGGCCGAGTGCCGCAAGCTCGGCCTGGCCGTGGAGGTCAACAGCCTGGGCGGCTGGCTGCTGGCCAAGGAGGCCGGCGTGGCCATGGAGGGCGGGCCCGGCCTGCCCGTGCTCAACTCCCTGGCCGCCCGGCAGCTCGCGGGCATGGGCCTGCGCAGCGTCACTTTTTCGATGGAGGCGGACCGCGGCCAGCTCGAAGAGCTGTCCCAGAGCTGCTCCGCGCCCGCGTCCTTGGCGGTCTACGGCCGGCCGCCGCTGATGAGCACGCGGGCCGAGCTCGGACCGGCTGCGTCCGGCAGGCTCTTCGCGGACCGGCGCGGGGTGCGCATGCGGCCGCGGCGGGAAGGGGGGCTGACCGTGTTCCGGCCGTCCGAGCCTTTCGACTGGCGCGGGCTGCGCAACCCCGCCATCCGCGTCCGGCACCTGGTCGCAGACCTCGTGGGCAGCGCGGCTCCCTCGGCGGACTGGGAGTCCCGCCCCGGCCAGGCCGCCCTGTTCAACTACGACCGCTCCCTCTACTAGAAGGGAGCGTCCTCGATGCTCTCTTCGGCGGCCGCCTTGGCCGGGGCGCGCTTGGCCGGGGCCTCGCCGCCGCCTTCGCGCTTTTCCAGGAACTGCAGGTCGTCGACGTAGACCACCATCTTCGACTGCTTCTTGCCGTCGGTCTTGCCTTCCCACTCCTCCAGCACGAGGCGGCCCTCGATGTAGACCTGCTGGCCCTTGCGCAGGGAGCTCTCCACCAGGTCGGCGAGCTTGCGGCCCGTCTCCCGGTTGAAGGCCTTGAGGTCCACCCAGACCGGCACGTCTTCCCACTGGCCGGTGCCCTGGTTCTTGCGGCGGTTGTTGACGGCGAAGCCGATGTTGGCCACCTTGCCGCCGTTGCTGAACGTTTTGATCTCAGGGTCGCGGGTCAGGCGGCCGATGAGCATGACCTTGTTGAGATTCGCCATGGTATGACCTCCGTTGCTGACCCATATAGTACTAATTGATAGAATCCTTGCGCATGGCTCCCCGCTTCGACCTGGTCTGCGTGGGCTTGAGCGTCGTCGACGTGCTGGCCCAGCTTGGCCGCCCTCTGCGCGAGGACGAGAAGATCCCGGCCGAGCGCATCATCGTCGACGGCGGCGGGCCGGCCGGCACCTGCGGAACCTTCGATACCGCAGGCGCTGGCACTGGGAGCCCTTAAGGAAATGCGTTAGCTCCCATGTGCTAGAATCTTTGTCCATGCCCCGCGAGAACAAGGTTCCGGACCGCGGCGAACTCTTCCGCCAGGGCCTGCTGATGCGCGCCGTTGAGCGCAAGCTCCTGGAGCTCTTCGAGAAGGGCAAGCTCTCCGGCACCGTCCACACCTGCATCGGCCAGGAGCTCTGCGCCGCGGCTTTGGCCCCGGCGCTGGGCGAAGGCGACGTGGTGGTGGCTCCGCACCGCTGCCACGGCCACTACCTCGCCCGCACCGGCGACGTGGAAGGTCTGGTGGCCGAGCTGATGGGCCGCCGCACGGGGGCCAGCGGCGGACGCGGCGGCAGCCAGCACATCGGCGCGCCGGGCTTCTACAGCAGCGGGGTGCAGGGGGGGATGCTCCCGGCCGCGGCGGGCATGGCCCTGGCGCGCAAGCTCTCAGGCAAAGATGACATCGTAGCCGCCGTCATCGGCGACGGAACCTTGGGCGAGGGGGTCCTCTACGAGACCCTCAACATCGCGGCCAAGTGGGAGCTCCCCCTGCTCGTGGTGCTGGAGAACAACCTCTACGCCCAGAGCACGCCCCAGGCGCAGACCCTCTCCGGAGACATCCTCAGCCGCGCCGGCGCCTTCGGCATCGCGCTCTTCCGCGCCGACACCTGGGACCACGCCGCTTTGGCCCAGCGCTGCGCCGAGGTGACGCGCAAGGTGCGCGAGAGCGGCAAGCCCCTCTTCTTCGTGGTGGACACCTACCGGCTCATGGCCCATTCCAAGGGCGACGACGACCGCGACCAGGCCGAGATCAAGGGCTACTGGGAAAAGGACCCTCTGGAGCGTTTCATGCGCGACGAGCCCCATGCCGCCGCGCCCTTGCTGGCCGAGGCCGCGGCCCGGGTGGAGGCGGCCGTGGCCAAGGCGCAGACCGCCGGGGGAGCCGAGCCGCACGAGGACGACGAGGACCCGGAAGGCACGGCCCCTTGCTCCTGGAAGCCCGGGGGCTTTTCCAGCGGCGAGCGATGCGCGGCACTGCTCAACGAGGCCCTGCGCCGCAATCTCAAGCGCGACGAGCGCGTGCTCCTCATCGGCGAGGACATCGAGTCCCCTTACGGCGGGGCCTTCAAGGTCACCAAGGGCTTGAGCGCCGAGTTCCCGGGCCGGGTGCGCAACACCCCCATCTCCGAGGCGGCCATCACCGGCCTGGGCGCAGGCCTGGCCGCGGAGGGCTTTTTGCCCGTGGTGGAGATCATGTTCGGAGACTTCATGGCCCTGGCCGCGGACCAGTTCATCAATCAGGCGGCCAAGTTCCGCTTCATGTACGGCTGCCAGGGCCGCGTGCCGTTGGTCGTGCGCACCCCCATGGGAGGCCGGCGCGGCTACGGCCCTACGCACAGCCAGTCTTTGGAGAAGCACTTCCTGGGCGTGCCCGGCACGCTGGTGCTGGCCTTGAACGGCCGCACGGACCCGGGCGCGGTCTACGACACGCTGCTGGCGGCCATCGACCGGCCCACCGTGGTGGTGGAGAACAAGCTGCTCTACGGCGCGCGCTTCGACCAGCCCGCGCCCAAGGGCTTCACTTTGGAGACCAGTGACGAACTCTATCCCACGGTGCGCCTGCGGCCCCAAGGCGACGCGGACCTGACCCTGTTCTGCTACGGCGGCATGCTCCCGGAGGCCGAGGCGGCCCTGGAAGCCCTTTTCGAGGAGCACGAGCTGCTCTGCGAACTGGTCTGCCCCATGCGGCTCTATCCCTTCAACGTCTCCCCGGTCCTGGATTCGGTGCGGCGCACCGGGAGGCTGTTCGTCGTTGAGGAGGGGCAGGCTTTCGCGGCTCTGGGCAGCGAGGTCATCGCCAGAGTGGCGGAGTCGGCTCCCGGAGTCCTGAAGGCGGCGGCCCGGCTGGCCGCGGCGCGCCATCCCATACCGGCCGCCCCGGAGCTGGAGGCCGAGGTCCTGCCCGGGGCCAAGCACATCGTGCGCAGGGCGAAGGAGCTGGTCCATGGCCAATGAACCCGTGACGGTCTTCATCCCCAGGGAAGCGGTCAACGACCTGACCGTGCGCCTCTCGGCCTGGCGCGCGGGGGACAAGGAGAAGGTCGAGGCGGGCCAGGTCATCGCGGAGATCGAGACCAGCAAGGCGGTGCTCGAACTGCGCGCCCCGGCCGCGGGCTTTTTGCGCCGCTCCCTTAGGGAAGGCAGCGACGTGCCGGTGGGCAGCCCGCTGTGCTTCATCAACCAGGGCGCCGAGGACCCGGTGCCGGAGATCGAGGCCGAGACCGCGGCCCCAGCCGCAGACGGCTTGGCCGCGCGCCTGAGTCGCAAGGCGGCGGAGCTGGTCAAGCAGCACGCCATCCCTCTGGAGAGGTTCGTGGGCAAGGGGCTCATCCGGGAGGCGGACGTGCTGGCTCTGCTGGGCCAGAGCCCGCACGGCCCGGACCTGGCCGCGGGCGTGTCGGCCAAATCGGTCACTTTCAAGCGCCAGGCCCTGCCCAAGTCCAAACTCGCCGAGGCGCGCTACCTGCTCTCCGGCTCCAACTCCCTGGCCAGTTCCGTGAGCGTGGCCTGCCCGACCCGCGGCCTGCGCGCCGCGGCCGCGCGGCATCCGGAATGGGGCGGCAGCCCTGCGGCCGCCATCGTCTTCGAGGCGGCGCGGCTCTTGCGCGAGCATCCGGTCTTCAACGCCTTCCACGAGGACGGGGCCGTCAACTACTACGATGAGGTCAACGCAGGCTTCGCCGTGGACGCGGGCCAGGGGCTCAAGGTCCCGGTCATCCGCGACGCGGACAAGAAGGACCTGGGCGCCATCGCGCGAGAGATACAGGACCTGCTCCTGGCTTACACCAACGGCGAGATCGGCCTGGAGGCCCAGTCCGGCGGCACCTTCACCGTGACCGACCTCTCCGGCGAGGGCGTACTCTGCTTCCAGCCGCTCATCAACCAGCGCCAGTCCGCCATCCTGGGCGTGGGCGCGGAATGCGAGGGCTTCTACCGCCTCATCCTCGCCTTCGACCACCGCCTCAGCGAGGGCCGGGCCGCGGCGCGGTTCCTGCGCGACCTGCGCGACCAGCTCGCCGCCTACGAAGGAGGCAAGCCATGAGCGCCCCCCAGGACCTGCGCGAGGTCGTGGCCGGACTGTGCAAGTGCGCGCCGGATTCCATCCAGGCGGACTTCTCTTTGGACGTCCCGGCCCTGAGGGGCTCCTTGAAGAAGGCGGTCCTGATCGCCTCCATCCGCCGCTACCTGGGCACGGACTGCATGGCCGCGGCGACCGCCAAGACCTTCGCCGAGCTCGAGGCCGTGGTCTCCGGCAAGGCCCCGCCGGCGCCGACGCCCGCCGCCGGGCCCGCGGAGGAGCCCGCGGCCTCGTCTTGCGGCATCGACATGGAGCCTCTCTCGGCCCTGCCGGAGACCGCGGACTATGCGGGGCATCAGTTCTACAAGGAGAACTTCTCGTCGGAGGAGATCGCCTACTGCGCCAAGCAGTCCGAGCCCCGGCAGCACTTCGCGGCGCGCTGGTGCGCCAAGGAAGCCCTGCGCAAATGCGAGCCGGCCTTCCTGCGTACGCCCGGCAGCCGGCTGGAGCTCGTCCAACGCGGCTCCGGCGCCGTCTTCTTCCGGGCCGAGGGCAGGGAATTGCCGCACGCCGTGAGCCTCACGCACACTGAGGAAGCCGCCGCGGCCATGGTGCTGCTCCCTGTCCGGACGAGCCTCGTCTCTTGGGCCGCCCTGGCCGCGGCCCTCGTCGCCCTCCTGCTGGCCGGCGCGTCGTTTCTGCTCCGCTAGAAAGCTCTAGACGGTGCCACGGGTTGACTTTCTTAACTTCCAGGCTTAACAGTACCTGGTTTTCACGATTTTACGTTTCGGGTCACCTGAGGGGTGCAGTGCGGGAGGCGGTGCGCCAGTCCCCCGAGGCGCTCAGGCCGGCAGCTACAAGCAGAATCACCGTTCCTTGCGACATCCTCATGGGTAAGTTAAGAAAGTCAACCCGTGGCACCCTAAGAGACAGCGGCGCCGTAGTCGCCCTGTAGGCCGACGAAGTACGAATCCTCGGGCTTTAACCTTTCGAGGAGCTCCGGCTTGCCGCAGACCAAAGCGCGCCGGCCAGAGGCGTGCTCGAAGAGCCCGGCCCGGCCCAGGCGCTCCCCCAGGCCCGCGCTGAAATGCGGGAAGGCCAGAAGGTCCAGTCCCTGGGTCTTGCCCCAGTCCCGGACTGCGGCGAGCGATGACTCCAGCACGCCCGGTACGGCCGGGTCCTCCCAGAAATCCGCGGCCTCCATGGTCTTGAGGCCGCGGCGGGTCCGCGCCTTGAGGACCATGTAGCCAGCCAGTCTTCCGCCGGAGCGGCAGGCGAAGACGCGCTTGTCCACGTCCGGGTCTCCCAGGCAGTGCCAGCGCAGGGCCTCGGCCGTGCGCAAGTTGGTGTTGGCGAAGAGGCCCGAGGTCCTCTGCCAGAGCTCGTCGAACTCCGCTGCGATCTCCGCGCAGGGCGAAGACTCCGGCAGGCCCGGCCGGGCCAGGGGTTTGAGGCGCAGGTCCTGCAGGTAGTCCGCGGCGGCCGCGGCAAGAGAGGGCAGGCCGGCGGCGGGCAGGCAGCGTTTCCAGTCCAGGACTAACAGACTTTCCCGGGCTCCGGCCCAGGGGACATCGACGAAGCCCAAGGACTTCAGGATCTCGGCCACCTCGGCAGTGGGCGTGGTGTCGAAGAGCAAGGTCTTCTCCGAGGCGCGCATGAGCTCCATGATCAAGGAGAGGCTCTGCTCGCGCGCAGCCGGCAGGACCATCCAGCTGGTCACGGCGTGGACCGTGGCCTGCCGGCCGCCCAGTTGGAAGAAGCTCGGCATGTTGCCGAGGAAACCCTGGATGGCGCCGTCCTGGCGCAGGACCCAGCCGGCGGGCGTCCCGAAGAAGGCCGGGTTGCCCTGCCACCACAGGCGGAAGCGGTTCCTCCAGAACTCCGGCCGGCCCTCCAGCCCCGGGAAAGAGGCCAGGAAAGAGGCCAGCGCGTCCTGGTCCTGCGGCAGGACCGCCGCGAGCTCGGGCGCCATCAGCGGCCTCCGGCCAGGGCGATCATGCGGCCGCGCAGGCCGCAGACGGTGGCGGCCATGACCGCCACGCTGTCGCCCTCCGCGAAAGCCACGCGCCGGATGGCGAAGCGGTCGGTCTGGTCTGGCTCGTTGAGGCTCAGGCCGCCGGTCACGGCGCAGGCGTAGCCGGCCTCCTGCACCAGCCGCGCCACGCCCGGGTCGTAGTCGCCGTTGGGATAGGCGAAGCTCAGCACCGGCCCGCCGCAGAACTCCTCAAGGACCTTCTTGGACCCCGCGATTTCGCGGCGGGCGTCGGCCGCGGGAAGCGCGGTGAGGATGGCGTGGCTCAGCCCGTGGGAGCCGAAGTCGATGAGCCCGGAGCCCGCCATCTCCCGCACCTGCTCCCGGGTGAGGGGGGAGAACAGGGAGGGGAGCGTCGGCTCTGCGGGGCCGCGCAGGGCCAGGCAGATGCGCTCCAGGAGTTCCGCGCGCGCCGCGTCGGGGAGGAGCTTGAGCCGGCTCTTGACCCAGAGGCAGCAGGTCGTCCGGCCCGCGTCCGTGCCCAGGGGGAAGCGCGTCCCCGCCGCGGGGTCCGTCCAGTCGCCCAACTCCGTGGCCGAGAACGCCGCGGCCAGGCGGTCCACCCAGAGCGGGGCGCCCTTGACCACGAAGTCCGCGGCCAGAAACACCGTGGCGGGCAGGCCGTGCTTGCGCAGCAGGGGTAGGGCCACGGAGTGGTTGTCCGCGTAGCCGTCGTCGAAGGTGATCACGGCGCAGGCCTTGGGCAGGGGCTGGCGGCCGCAGAGCGCCTCGGCGTAGTCGGTCAGGCGCACCACCTGGAAGTTTTCCTTCAGGAAGACCAGGTGCCTCTCGAAGTCCTCGGCGCGCACGTGCTTGCGCTCGCAGTCGAGCACGCCGGGCCAGCGGCGGTCGGCCACGCCGTGGTAGAGCAGGACCGGCACGTGGCGGCGGTTCTTGCGCAGGAGCAGGCCGGTCAGGCCGGAGGCGTGGAAGGCGTCGTAGAGGATGTTCTTGAGCGTTCTGCGCATGGTCCTCCGACGATGTTAGCAAAATACGGGCGGCGGACATGCTATGCTAATACCTTATGAAGAGAACCGGTACCCTTTTGACCCTGCTGTGCCTGACCGCGCCCCTGGGCGCCGCGCCTTCCCTGGAGAGCGCCTTCTCCCAGGCCGTGGGCGGCGTCCGGCAGGTCCGCCATGAGATGTCGCAGGCGGCCGTCGCGCGCGCGGAGCTTCCGCCCCGGGAGTCTTTCGCGCGGTTTGACGCCTGCTGGTCGCGGCCGCCGCACGCCGAGGCCGACGCCTTGGGCCTGCCCCGGCGCTTCTGCCTCGGCCGGGTCGGGGTCTCCGTGCCCCAGCCCTACGACCTGCCCTTCGTGGACGGCTCGGCCATAATCGTGGAAGGCGAGCCCGCCGCCGGTCGGTTCCACATCGGCGGGGGGGCGCGCTACGCGGACCATTGGAACATCGTGGGAGACCTCTTCACCCGCAGGGGCGAGCCGTCCTGCGGCAAGCTCACCACGACCTTCGCCGCGGTCTACGTGGACATCGACCTCAAGGGCGACATCCTGCCCGCCACGCCCGAGGTACGGGGCTTCTTGATGGACGGCAGCTCTTTGTGCCGCCAGCCGGCCAAGAGCGTCGAGATCCTCTACGCCAAGGAAGGCTGAGGCCTGCCTCAGTCGTCGCCGCGGCCGCGCCGGCAGTCCTTCAGGCGAGAGCGCCGGTGCTTGTCCTGGAGCATGCGCTCCTTGGAGGCCCGGCTGCGCTTGCGGTTGCGCCTGCGCTGCAGCTCCGCCTCATGGACGCGCCGCGCCCGGGCTTCCGCCTCGCGCCGCGCCAGCTTTTCGGCCAGGCGCGTCCGGGCCAGGGCGCGGTTCGCCGCCTGGGAGCGCTCGTCCGTGACCCGGACCGAGACGCCGGTGGGGATGTGGATGAGCAGGACCCCGGTCTCCACCTTGTTCACGTTCTGGCCGCCCGGGCCGGAGGCGCGCAGGAAGACCTCGCGCAGCTCGGCTTCGGGCAGGGGCCGGTGGCCGCTCATGAGCCGGCGGGCTCTCTGTGCGCCTTGGCGCGGCGCGCGTCCCAGAAGATGTAGGCGCAGAACAGGGTCAGCATGGCCAGGGCCAGCCAGTTGCCCGCGGCGCCGTCGTTGGCCAGGTCCGGGAGGATCTGCGCGCCGCGCTCCTTCTCGACCCACTTGATCAGCGAGGCGATCACGCCGACCAAGGCGCCGCCGGCCACCAGGCCGGAGGAGACCAAGGTCCCGCGCTCGTTGTAGGCGGCCGCGAGTTTCTTGTCCTGGCCCGCGCTCTTCTGCACCAGCCAGGAGACGCCGCCGCCGACCAGCATGGGGAAGTTGATCTCCAGGGGCAGGTACATGCCCAGGCCGAAGGCCAACGGCGAGACGCCCAGCATCTCCATGACCACGGAGATGAGCGCGCCCATGGCGTAGAGGAACCAGGGGGCGCCGGCCGACATGATGCTGCCGATGACCGCGGCCATGGCGTTGGCCTGCGGCGCGGGCAGGGGATTGGGGGTCGCGGGGGTCTTGTTGAAGCCGTAGGTCTGGGCCAGGACCACGATCACGCCCGCGGTGACCACCGCGGCCACGACCGAGCCGGCGATGTTGGCCCACTGCAGCCTCCTGGGCGTGGCGCCGACCCAGTAGGAGATCTTCATCTGGGTGATGAGCGACCCGGACATGGACAGCGCGGTGCAGACCACGCCGCCCACGAGCAAGGTGGCCACCATGCCTTCGGGGCCCGCCAGCCCGGCCTTGCTCAGGAGGATCGTGGTCAGCAGCAAGGTCAGCATGGTCATGCCCGAGATGGGCGTGACGCTGATGGTGGCGATGGCGTAGGCGGAGACGCTGTTGAAGAGGAAGGCCAGCAGCAAAGTGCTGGCCAGGCCGGCCGAGGCCAGGACGAAGGGGTTGGACTGGCCGCTCAGGACCGAGTAGCGGAAGTAGAACCAGATGGCGACCAAGGTCACCAAAGTCAACAGGACCACCAGCCCCATGGAGATGTCCAGGTCGGTGCGCTCCGCCTTGTGGCCGTGCCCCTTCTGGGCCTTGAGGGCCATGGCCAGGCCCTCGACGGTGGACTTGTAGATGATGGGGATGAACTTGACGATGGCGATGATGCCGGCCATGAAGATGGCGCCGATGCCGATCATCCGCGAGTAGCCGGAGTAGATGTCGCCGGCGGCCATGTCCGCGAACTTGGTCCCGCCGCCCAGGTCGCCGAAGTAGGCGATCAGCGGCACCAGCACCAGAGTGGAGAGGATGCCGCCCGCGGCCATCATGAGGCAGTACTCGATGCCCACGATGTAGCCCATGGCCGTGATGGCCGCGCCGGTGGAGGTGGAGAACACGGCCTTCCACTTGTTGGTCAGGGCGGAGCAGGATCCGATGAGCTCGGTGGTGAAGGTCTCGCGCCAGGCCCGCAGGGTCACGCAG
Organism: Elusimicrobiota bacterium; assembly: GCA_016212825.1. Lineage (GTDB taxonomy): Bacteria > Elusimicrobiota > Elusimicrobia > UBA1565 > UBA9628 > UBA9628. Next base: position 32,460 of record JACRDS010000121.1, on the reverse strand, counting down.
AGAAAGTCATAGACGCCGCCGATGAGCATGGTGTAGACCAGGACCAAAGCGTCGCGGCCGCCCTTCTTGCCCGCCACCAGCACCTCGGTGGTGGCCGTGGCCTCGGGGAAGGGGAAATGGCCGTGCATGTCGGAGACGAAGTAGCGCCGCAGCGGGATGAGCAGCATGACGCCCAGCACCGAGCCCAGGAAGGGGATGAAGAAGAGCTGGAAGAGGTTGGTGTGCTTCTCCAGCCCCATCACATAGAGGGCCGGCAGGACGAAGACCGCGCCGCCGGCCACGATGCCGGAGGTTGCGCCGATGGCGATGATCATGACGTTCTCGAGGATGGTGCTGTGGCGCTTGAAGGCGAAGGAGAGGCCCACGGCCAGAATCGAGATGGGGATGGCCGCCTCCAGGCCGTTGCCGGTCTTGAGCGTCAGGTAGGTGATGGCCCCGGAGAAGATGACGCACATGACCAGCCCCAGGATGACGGCGCGCCAGGTGAGCTCCGGCACCTCCTGCGCGGCGGGCACGATGGGGACGTATTTCTCCCCGGGGTTCAGAGGTCTGCGCGCGTTCTCCGGCAGTCCGAGATGTTCCTGGGCCATCGCGATCCTCCTCGAGCGGATTCTGCTGGCAAAGATTATCATATTGAGCCAGGTGTTGTATGATATCGGGACAGGAGACCCTCATGAGCGACTGCGACCGCAAGACCGTCAACCTCAAGGCCTGCAACTGCACCTACGACTGCTCCAAGAAGGGGCATTGCTGCGAGTGCCTGGCCTACCACCGCGGCATGAACCAGTTCCCGGCCTGCTTCTTCAGCGCGCGGGCGGAGAAGACTTACGATCGCTCCTTCGCGGCTCTGGTCCGGGACCGGGAGAGATAGCTATGCAAGAGGCAGAGAACGTCTTCAAGCTCATGGCCGAGGCTATGAGCCAGTGTCGCGGCGCGGCCTTGGTGACCGTCATATCCGCAGCCGGCTCCACCCCCCGGGAATGCGGGGCCGAGATGGTGGTCTATGAGGATGGCTCCAGCGCCGGCACCGTGGGCGGCGGGATACTCGAGAAGCTTGCCATCGACGCGGCCAGGAAGGCCCTTAAGGAGGGGACCAGCCGCAAGGTGTCCTTCGACCTCACACCCAAGGGCATCGGGATGGAATGCGTGGGCCGCGTGGAACTCTTCATAGACGTGCATGCGACCGAGCTCAAGCTGCTCGTCGTGGGAGCTGGGCACGTGGGCCTCAAGGTCGCCGAGGCCGCGGCCCTGGCCGGCATCCCCTACACGGTGGCGGACGACCGCGATGAGTTCGCCAACAAGACGCGCTTCCCGCACGCGATGCGCATACTGGTGGAGCGGCCCGACAAGGCCGTCAAGCTCGCCGGTGTGGACAAGAAGACCTATGTGGTCATCGTGACCCGCTGTCATATGCTGGACAAAGAGTGCCTGGCCGCGGCCATGAAGACGCCGGCGCCCTATATAGGACTGATCGCCAGCAAGAACAAGGCTCCTTCCGTCTTCAAGTTCCTGAACTTCAAGGGCCTGCACCCGGAGAAGGACAAGCGCGTCTACGCGCCCATCGGGCTCAACTGCGGGGGCAAGTCCCCGGGCGCCATCGCCATCTCGGTCCTGGCCGAGATCCTGGCCGTGCACCACGGCCGCGACGGCCGCCACATGCGCCTGGTCTGAAATGCGGGACACAATACTTATTTTCAGGGAATAGGTATTGTGTCCCGCATTTCTTAGGCCCTAAGACGGCGGCGGACTGAGCCCTTCGTCTCATACTGGCAAGGCCGCGCCTGCGGTATCATGGATGCCTATGAGAATCCTCTCCTCTTTCCTGGCCGCATCCATCTTCCTCATGTCCCCGGGCTTCACCGGCTACGCGGCCGCAGCCCAGATCATATCCTCCAAGGTGATTCCCCCTGTCGGCGCCGGGGTCCAGGGCGCCTTGCCGGCCATGCCCGGATCAGCCTTCTCCCATGCCGGGATCTCCTTGATGCCGGCCAGCCTCATCACCCCTTCCCTGACCGCGCCGGCCCCGAGCGTGGGCGCCGCTTTGACGAGCCCGGTGGTCCAGATCGCGGCTCCGGCCGTCTTGGTCCAGGCCAACGCGCTCCTGCCGCTGGCGGCTGAGCCGGCCAAGGCGGAGGCCGTCCCCACGGCCATGGCCGCGCTGACCCAGGGCGCCCCGGCCGAAGCTTCCCAGAGTGAGTCCGTGGAGACCTCGGCGCTGCGCATGGGCAGCCTCATGGACGGCTCGAACATCAAGGCCCGGCGGTCCGATGAGGCCCCGGTCCTGGCCGGCGCCGCGCTCGTGAGCCAGGCCGCGCCGCTGGCCAAGGCCGAGACCGCCGTCCCGGATGCCAAGACCTCCTTGCCCGCGCCTTCCGCCAAGCGCGCCATCGCGGTCAAGCTCGTCATCGCCGCCGCGGTCGCGGCTCTGGTCCTGCTCATGCCCGCCGTCGCTCTGGCGGCCGGCGCTCCGGCGGCCGGAGCCCTCACCGTGGCCTCGGCCCTGAGCTACATGAACCCCACGGCCAGCATCGTGGCCGCAGCCATCGGCTCGGTCTACGGCGCCATCGCGGCCAAGGGCAAGGACGGCAAGGGCGCGAGCACCGGCGAACTGCTGGGCTCCATCCTGCGCTATGGCATACTCGCCGGCGCCGGGGTCTACGCCTGCATGGACATCGCTTCCCTGCTCTTCCTCGGCACCAAGAGCGTGATCAGCCCTCTGCCCACGGCCCTGGCCACCGCGGCCTTGGGCCAGGGCGCCTTCCAGGGCAAGTTCAAGGACGCCGAGACCTCCTCGGCCGACCGCATCATGGCCGTGTTCCCCGCCGTCGCGGCGGCCCTGGGCCTGGCCATCGTGGAGAAGGCCCTGCCGGGCATGAGCCTGCTCATGACCTATGCCCTCAACGCCATGACCGTGACCGGCGTGGCCAGCGCGCTCTTCGCCGTGACCTACGACCCGGCCAAGTCCCCGAAGGACGGGCCGGACCGCATGGCGAGCGGCTACGTGCTGCAGGCGCTGATGTCCGGGCTGGCTCTGGCCGTGGCCAACCCGTACCTGACCGCGCTCTTCGCGGCCCTGGCGGTCTGGGGCTTCGCCGACGTGATCCGGGCCTCGGGGGGGACCATCGGGCAGTTTCTCAAGGACCTCTACCAGAAGTACTTCCCGCCCGCCAAGAAGAATTGACCTTCAGCCGCAGCTCATAAAGAAAGGAAGCTCTCCGTAAGGAGAGCTTCCTTTCGAATTAAGTATTGTGTCCCGAATTCAGCAGCGGCCCGCGGAGCCCAGGACCTTCTCGTTCTTGTCCATGTACATCTTGATGAGCTCCTCGCGTGCCGGGCCGAGGTACTTGCGCGGGTCGAACTCGCCGGGCTTCTCCTGGAAGACCTTGCGCACCGCGGCGGTCATGACCAGGCGGCCGTCGGAGTCGATGTTGATCTTGCACACCGCGGACTTGGCGGCCTGGCGCAGCTGCTCCTCTGGGATGCCGGCCGTGCCCTCCATCTTGCCGCCGTACTTGTTGATCATCTCGATGTAGGCGGGCGGGACCGAGGACGAGCCGTGCAGGACGATGGGGAAGCCTGGGATGCGCTTCTCGATTTCTTTGAGGATGTCGAAGCGCAGCGGGGGCACCGACTGGCCGGGCTTGAGCTTGAACTTGTAGGCCCCGTGGCTGGTGCCGATGGAGATGGCCAGCGAGTCCGCGCCGGTCTGCTTGACGAAGGCCTCCACGTCCTTGGGGTCCGTGTAGTGGGACTTCTCGGCCGAGACCTCGTCCTCGATGCCGGCCAACACGCCCAGCTCGCCTTCCACGGTCACGTCCCGCTGGTGCGCGTACTCCACCACCTTCTTGGTCAGGGCCACGTTCTCGGCGAAAGGCTTGGAGGAGGCGTCGATCATCACCGAGGAGAAGCCCGAGTCGATGCAGGACTTGCACAGTTCGAAGGTGTCGCCGTGGTCGAGGTGCAGGGCCACCGGCACCGGCTTGCCCATCTCCTTCATCATCTCGATGGCGCCGCGGCCCATCCAGCGCAGCAAGGTCGAGTTGGCGTAGTCGCGCGCGCCCTTGGAGACCTGCAGGATGACCGGGGAGCGGCTACCTACGCAGGCCGTGATGATGGCCTGCAGCTGCTCCATGTTGTTGAAATTGTAGGCGGGGACCGCGTAGCCGTTCTTCATCGCGTCCTGGAACATCTCGCGCGTGTTGACGAAGCCCAGCTCCTTATAAGAGACGGTCTTGCTGTCGGCGACGGTGTTGCCCATGAGAATCTCCTCCTTGATACTCCGCTATTCTACAAAATCAGGTCCGGCCCGGCCGCCAGGGCTCCCAGTAGTCCCGCGCCGTCCGGCGCGGCGCGGGCGGCGCGGCCGAGCGCAGGATCTCGACGATCCCGCGCACGAAGGATTCCTGGTCCCGGGTCAGGTTGAACTGGATGCCGTAGCGGCGGCTCCCCGCCTTGCTCGGGCCGGCCCAGGCCACGCGGCCGGGCAGGGCCAGGGGCGTTCCTTCCCAGGAGAAGCGGAAGAAGTAGGTGACCCCGCGTCCCAGCTGGTCGGCGCATTGCAACAGGGCTCCCCCCAGGCTGAGGTTGCGCAGGCGCCCGCCGGCCGCGCGGGTCCCGCTGAGGAAGGCATGGACCTCCACGGGCAGGTCGCAAGGGTAGCGCGCCAGCACGCGGCGCGACGGCATGGGCATGCGCCAAGTCTATCAAATGACGGAGGCTTGACAAGACCCTCCCAGGAGGCTAACCTCAGTATCGGTGGTCGAGACCCTCGAGTACCTCATCCAGCAGGCGGCGGACCATCCCTCCCTCCCCCGCCACGGCCTCTACAAGGAGCTCCTGCGCTCGCAGACCTTCCTGTTTTGCGTGGACGAGCCTCTGGAGGGAGGCCCCGAGGTGCGCGTGACCCGCCAGGCCCGGGATTTCTCGGTCTGGGCGGACCGCGACCCGGAGATGGGCGGGGTCTGGGTCCCGGTCTTCCCGGCCCGCGACGACGTCGGCGGCTACGTGCGCGGCCGCCGCCTGCGGCCGCCCAAGGGCAAAGAATTCGTGTGGATGGAGCACCAGCCGGGCGAGGTCTTCAAGCTCCTGCGCGGGGTGCGCTACTTTGCGGGCGTGCGTCTGACCCTGGACCCCGCGACCCAGGTGCCGGTCCCCTGGACCTTGGTGCGCTCCCTCTGCGAGGGGCGCCTGCCGTCCGATGCCCCCGAGCTCTACGAACTGCCGGTGTCCCGCCTGACCATCCCCGAGGGCGTGCGCATCGCCTACGGGCGGGCCGAACTCGGAGCCCAGGAGGGTGAGGGCAAGCTGCTGAGTCTGCCTGCGGCCGGGCAGTTCGCGGCCGAGGATATGCGCAAGCTGGTCAAGCTCGACCTGGGCAGCAGCGGCGTGGTCTGGATGGTGTGCCGCCACTTCCTGCAGGTCCTGCGCTACCTCCAGGGATCGGCCGCCGGCCGCGAGGAGATTCGGCCGGCCGGCCCCGCCCGGGACTACCTGCAGGACATCCTGCGCTCCCTCATCGGCTTCGAGATGTACGGCGAGGCGGAGTCCCTCTGCGACTGGCTGGCGCGCAAGGGCGACGAGGCCTTCGCCTGGGTCTGCCAGGCCGCCATCCTGGGGAAGACTGGCCGTCTGCGTGAATGCGCCGAGTTCTGCCTCAAGGCCGCGGCCAAGTACCCCCAGGAGCGCTCCTTCCGCGTCAACGGCGCCCGCTCCCTGGCCGCCCTGGGCCGCAACGAGGAGGCGCGGAGGTTCGCCGAGGACGGGCTCAAGGATTTCCCCGGGGACAAGGCGCTGGCGGACCTCCTCAAGGGTTTGGGAGGCGACGATGCCTAGCCTCCGAGTGGCGGCGCTGGCCGCCGCGCTCTGGGCCGTCTCCCCGGGCCTGAGCGCGCAGGCGCCCATGACGGACAACGCACTTCCTGATGTCCGTCAGGGCGGCGGCGCTCCCGCGCCGCCGCCGGACTGGATCCACGACCGCTGCGCCGGCCTGGACTGCGCGGCGACCCTGGCCGGCGTGGGGAGGTCGGACTTCCTGCCCGACATGCGCGTCTCGAGCGCCGTGGCCTACGCGCAGGCCACGCGCAACCTCTCCGCCTCCCTGGCCAGCATCCTCTCGCTGAACGAGCGGGTCTACGGCGAGAACTCGGGCGGGACCGCGGACAGCGCGATCAAGGACCTCGTCGAGTCGCCGCTGGGCACGGCCCTGATGAAGAGCTACGGCGGGATGGACTCCGACGTGGTCTCCGTGGCCATCCAGACCAGGAGCCTGTCGGACGGCGACTTCAAGGTCTACGCGCAGGAGTTCTCCGACCCGGCCAAGCATACTCTGTTCGTCCGCCTCATGATGGACCGCGCCTCGGCGGACTACCTCCTCTCCCAGCGCCGGGCCGCGGGCGCCCGCCCGCCGTCGGCCGCGCGCGACAAGGCCCTGCGCGGAGCGGCCGCCCTGGAGAAGCGCCTGGCCGGCGCGGCCGCGCCCTGGCCGGGGAGCCGCATCCGCATGTCCTCCCAGGACATCCGGGTCGGCCGGAAGAACGAGTACACCCTGTGGGTGGAGGACCTCGACGCGGGCTTCACCTGGGTGGAGCACTGGCCCACGGGCGGCGCGGACCTGCTGCAGGGCGGCCAGACCGCGGCGAAATACGTCTATGACAAGCTCCTCAAGGAGTGGGCCGCCAAGGCCCGCTAGGCTTCAGGGCGCCGGGTTCTCCTGCCTTCTGGGCGGCTGCGCGTAGATGGGCTGGTTGTTGTGGCGCAGGGCCGGCCAGGTGTAGCGGTTCTGCGGGTTCCAGAGGATCCAGTCCGTCACCCCCTCGCGGGCCGCGGCCAGGATCTGGGCGCGCACCTGGGCTTCCTGGTAGCGGAAGCCCAAAGAGAAGTCCTGGAAGTAGGGGCGCAGGCGCCAGGACTGCTCGCCCAGGCGCGCCACCGCGTCGCGGGTCCCGTAGAGGATGGTCTTGTAGGGCTCCCGGTTCGGGTTCTTGAGGCCGTAGAGCCCTTTGTGGTAGTGCGACGGGTACATCATGGGCGAGACGAAGTCCACCTGACGGGTCAAGTCCGCGATGTGCTGCCCGATGCCCATGCCGCTGTCGTCCGTGGTGGTCATGCCGAAGACGCAGATGGACAGCTTGACCCCCAGCGGCTTGAGCCGTTCCCGGGCCGCGGTCAGGAAGGCGTTGAGGTTGCGCTTGGCCGAGGCGTCGTTGTGGCCCTCGTGCGAGTAGCGGCAGGTGCGCACGTCTCCGTCCGAGGGGAAGCGCACGTAGTCGAGTTGGATCTCGTCGAAGCCCGCGGCCGCGGCGCGGGAGGCGATGTCGAGGTTGTAGTCCCAGATCTCGCGGCGGTAGGGGTCCACCCAGGCCACGCCCTTGGCGTTGGACCAGATCCCCCCGCCGGCCTTGCGCACGGCCAGGTCCGGCCGGCGCCGGGCCAGGTGGTTGTCCTTGAAGAGCACGATGCGGCCGATGGTGTAGATGCCGGCGTCCTTGAACTCGCGCACGCAGGCGGGCAGGTCTGGGATGGCGTTGACGAAGGTCCCGCTCTGGTGGGCCAGCGGCACGCCGCGCACGAACATGTAGCCGTCGTACTCCTTGAGGGCGATGACCACGGCGTTAAGGCCGGCGTCTTTGAGCTCCCGGATGACGGCGCGCCGGGTCTTGGGCGCGCCCGCGCCCCAGCCGGTCAGGTGCACGCCGTGTATGGGCTTGTACCAGGCCGGGGGCGCGTCGGTCTGGGCGGCCTCCACCGTCGCGGCGGGGGAGGAGGCGATGACCGAGGGCGCCTCCGGCTCCGCGGCGCGCAGCGGGACGGCCAGGAGGAGGGGGACGCAGAGACGCAGCAGCATCCCCTTCAGGATACAAAAATCGAATCAGCGGGGCATGAGGACCATGTCGAGATGGGGCCGGTCCTCGTCGGGGGAGGGCAGGTACGGCACGTGCAGGACCTCGGACTGCAGGAACATGGCCCCGAAATGCTGGCGCCGCTCCGGGCTCATGGTCTTGTAAGGAGGGTCGTACTCTTCCAGGAAATTGTCCAGGTAGCGCGGATGCCGGACCGTGATGTCGTAGCCGCCCTCCGTGAGCCGAGGCAGGCGCAGGGTGAAGTCCCCTTTGCCGTCCGTGCGGGAGCGCAGGGCCTTTCCCGTGGCCCGCGAGGTGAAGGTCAGCTCCGCCTTGGCCACGGGCTTGAGCGTGTAGAGGTCGTAGACCAGCCCGCGCAACGCCCAGTGGTCGGGGGACGCCGGCGCGCCGGCGGCGGTCGTGGAGGTCTTCGGCGGCTCCGCGACAGGCTCCGGCATCGGGGCCGTGGGCGGGGGGGCGGTCACGAGGGACGGCGCCTCGGAGGGGGGGGCTGAGGCGGCCGCCTGGCCCGCGGGCTGGGCGGCTTTATTATCCGGCGTGAAGGGATACTGGTCCAGGCCGAGCCAGGTGACGAAGAACGATCTGTAGGCCCGGTAGTGGGGAGCCATCCAGGCCCTCTCGTTCCAGACCGTCAGGGCGACCCCGGCGAGGCAGCCCAGGGCCAGGAACACGCGCAGCACGGAGCGTCTGCGCCGGAGCGGCCCCTTCTGCAGCTCGATGATCCCGCGCATGATCTCGGGCCGCGAGCGGGGCCTCAGGCAGACCGGGCAGGATGTCGCGGAAGGGTCGATCTGAGCGCCGCAGCCTTGACACTTGACCCATCCCATGGCCCAATCATACTAGAATAACCGCCTGCCGGGCCAGACTGCGGACACCATAATTGATAGAATGCAGGGACAGCCGCGGTCGGCGCAACGGAGGTCGGCACATGTTCAAGGAGAAGGTCCTCAAGGCTCTGGAGAAGATACGCCCCAGCCTGCAGGCGGACGGGGGCGACATCGAGCTCGTCGGCGTGGACGAGAAGAAGGGGCTGGTCAAGGTGGCCCTGCGCGGCGCCTGCGGCTGCTGCCCGCACGCGGCCATGACCCTCAAGGGCGGCGTGGAGCGGATGCTCAAGCAGGACGTCCCCGAGGTCAAAGAGGTCGTGGCGGTCTGAAGATAGACCTGCACACCCATTCCACCTATTCGGACGGCACGGCGACGCCCGCCGAGGTCGTGGACCGGGCCGGGAAGGCCGGGGTCTCCCTGCTGGTGCTCAGCGACCATGACAGCGTCTCCGGCTTTCCGGAGGGCGAGGCCGCGGCGCGCGGCGCGGCCCTCGACCTGCGCTGCGGCGTGGAGATCAACACCCGCGAGGGCGAGAACGTGCACGTCCTGGGCTACGGCATCCGCTGGCGGGACCCGGCGCTGGAAGAGGCGCTCGCCGAGTTGCGCCGGCGCCGGGTGCGCCGGCTCGAGGCCGTGCTGGCCAAGCTCAAGGACTGCGGCGTGGACCTGTCCCTGGCCGAAGTGAGAGGTGATTCTCCTGCCCCTCCGGCGGTAGGAGGACGGCCCGCGTCTTCGGGGCCAGCGAGCCCTGGCTCGCCGGAAAGTCTGGGCCGCGCCCACGTGGCGGACGCCCTGAAGCGCAAGGGAGTCGTGCCCAATCGGGCCGAGGCCTTCCGCCGCTTCCTGGCGGCGGGACGTCCCGCCTACGTCGGGTCCCTGGGGCCCTCCGCGGCGGAGGCCATCGCGCTCATCCGGGCGGCGGGCGGCTTCGCCGCCATCGCCCATCCGGGCACGGTCGCGGACCTCGGCGTGCTGGAGTCCTGGGTCCGGGAGGGGCTGGAGGGCATCGAGGTCTTCTACGCCGGACACTCCCCCTCGGACATCCGGCGCTTCCAGGACCTGGCCGCCCGTTTCGGCCTCATCGTGACCGGCGGCAGCGATTACCACGGCCGGGGCAGCGGTCGCGACGGCCCGCTGGGCGTGGAGGTCCCCGACGGGGTCGCAGAGCGGTTCCTGGAGAGGCTCTCGCGATGCGGGTGATCGCGCACCGGGGCGCCAGCGGCCTGGCTCCCGAGAACACTTTGGCGGCCTTCCGTCTCGCCTTGGAGCTGGGCGCGAAGGCCGTGGAGTTCGACGTGCACCAGGCCGCGGACAAGGAGCTCGTGGTCATCCACGATGAGGACCTGCGCCGCACGGCCGGCCGCTCCGAGCACATCCGCGACCTGTCCTGGCAGGAACTGTGCCGTTTCGACGTGGGCTCCTGGTTCGACCCGCGGTTTTCCGGAGAGCGGGTCCCCCGGCTCGACGAGGTCCTCGACCTCGTGGGCGGGAAGGCCGAGGTGCATCTGGAGCTCAAACACGGCTCCCGCCGCTACCCGGGCGTGGAGGCCCGGCTGGTCGGGCTCCTGCGCCGGCGGCGGGCCCTCAAGAACTGTGTGCTCTCCAGCTTCGAGCACAAGGCCCTGAGCGCCGTCCGGGAGCTGGAGCCCAAGGCCCGCCTGGGCTATCTGCTGGGCGAGACCCGCCTGGAGGCGGCCTGGGCCGAGATGAAGGAACTGCGCGCCGAGAGCCTCAACCTCAGCCGCCAGCAGGTCGACGCGGGCCGCGTGGCCGCCGCCCACCGCCGGCGCCTCAAGGTCCTGGTCTACACGGTCGACGACGCGGCCGAGGCCCGCCGGCTCAAGAAGCTGGGCGTCGACGGGATCTTCAGCGACCTGCCGCGGCTCCTGGAGGACGCCTCATGAGGGCGCTGCGGGCTCCGATGCCTTCCGCCGCGCAGCTGGAGGCGGAGCAGGACCGGCTCTCTTGTGGGGGGCTGGCCGACCTCGGGTTCTGCGCCAAGGACCTGGCGCAGTTGGCCGCCCTGACCTGGCGCATCAACGCGCTCAAGGCCCTGCGCAAGGCGGTGATCCCCGGGCACGTCTACCAGCGTCCGGAGATCCTGGTGGGCGTGGCCGACTTCATCGGCGACTCCTACAAGCTGGCCAAACTCTGCGCCGAGACCAAGGCCGCGGCCATCGTGTTTTGCGGCGTGCGCTTCATGGCCGAGACGGCCAAGATCCTCAGCCCGGAGAAGACCGTGCTGCTGCCCGCCGCGGGAGCCGGCTGCTCGCTGTCCGAGAGCATCACCGCCGCGGACGTGCGGCGGCTCAAGGCGGCCCATCCCGGCGCTCCGGTGGCGGCCTACATCAACACCTCCGCCGAGGTGAAGGCCGAGGTCGACGTGATCGTGACCAGCGCCAACGCGGAGCGCATCCTGCGCAGGCTCTACGCCAAGCAACCCAAGGTGGTCTTCGTCCCCGACGAGATGATGGGCCGCAACCTGGCCGCGTCTCTGGGTAAGAAGCTTGGCGAGGAACTGGTCATCTGGAAGGGCAGCTGCATCGTGCATGACAAGTTCGACGCCTTCTCCATCGCCCTCTACCGCAAGGCCTACCCCGGGGTGCGCATACTCGCCCACACGGAGTGCAGCCCGGCGCTGGTGGCCCTGGTGGACTTCGTCGGCGGCACGGGCGATATGATGGCCTACGTGGAGAAGACCCGGGCCCCCTACTACATGCTGGTGACCGAGTGCGGACTGGGCGAGTTGGCCCGGACCCGCTTCCCGGAGAAGAACTTCGTCTTCATGTGCCGGCTGTGCCCCTACATGAAGATGACGGACCTGCGCGCGGTGCTGCGCGTCCTGGAGGACCCATCCCCGTCGGTCCGCGTCGAGGTGCCGGCCGAGACCGCGGCCCGGGCCAAGGCGGCGGTGCGCCGCATGTTCGAACTGGCCGAGGATACGGTCAAGCTCTAGATAGAATGGACGAGCCGGACACCTCCCCATCAGTTGTATGCGGATAGGCTCCCCTCGGAGCAACCCGCGAATTCTATAACTAGGGTCGGGTGCCCGGCTCGTCCATTCTATCTAGCGGTCGTGCCCCGACAGCTCCGACGCTGCCGTCGTCGGCGGAACTCCCGATGCTGCGGGGACGGTGACCGGCCCGGATGATGCCGCGACTTCCGTCGTCGGCGGATAGGGATCCAGGCGATGGGGCACGTAGATGTGGACTTTCCCCTCGTTGGCCGCCCTAGCCAGACAGTCGAGCTTGACCTCGTGGAACTTGAAGCTCGAGGCGCGCAGGGGGGAGATGGACGAGACTACCTCGATGTGTCCGGAGCGCGCGTTGTGGCCGCAGACGCTGCGGTCGAAGACGAGGATGCTGCCCCGGACCAGGGGGTCGACGCGCAGGTCGAGCCGCCGCAGGGGAGCCCGACGGTCCGCGAAGGGGTCCTGCCGCCGCCGCGACTCGAGCTTGTTCATGGCCCAGGCGAAGCTGTAGGCCCGCCGAGGCCGCTTCCAGTCGCCCTTGGCCGTGACCTCGCTGCGGTAGTCGTCGGTCCAGAGCCCGGTCTTCTGCAGGGCCATGCGCACCCACTCGTAGCAGCGCCCCCGCCGGCGGCGGCGCGTGCGCCGGTTCCAGCCGTCCGCGCCGTCCTCGGCCGCGGCCGCGAGCTCCTCGGCCCGCTTCCAGTCGATGACCTCGAGCACGCTCTCGGACGGGCCCTTGGGCTCCGGGGGAGGCTGGACCGCGGGGCGGCGCCGCTTGCGCCCCTTTCCCTTGGCGGGGGAGGGGGCCGGCGCCTCGGTCGGAGGGGGCTGACCGTAGATGGACGAGACGTAGAGGAAGCGCTTGCGGAATTCGGGCGAGGCCACGGCTTCGGTGAGTTCGGAGAAGCCCTGCTCCTGCTGGGGCGTCAGGGGCTGGTCCGCCGGCCGGGTCCGGCCCCGGTAGCGGGGCAGGGCGGACTCGGGCGGGTCGACGCCCAGACGCGCGGCCACGTGCACGACCATGTCGGCGTAGGCGGACATGTCCTCGGGGCTGCGGCCCAGCCGCACGTAGGCGACCTGCGCGCCCAAGGAGACGAGCTCGGAGATGTCCTTGGCGAAGGCTTCGGAGAACGCCTTGGAGAAGGGGAATTCGGCGCCTGGCAGGGGCGCCGCGGGGTCCAGGAACGCGGCCCGGGCCGCGGCCTTGAACTCCCGGCTCTGCTTGGCCATGACCTCCGGGTCTATGGGCCAGGCCACGGCCGGGGCCTCGGGGTCTTGTTCGCCGCTTTTGGGAGGTTGTGGAGCCTGCGCGGCGGCGGGGCAGGCCAAGGCCAGAGCGAGCAGGAGGCTCGGCATCGTCGAAAACATGCTGATTCATTATAGGAAAAGGATGCGGCGGTTTCATGTCCCGCCGGGATATCCGCACCCGGCCCGCGGGAGGCGATAGGCTATAATGGAGGTGGACGAACCCTCCCCATGCAGACGAGATCCTACGAACTCCTCGCCCCGGCCAAGGACCTGGCCTGCGGCGTGGCCGCCCTGGAGTGCGGGGCCGACGCCGTCTACATCGGGGCCGAGCGCTTCGGCGCGCGCCAGGCCGCGGGCAACCCGCGCCGCGACGTGGCCGCGCTCATCGCCCGGGCGCACCTGTTCCGCGCCAAGGTCTACGCCGCGGTCAACACGATCTTGAGCGACGACGAACTCGAGCCCGCGCGCCGGCTCATCGCCGAGCTCTGGAACGACGGCGCAGACGGAGTCATCATCCAGGACCTGGGGCTCCTCGAGCTGGACCTGCCGCCCGTGCCGCTCATCGCCAGCACCCAGATGCACAACGACTCTCCGGCGCGGGTGCGCTTCCTGCAGGAGGCCGGGTTCTCCCGGGCCATCCTGGCCCGCGAGCTCTCGGCCGAGGAGATCAAGCCCATCGCCGGGGCGGCCCCGGACGTCGAGCTGGAGGCCTTCGTGCACGGAGCCCTGTGCGTCTCCTACAGCGGACGCTGCTACCTCAGCTACGCCGCGGGAGGCCGCAGCGCCAACCGCGGCGAGTGCGCCCAGCCCTGCCGCAAGCCCTACCGGGTGACCGACGCCTCCGGAGCGGCCCTGGCCGAGAACTGCCACGCCCTGTGCCTCAAGGACCTCAACCTCTCCGCGCACCTCGAGGGACTCATTTGGGCGGGGGTGACCTCGTTCAAGATCGAGGGGCGGCTCAAGGACGAGTCTTACGTGAAGAACACGGTGCTGTGGTACCGCCGGGCCCTGGACGCGGCCCTGGCCAAGACCGGGGGCAAGCGCGCCTCCTCCGGGACCGTGACCGCGGAGGCGGCGCCGGACCTGTCCAAGACCTTCAACCGCGGCTTCACCACCTACTTCCACAAGAACCGCGATGGGGCCATGCACGCGCACGCGGCGCCGAGTTTCTTCGGGCAGCCGGCCGGGGTGGCGCGCTGCGTGAGCGGCAAGCGCGTCGACCTGTCGAGCCGGGTGGACTTGAACCCCGGCGACGGCCTCGCCTTCTTCGACGCGGCGGGCGCCTTGCGCGGCACCCCGGTCAACAAGGTGGAAGGCAGTTCCATCTGGGTCGAGGACCCTCAGGGCATCGCGCCGGGCACGCGCCTGCTGCGCAACCACGACCGGCTCTGGCTCAAGGCTTTGGAGGGGGCGCGTATCGAGAGGCGGATCAAGATCTCCCTGGAGCTGGCGGAGACGGAAGAGGGGCTCGAGCTCCGGATCGAGGACGAGGATGGCGTGAAGGCCCGGGCCTCCCAGCGCTGCGGGAAGCCCCAGCCCAAGGACGCTGACGGGGCCCGCCAGACCATGAAGCGCCAGCTCGCCAAGCTGGGGGGCACGGGCTTCGAGCCGGCCAAGATCACCCTGCCGGCCAAGCCCCTCTTCGTGCCGGTCTCGGTGCTCAACGACCTGCGGCGCAGCGCCGTGGCCGGGCTGAGCGCGGCCAGGCTCAAGAGCCATCCGCGCGGGACCCGCAAGCCGGCCCAGCCCGGCACGGTCTATCCGGAGGGCGAGCTCGGCTTCGAGGCCAACGTGCTCAACCGGCTGGCCGAGAAGTTCCTGCGCGGGCACGGGGTGAAGTCCGTCAAGCGCGCCCTGGAGACGGGTAAAGTGCTCAAAGGGACGCGGGTCATGGTGTGCCGCTACTGCCTGCGCCACGCCCTGCGCAGCTGCGGCGGGGGCAAGCCTGTGGAGCCTCTGTTCCTCGAAGACGGGACGGGCGCGCGCCTGCGCCTGCAGTTCGACTGCGAGAACTGCCTGATGGAAGTCTACGTCTAGGTGTCAGGCTTTCACGAACTTCACGGATTTGATGGCTGAATGTGAACTTCGTGAAAGCCTGACACCAGATTGAAGGCGGCCAGGGCGCGCACGGCCCGGTCCGCGGACCTGAACACCGGGAGGCCGTGCTTGCGCGCCTCGGCCACATAGGGCTCGTAGAGCGAGCCGCAGGCCACGCTGCAGACGACTGGTTTGCCCGACTTCCTGGCCAGTTCCCCCAGCTTGGCGATGAACGAATCCGCCAGGCCCTCCTCGGGCAAGGTCTTCATGGCCGGAGTCAGCGGGATGCCGGCCGCCACCAGGCAGTCCACCTGGGCCGACTCCAGCACCGCGTCCGCGACCTCGATGAGGGGCGCGTCGGCTGCCATGGGGGTGGCGTCGAGCGGGTTGCGCACGTCGACGATGGAGTCGAGCCTGTGCCTCTTGAGGGTCTCGCCCAGGCTCCGGGCCAGTTCCCCTTCCGGCATCACGGCGGTGATGGGGCCGTGCGGATGGATGTTGTCCGCCATGCCCGCGGTCTCGAAGCCCGCGTTGCTCAGGGCGAAGACGCGGCCCTGGCCCACGGGGCGGCCGTGGCAGAAGCAGGCCACCTGGACGAGGTCCTCGAAGGAGTCGAAGTCCTCCGCCACCAGGGCCCCGGCGCCGGAGAGCAGCGAGCGCAGCACCACGAAGTCCCCGGCGATGGAGGCGGTGTGGCCCATGACCGCCTTGGTCCCGGTGGGCGTGCGGCCGGCCTTGTACACGATGACGGTCTTGCCCGCGGCGCGGGCCCTGGCCACGCTGCGGACCAGCTTGAGGCCGTCGCCTTCCTTGAGGCCCTCCAGGTAGACCAGCACGACCTTCACGGTCCCGTCCTCCACCACCTGCTCCACGAAGTCGCAGACCGTGACGTCCATCTGGTTGCCCACGGTGACGCAGTAGGCGGGCTTGAGCCACTCCAGCTTGCTCACCACGGAGATGACGAAGGCCCCGCTCTGGCTGATGAAGGCGGTGCGCGCGTGGGCCGGGTTCTCCTCCGCGCCCAGGGCCAGCTTCTTCTTTGGGATGAAGAACGTGTTGACCTTGCCGGGCACGGAGACGATGCCCAGGGAGTTGCCGCCCGAGACCGCGAAGTCGGGGTTTTTGCGGCGGCCCTCGGCGATGACGGCCAGGACCTCGTCCTTCACCTTCTCGCTGCCTTCCTTCTCGCCCATGCCTCCGGAGATCAGCGCCACCCCGCGCACCTGGCCCGAGTTCGCGGCTTGCCGCAAGAGCTCAGGTACCTCTGGGGAGGGCACGGCCACCACGAACATGTCCACCGGCTCCGGGAAGTCGGCGGGGGCTTTGAAGCACCTCACGCCGTCTATGCCGCCCGCGTAGTCCTTGAGCACGAAGAGCCGGCTCTTGTCGAAGCCGGCCTCGATCACGTTGCCCAGGATGATGCGGCCCATGTTCATCTTCTTCTCGCTGACCCCGGCCACGGCCACGGTGGCGGGCTTGAGCAAAGACCAGACGGCTTTCGCCGAGGGGAAGGCCCGCGCGCCGGGCTGGGCCTTGCGGAAGCGCAGCACGCCGTCGAGGGCCACGAGGCGGCCTTCGGACACGGCCAGAGGGTTGACCTCGACCTCCTCGATGGCCCAGGGGGAGGAGCCGCCGTCCGAGAAGCGCTCCAGCAGCCTGCGGAAGCCGTCGATCCAGCGCAGCATGGCCGCGTCCTCGGCGAGGCGCTTGCCGCCGCGCACGTTGCCACTGGCGTAGCGCCAGACCCAGGCCCGGTCGAGGAAGCGCTGCCAGTCTTCCGGGCCGGCCGCGAGCTTGACCGCGGCGATGGCGGGGGAGAAGCCGGGCTTGAGGGTGGAGGTGAGGCCCTCGGCGTCCGTGCCGCCGATGCCCAAGGTCAGGAGCGGGCCGAAGGCCTTGTCCGCCCGGGCGCCCAGCATGAGCTCCTGGCCCATGGAGAACATCGCGTGGGGCACGAACTCGCTGACCAGGATGCCCTCGGCTTCCGGGAACTTCCCCCTCATCTCCGCGACGCGGGCCGAGGACTCGGCCTTGGCGCAGACCTTGACCCCGCCGGACTCGGTCTTGTGCAGGGTCTTATGGGATGAGACCTTGAGCACGACCTTGTCGCCGGGCAGAGCGTCCAGGCGGGCGCCCAGGCCGGACTGGCCGGACGCGGCGAGGAAGCGCTTCGGGGTGGTCAGGCCCAGGGCGTCGAGCGCGTCGTAGACCTCCACCTCGGAGAGGGTCCAGCGGCCCTGGGCGGCGGCCGCGGCGAAGAGGGATCCGATCTGGTTCATGGCTGTCTTATCCTATAAAATGCCCCTTGTGCCGCCAAGCCCCGGCCAGGGCTCAGCGCGCCGGCACTTCCCGATCCAGGAACCGCGAGAGGTCTCTGAGCAGTCGCGGCTTCTCCCGCTCGGGCCAGGGCAAAAGGACCTCGCGCACGGTCTCCCGGAGCCCCTCCCGGCCCGCCGCGTCCAGGGGGCTGCCGGACTCGCGGCGCTGGAGCCGGCTGGTCATGTCCAGCGCCTCGCCCCAAGCCCGGCGGGCGGGCCCGGCCTCGCGGCGCAGGAGGCGCCGGAGGGTCTCGACGATGGCGGCGCGCAGCTCCCGCTTGTCCGGAGCCTCGGTCAGGACCTGCAGAGGCCGGTCCAGGCGGCCGCCGGCCGCCGCGGCCCAGGCCGCGCGGACCTCGTACTCCCGTTGAGGGTCGAGACGCAGCGCCGCCTCGTAGTCCGCGGCTGCGGCGAGCCCCTGCCTGGCCTCCAGGCGCCGGGCGCCGCGCTCGGCCCAGAGCCAGGCCTGCCCGGGGCTGCGCCGCAGGGCGGCGTCGAGGGCTTCGGGCCGCGAAGAGCGCGCCGGATAGGCCGCGGCCAGACCCAGGGCGAAGGCCGTCAGCCCCAGGCCCGCGGCCAGTCCGCCTCCCGCGGCAACGGCCGCGAAGCGGTCTCCCGGCGAGTCCCGGGGCAGGCGCAGGAGGTGCGCCGCCAGGCCCGCCCCCAGGACGAGGAAGAGGGGCCAGACCGGGATGAAGTAGTCCCGCTCCACGGTCATGAGGCAATGGACTGCGACCCAGTAGAGGGCTAGGAGCCCGACGGCCCGGACCTCCTCTCGCCGCCGCAGGACGGCCAAGGCCAGCAGGCCGGCGCAGGCCAGCAGGGGCTGCAGGGAGAACGAGAACCAGAGGCGGCGGCCGCAGGCGGCGAGATAGCGCAGGGGATGGCTCGCCACCTCGGCTGCGGCCCGGCCCAGGACTCCTTCTCCGGGCGGGGGCAGGCGGTCGAACGGCGGGCATTCCACCAGCCCCAGGGCGCCGTTGAGGATGTTGCTGTCCGCGCGGCCGCGCTCGAAGAGGGTCAGGCTTCCGTAGGCGCGCCAGTTCATGTAGACCCAGGGAGCCAGGAAGAGCAGGGGGGCCAGGCACAGGACGGCGGCCGACACGGCCCGGGCCCGGCGCCTGCGCTCCCCGCCGCCTGAGGCCCAGTCATGGAGGGCCAGGACCGGACCGAAGAGGAACAGGGTCGATATGACCGCGAGGTTGGCGGCCAGGGCCCCGGCCGCGAGCCAGGTCCGCTTCAGGGAAGGAGCGCGGGCGCGCCAAGCCGCCAGGCAGGCCGCCAGGGACGCGAGGGGGATGCAGAGCCAGCGTCTGCCCACGAACCAGTCCGGCGCCAGGAAGGAGAAAGCCAGCAGGGCCAGGGCCCCGCACAGGGGGGAGTGCAGGAGCCAGCCCAGGCAGAAGACGAGCAGCCCGCAGAGGAACAGGGCCAGCCCCCGCCCCAAGGCGACCCGGGAGCGGGCCTCGCCCTGGCAGAGCAGGGCGTTGGTCACGGACCAGCCCGGCATCGGCCGGGCATAGGCGTAGGGCACGCCCAGGAGCAGGGCCGCGCCGCTTTCCACGGCGTTGTCGGTCTCCGGCCAGCAGGCCCCTTTCTGGAACGCCTCCGCGCCCAGAGGGCCGACCGTTGAGGCCAGGCGCACGACGGCTGCGGCGGCGAGGGCCAAAGACAGGGCGCGCGGCCAGCGGGGGAGACTCATGCCTGGGGATATGATAGCTCCTGCGGTCCCGCAAAGCTATAATAGGGCCCATGGACTGGAGAACTCCCGCCGCTTTCCTCGCCTTGACCGCATTGACGGGCTGCGCCAAGCACTATGTCTACCAGAACACGGCCTGGGACATGGATGAGAAGAAGTTCACCATCGCCCGCCCCTTGAGCCGGGTCCTGCCCGGAGGCTCGGGCGACCGCTTCTGGTCCGAGCCCACGGTCATCGACTCGCTCAAGGCCACGGCCACCTACCGCCTGGGGCCCGAAGGCCTGCAGAGCGTCACGGTGGTCTTCGAGCCCGTGCAGACCGGCAAGGAGCTCTACCTGGATCACTACCGCAGGGTCAAGGTCCTCCTGAGCGAGAAGTACGGCGCGCCCGAGGTGGAGGGCGCCGACCTGGCGGTGCGGGTCCAGAAGCTGCGCTCCTTCCAGGTCCCCGAGCATCAGACGCGGAGCGTCTTCCGGTCTCCCCTCGCCCGCATCGAGCTGACCTGCGGGGGCGAGTGCGACGGGACCTCCGTGGGCAACTCCATCATGATCACCTACGAGAAGCCGCGGCCGCGGACCGAAGGGCTCTAGGGCTCCGGGTCAGGACTGCGCCAGCTTCCGGCGGCGCTCCTCGGCGAGCTGGCGCAGGGAGGCGGTCATATCCGGGCTGCGCTCAGCGACGCGCTTGAAATCCACCGAGGCGAGGCAGAAGGCCTCGAGCTCGCCCACGGCGGTCACGGTGGCGGAGCGCGGCTCGCCCAGCAGCAGGGCCATCTCGCCGAAGAAGTCCCCGTCCTTGAGCCGGGCCACGGGCTCCTTCCAGCCCTTCTTGGTGATGAGGACCGCGCCCTTGAAGATGAGGTACATGGCGTCCCCGGGCTCGCCTTCCGTGCAGATCACCGAGCCCGCCGCGTAGCGGACCAGCAGCATATAGGGCAGGACCTTGGCCAGTTGGGCGCGTCCCAGGTTGGAGAAGAAGCCCACGTGGAGCATCCCCTTCTCCAGCCACGCGACCTCGGCGGGTTCGACGGGGCGGACGGAGAGGATGCTGGCCGAGGGTGTGGGGGCGGATTCCACGGGAACTATGATACCACAGAGCGGCGCGCGCTCAGCGCGCGCGCCACTGGATGTCGTTGAGGAGCTTGTCCAGGTGCTGGCTCTCCATCTCCTGGATGCGCTCGGCGGAGAGGGGCTGGGAGAGCGAGATGTCGAGCGTGACCTCGGTGCTGTCGGGGGAGCCAGCGGGCTCGAAGCGCGCGGTCATGGTCAGGCGCGCGCCGTTCTGGTCCTGCTCCGCCACCAGGGCGCCGCTCTCGCGGCGGATCGTCAGCTCCGGGACCTTGGCCCATTCCGCGGCGACCGCGGCCTCGACCTCGGCGGGAGACGCCGGGAAGATCCTGCGCGCGCAGCCGGGAGCAGCCGGACCGGCCGAGTCTCTTCCGAGTCCCGCGCAGCCCGCGGCGAGGAGCAGGACGGCGCAGAGCGCCCTCCGGACCCGACTCATCGTCCGGCTTTGCGGCACCAATCCAGCACGGTCTCGAGCTGGGTCGGGCCGTCGAGGCCGGCTTCCTGGAGGACCTTGTCCCAACTGCCGCTGCCCAGGAACTTTCCCCCCCGGAAGGGATGCAGGGACTGGCGCAGCCCCTCCTGGGAATGCACCCAGCGCGCCATGGTGGGCAGGGTGTAGTCCGTGATGGCCATGGCCTGGCGGGCCAGCTTCTCCGGGAAGATCGCTTCCTGCTCCTGCTGCGGCAGGAGGTCGAAGAGGTCCGCGCTGGAGACATGGAAGACGTTGACCGCCACGTTCTGCTTGTCGAGTTCGGGCAGAACGTGCCGGGCGAAGAGCAAGGTCGCGGCGCAGCCCTGCAGGACCACGGCGGCGTCGGTCTTGTCGCTGCGGCGCCAGGCGTAGAGGCCCTTGGCCGCGGCGTGCGCGGGCGGGATCTTGAGCGCGGCGCGGTCCGGGATGATCTCCGCGGGACGGGCCACGAAGGGCGCGATGACCGCAGGCCGGGCCTTGAGAGCCGCGATGAGCAGGGGCCAGACCTCCTGGGGCTCCCAGGGGGTCAAGGTGATGAGCGCGCCCTTGGGGAAATTGCCGGCCAGCAGTTGCAGGGGCTGGGGGTCGGCATGGGTGGGGCCGTCCTCCCCGGTCATGGGGCCCGCGTGGGCGTTGACCATGACCCAGGGCCGGAAAGGCTCGCCCGTGGCCTCGTGGCGGGCCTGCTGGCCGATGGCGTGCAGGCGGGCCGGGATGTGCTCCAAGGCCGCGATGAAGGCCGAGTAGGAGCTGGTCACGCCCACGTGGAAGCCGAAGCTCGAGACCCCGGCCATGACCCCTCCCATGGCGTCCTCGCATATCCCCCCGACGGGCACCAGGCGCGAGGCCGGGTTGGTCCGGGCGTTGTAGAATCCTTTTGGGAAAGACCCGGCCACGGCCGAGACGCTGGTCGATTCCATGAGGTCCGCGGCGCAGGCCAGGAAGGAGCCGTGGGTGAGGTTGTTGAGCCAGCCCAGGGAGCCTCCCAGGGCGGCGCGTAGGGTCATAGACTTGCCCGGCACGATGCCCAACTCGGCCGGGACCTTTTCCGGGGAGACCGCGTCCGTGTAGAGCGCGGCGGTGTCCGGCCCTCCGGCTTTGGGGACGCAGGTCTCGGCCCTCAGGCGGCCAGCCGCGGCCGCGACCTTGCCCGCGGCCCACTCCGGCAGGGCGCGGCGCTTCTCCAGCGCCTTGCGCAGGCAGAGCAAAGTCTCGAAGTAGGCAGCCTCCACGCGCTCCGGCGTTTTGTCGCCCTGGAAGTGGGGGAGCTCGACCTTGAACTTCTTCTCGAAGGGGGCCACGGCCTGATGGTAGCCTTCGGAGCAGAAGGGATGCCCGGCTCCGTGGGAGGCGCGGCCCTCGATGCCGTACTGCCAGCCCTTGGTGGTCCGGTAGACGATGGCCGTGGGCTGCCCGTTGGAGAGCCCCGCGGCCAGGCGCTGGGCGCTGAGCACGCGCCGGAAATCGAAGCCGTCGCCCGCGTCGATGACGTTCCAGTCGTGCAGGGCCAGGAACTCCAGGGGGTCCCACTGCACGTAGTCGCCCGGGCACTTGTCCGCGGCGCACACCGCGTTGGAGTCGATGGAGGCCTGATTCCAGTCCACGTGCAGGCGCAGGTTCCCCAGGCCCACGGTGCCGGCCATGCCCAGGGCTTCATGGACCCGGCCCGGGGTCATGCCGCCCTCGCCTTCCAGCAGGTGCACGCGCGGGGACTTGGCGCCGTAGGCGTCGAGCGCGGCCAGGGCCAGGCCCACGCCCGCGCACACGCCCACGCCGCTGGCGCCGGTGGCCACGGGCACGAAGGGCACGATCGGCGTGGGGTGGCCGTCCAGGGCCTTGGCCTGGTGCTGCCTGAAGAGGGGAGTGCCCTGGGTAGGATTGCGGCGGAAGCCCAGGAGGTCCTCGAGCCTGAGCTGGCGGCGCTCGGGGGCGAGCGCGGAGGGAGCGCCGATGCGCACCAGCTCGTTGCGCAGGGCGTACATGGCGTAGAGGCCCATGGCCTTGTGCCCGGCCGCGTAGCAGAGCAGGTCCGCTTCGGGGCTGTCGGGGCGGGAGAAATCGTAGCTCAGGCCGTCATAAAGGAGGCTGGAGACGATGCGGCCGGAGGAGATGCTGCCGCCCGGATGTCCGGAGGTCGGCACGAAATTGAAGAGGATGGCGCAGAGGGTGCGGTAGGCGAGGTCGAACTCCTCGAACATGGCCCGATCCGCGACCGGCGCCGCCTGGGCCTTGAGGAAGATGCCCCGGCGGGGGCGCAGCTTCAGGGCCTTGGGCTTGGGGGCGGGAGTCTCGCGGATGGGGGTTTCTGTGGTCATGGCGCCATTCTAGGAAATAAACCTTCCAGACGCCAGCCGGAGGAATCAGCGGCGGGCTCAGCCGAGAAATAGACGGGCCGTCTCGGTCATTTTCGAAGATGACCAAACGGCCCGTACAGCTCTCGGGTGAGCTGGCTTCTTCTGTTTAGATTACTCTACGTCGCAGACCCGCTCGGTCTTGGCCCACTTGCCGCTGACGCGGGACCTGACCGTGATGCGGTGCGTGCCGGCGCTCTCCGGGAACCAGTCGAACCATGAGAAGCCCGCGTCGCTGCGGCAGTTCTGCCAGTCCGTGCCGTCCACGGCGGCCTGGCACTCGCCGTTGCCGCCGGAGATGCGGACCGCGTAGTGGCCGCGGTGTATGCGCTCGCCTTCCTGCGGATAGTCGATGCTGACCTTGGACCTGGCGGCCGGCTTCTCTTCCACGGTCCGGCTCAGGCCGGGTATCTTGACGGACAACAGCCCTTTCTTTCTCACTCTTCTCTCCCCCATGCTTCTGAAACTGCGACGATAACAGTAAACCAAATTCCGGAATGGGCTGTCCAGAGCCAAATGAAAGTGGTGTCATAATGACGCTTTGGCCGGTTCGCCGTCGGCCAGGGGGTTGCGGCGGCGGCAGCGGTGGCAGTGCCCGGCGTCGCGGTTCGGGCAGTCCGCCGGACAGATCGGGAGGTCGAAATAGAAACGCGAGCCCTGGCCGGCGCGGCTGTCCAGCTTCAGGCTGCTGTCATGGCTCTCCATGATCTGCCGGGAGACCATCAGGCCCAAGCCGTAGCCCCTGGCCTCCTTCTTCCCTTCTTTGGTGCGGTAGAAGCCGGCGAAGATCGCTTCCTGGTCCTCCGGGGCGATCCCGATCCCGGTGTCCTGGACCGAGACTTGGACATCCTTGGCCGCTCCGTCTCCGAGCGGCTTGAGGCTCACCGTGACCTTGCCATGCTGGGGGGTGTACTTGATGGCGTTGCTGATGAGGTTGCCCAGGACCAGGACGATGGCGTCCGGGTCCGCGTTGACCGGGATGACCTCCGGCGGGAAGTCCAGCCGCAGCTCGATCTCCTTCTGCTCGGCCAGGGGACGGGCGAGCTCCAGGACCTCGGAGACCAGGCGGCGCAGCTCGATGCGCTTGATGTCGAGCTGGAAGCGGCCGGACTGCATGCGCGCCTGGTTGAGGAAGTTGCTCACGGTGGTCTTGAGGATGCGGTGGATGCGGTCGAGGACCGGGTAGATCTTTCGGCGCTGCGCCGGGTCTGCGTCGGTCTCTTTGAGCAGGAGCAGGGCCATGCCCATGCTGGTCAAAGAGTTGTTGAACTCATGGCTGACCACGGAGAGCAGGTCGCTCTTGAGACGCTGCAGTTCCCGCTCCCGGGCCAAGGCCTCCTTGAGCGCGGCCAGGACCAGGACGAAGACGGTGTTGATGCCCAAGCCGGCCAGACCGCTCCAGACGGCGACGAGGGGCGTGTCCAGGCGGAGGCCGGCGAACAGCCGGGACAGGCTGGCCGCCGCGGCCCAGGCGGCGGCGGCCAGCAGGCCCATGAGCAGTCCGGCCCGGCGGCCGCGGTACCAGGTCACCAAGGAGACGGGCAGCAGGTAGCAGACCCCGAAGCCGGACTCGACTCTGCTGGCGAATTCAACGCCGGCGATGGCGGCCAGCAGGGCGAGGCCCGAGAGCAGGGCTAGGCGCGGGTCTCGGGAGAGGCGGCCGTGGATTCTTTTGAGCATCGCAGTTCCAGATAAGATATTATCGCAAATATGGCGTCTGAAGCAGAGCTCATCGCGCGCAGCAAGGGCGGCGACCCCGAGGCCTTCTCCGAGCTCATCAGCCGCTACGAGGACCGCATCTTCAACTTGGCGCACAAGGTCTGCGCGGGCCTGCCGGCCGAGGCCGAGGACGTCTATCAGGAGACATTCCTGACCGCCTTCAAGAAGCTGCCCAAGTTCCGGGCCGACTCCGACCTGGGTACCTGGCTCTACCGGATAGCTTCCAACCTTTGCTGGATGCGCTTTCGCAAGAAGAAGGCCGAGCCGGTGGTCCCCATCCTCGACCGCCCGCATTCCCATGAGGAGGGGCCGCAGTTCAGGGATTGGTCCGGGGGGCCGGAAGAGCTCTCCCGCAAGAAGGCTCTGCGCGAGGCGGTGGAGGCGGCGCTGGCGGCGCTCGCGGTGGAATACAGGCTGGTCCTGGTCCTGCGGGACATCGAAGGCCGCTCCGGGGAGGAGACCGCCGAGGTCCTGGGGATCTCCCTGGCCGCGGTCAAATCCCGTCTGCACCGCGCGCGGCTCTTCCTGCGCGACCGGCTCGACCAGGCGGTCGCGCCATGAAGTGTCGGGACATGCTCAAGCGCCTCTCTGAGTACATCGACCGAGAGCTCGATCCATCCCTGTGCCGGCACATCGACTCGCACATGAAGGGCTGCAAACCCTGCGTGGCCTTCATCAAGACGCTGAGGAAGACCGTGGGCGTGCTCAAGAGGCAGCCCGGGGCCGCGCCTTCCGTCCACCTGCGCGCCGAACTGCGCCGGCGCCTGCGCCGGGCCTGAATCCTTTTCAGGGTTCCTGCATCCAAAGATGTGGAGGTGGATGCCATGAGCCACATCGAGATCACGGACGCGAATTTCAAGGTAGAGGTGCTGGAGAGCCCGGTCCCAGTGGTGGTGGACTTCTGGGCGCCCTGGTGCGGCCCCTGCCGCATGCTGGGCCCGGTCATCGAGGACTTGGCGCGGGAGTTCCAGGGCCGGGTCAAGGTCGCCAAGGTCAACACGGACGACAATCCGGAGGCGGCTTCGGCCCTGCGCATTGCGGCCATCCCGACCGTGCTATTCTTCAAGGGCGGCCGGCTGGTGGACCGCGCCGTGGGCGTCAGCCCAAGAGCTGAGCTGCAGCGGCGCATCGAAGCCCTGCTCTAGGGATCGCCATGGCCTGCTACAGCGACGGGCTGGTCTGCAACGTGGAAGCGTGGAGGTTCGGCGCGGCCGCGGCCCTGCTCCTGCTGGGGGCTTTCCTGGTCCGTTGCGGGGTGGACGTGTGCTGGAGCCGCGTCCTGCGGCGGCGGGGCAAGCCGGCCTCCCGGCCTCCGGTCCAGTGGTGAGGGTCTGAATCCTTTTCGCGCTTTCCGCATCTAAAAGACAGGAAGGATAAAATGGTATACAAAATGGCCTTATACGCGGTGCTCGGGGGTCTGGCCGGCTACGGCTGGCATCGCTTGGTCGGCTGCCCTACGGGCGGCTGCCCGCTCACGGCCAACCCCTACGTCAGCACCCTTTACGGCGCGGCCATCGGCTTGCTGATGGTCCTGGGCTGAGGAGGAGATGGAAATGGTCCTTTCGGCGATACTGTTCCTGGCGGGCCTGGCCCCGGTTTCGGCCCAGTCCCCGGCCTATACCCTCGCAGCCGCGGTGGACGCGGTGCTGCAGCGCAATCCCGGCGTGGAGAGCGCCGGCCGGCGCGTGGCGGAGGCCGAGGCCGCCCAGCGCGAGACGCGCACCCGCCGCCTGCCCACCCTCGCGGTCAACAGCTCCTTCACCCGGGGCGACAACCCGGTCTACGTGTTCGGCACCTTGATGAACCAGCGCTCCTTCACGCAGGCTGATTTCGCTTTGGACAGCCTCAACCACCCTGGACTGACCAACAACTTCCGCAGCTCCTTCGAGCTGGGCGTGCCGCTCTTCACCGGCTTCCAACTGCAGAGCCGCGAGCGGCTCGGCCGTCTGGGCCGCGACGCCGCGGCTTCCGGCCATGAGGCGGCCGCGCAGAGCGCGCGCTACTCGGTCGTTGAGTCCTTTCTCCAGGTCCTGCTCCAGAAAGGGCTTTTGGAGACCCTGCAGTCGCGCGTGGACGCCTCGGCCGCTGACGTGGAGAGCGCGCGTCGCCTGCGCGAGAAGGGGCTGGTTCTGGGCTCCGACTACTACGCGGCCCAGGCCACCTTAGGCGGCCTGCAGGCCTGGCGCATCCGCGCCGACGCGGGTCTGGCCGCGGCCAAGTCCAGGCTGGCCGCTCTCCTGGGCGTGTCTGCCTCGGCCTTGGACGTGAAGGGGACACTCTCGCACCGGGACTGCGCTCCCGAATCCGAGTCCGAGCTCGTTGCCCAGGCCCTGCGCCAGAGGCCGGAGCTGGCCGCGGCCGCTCTGCAGGAGCAGATGGCTGGGGTCTCGCAGCGCCAGGCGGGACTGAGCCTGCTGCCCGCAGTCGAGGCCTTCGGGGCCATGGAGACCGACACCCGTGACTTCCAGGGCAACCCCTGGAACAAGATGTTCGGGGTGCGCGCGCGCCTGCCCCTGGGCGACCCGTCCTACCTGCCGCGCCGCTCCCGTGCCCGGGCTGCGCTCGAGGCCAGCCGCGCCGAGGCGCGCGGCGCCCGGGAAAGCATCGGCATGGAGGTCTCCCAAGTCTACGAGGGCTGGCGCGGCGCGTGCGCGAGCCTGCCCGTGGCCAAGGACACCGCGGACAAGGCCAGGCAGTCTCTGGAGCTTTTCCGTCCCCTGTACCGCGAGGGCCGCCAGAGCATCATCGAGGTGCTCCGGGCCGAGGAGGGCATGGCCAAAGCCCAGGCCGCGTATCTGGAGAGCCTCTACGGGGTGCACGCGGGCCGGGCCCGCCTCCTGCTGGCCGCAGGCGCCCTGGACTCCGCCGCGATCGGCGACCTGGAGAGGGGATTGGAGGCCGCGCGATGAACCAGCATGAAGGGGCGGCCGGGGCCATGGCCCACGCTTTCATCAGGTCCAAGCTGACCGTGCTCATCGCTTTGGGCGCGGTGCTGCTCGGGCTCTTCGGGGTCTGGAAGCTCCCCCGCGAAGAGGAGCCCCAGATCAACGTGCCCATGTTCGACGTCTTCGTGTCATTGCCCGGGGCCAGCGCCAAGGAGGTCGAGCAGCGCATCGTGGACCTGGGCGAGCGCAAGCTCTGGGAGATCCCGGGCGTGGAGTACATCTACTCCATCTCGGAGCCGGGCGCGGCGCTGTTCATCGTGCGCTTCAAGGTGGGCACCAGCCCCGAAGAGGCCATGACGCGCATCTACACCAAGACTTTCGCGCACCTGGACTTCATGCCGCCGGGCGCCAGCCAGCCCCTCATCAAGCCGCGCTCCATAGACGACGTGCCCATCCTGGCACTGACTCTGTCGGGGCCAAGCCTGGACGAGCTGGCCCTGCGCCGGGCCGCGGCCCGCCTGCGCCAGGAGGTCAGCGCTGTGCCGGACGTGTCCGAGACCGAGCTCATCGGCGGGCATAGGCGGCAGTTTTTGGTGCACTTCGACCCCGCGGCCCTGACCCGGCACCGCCTCACTCCCCTGGAGCTGGCCGGCATCATCCAGTCCACCAACCAGAAGCTGCCGGCCGGGCGCTTCAACCGGCCGGACCGCGACGTGGAGGTGGAGGCCGACGCGTTCATCCGCTCCATCTCCGACCTCAAGAGCGTGGTGGTGGGAGTCTCCAGCGGCCGGCCGGTGCTCCTGGGCGACGTGGCCAAGGTGAGCGACGGGATGGACGAGGACGAGCGCTCCGTGTCCACCGGGGAAGCCGGCCCGCGCCGGCCGGCCCCTGCGGTATCGGAAGTCCCGCAGGGACCGGCCGGACGGACATCCTTACGGCCGGCCGTGACCCTGGCGGTCTCCAAGCGCCGCGGCGCCAACGCCACGCACGTGGCCGAAGACGTCCTGGCTCGGACCGCGGAGGTGCGCAAGGATCTGCTGCCTTCCGGCCTGGAGCTGGCGGTCACGCGAAATTACGGGGAGACGGCCAAGGAAAAATCCGACGAGCTGCTCTGGCACATGCTCCTGGCCACGGTCTCGGTGACCGTGCTCATCGCCTTGGCCTTGGGCTGGCGGGAGGCCGTGGTGGTGGCCATCGCCATCCCCGTGACCTTGGCTTTGACCTTGCTCATCTACTACCTGGCCGGCTACACGCTCAACCGCATCACTCTCGTCGCGCTCATCTTCTCCATCGGCATATTGGTGGACGACGCCATCGTGGTGGTGGAGAACATCCACCGCCACTTCATGATGAAGGACGGCCGGACCCTGTGGCAGCTTTCGGTGGACGCCGTGGCCGAGGTGGGAAACCCGACCTTGCTGGCCACCTGGACCGTGATCGCGGCGATCCTGCCCATGGCGTTCGTCAGCGGCCTGATGGGGCCGTACATGCGGCCCATCCCGGTCGGGGCTTCGGTGGCGATGCTGTTCTCGGTGGCCATCGCGTTCATCATCTCGCCCTGGGCTTTCGCGCACATCCTGGAGCGCTTCCCTCCGAAGGAGCACAAGGGCCACGAAGAATCGGGCCTGGACAAGATGTACCGGCGGTTCATGACCACCGTGCTCGAGGATTCCAAGATACGCTTCTGGTATTTTGCGGTGATGCTGGCTCTGTTGGCCGGAGCCTTGGGCCTGGTGCCGTTGAAGGCCGTGACCGTGAAGATGCTCCCTTTCGACAACAAGAACGAGTTCCAGGTGGTGCTCAACATGCCCGAGGGCACCTCCCTGCCCAGGACCCAGGAGGCGGCCGACCGCATGGCCGACTACCTGCGCTCGGTCCCGGAGGTCAAGCGGGTCACGGTCTACGCCGGCACGGCCTCGCCCTACAACTTCAACGGCCTGGTCCGGCACTACTTCCTCAGGCAGAGGCCGTACCAGGCCGACGTCCTGGTGAGCCTCTCGCGCCGCCAGGAGCGCAAGCGGCAGAGCCACGACATCGCCAAGGAGATCCGCGGGCACATCAAGGATATCGCCCGGCAGTACGGGGCCCGGGTGCAGGTGGCTGAGATTCCGCCCGGCCCGCCGGTGCTCTCCACCCTGGTCTTCGAGCTCTACGGTCCGGATGCGTCCAAACGCGCCGAGCTTGCCGGCCGCCTCAAGTCGCTTTTGGAGAAGACCGAGGGCATCGTGGATGTGGACACCTACGTCCCGGACCCGCAGCCCCTGGAGCGGCTGGCCGTGGATAGGCAGAAAGCTACTTTGAACGCCATCCCGGCCGGCGCCATCGCGCAGACCGTGCACCTGGCTTTGGACGGCCGCAGCGTGGACCTGGCCCACCTGGAAGATGAGAAGGAGCCGGTGGAGATCCGGCTGCGCCTGCCGCCCCAGTCGCGGCAGGGCCTCAAGGCCGTGGAGTCCATCACCTTGCTCTCGCGCAACGGCACGCCCATACCGGTGGGCGCCTTGACTGCTCAGAAGTCTTTGCGGCAGGACCAGCCTATCTACCACAAGAACCTGCAACCGGTGACTTGCGTCATCGCCGACGTGTCCGGGAAGCAGGAGAGCCCGGTCTACGCGATCCTCAAACTGCGCGGCCAGGTCTTGGAGCTGGCCCGGTCCATGGGCCTGGACCTCAAGGAGTACTTCACCCGCCAGCCGGAGAGCTCGCAGGAGTGGGCCTTGAAGTGGGATGGGGAGTGGCACATCACCTACGAGGTGTTCCGCGACCTGGGCCTGGCCTTCGCCGTGGTGCTCCTGCTCATCTACATCCTGGTGGTGGGCTGGTTCAAGTCGTTCACCGTGCCGTTGGTGATCATGGCTCCCATCCCGCTGACCTTGGTGGGCATATTGCCCGCGCACTGGGCCTTGGGAGCTTTCTTCACGGCGACCTCCATGATCGGCTTCATTGCGGGCGCGGGCATCGTGGTGCGCAACTCCATCATCCTGGTGGACTTCATCCAACTGCGCCTGAAAGAAGGCATGCCTCTGGAGCAGGCTGTGGTGGACGCGGGCGCGGTGCGCTTCCGGCCCATGCTGCTGACGGCGGCCGCGGTCGTCGTGGGCGCCGCCGTCATCCTCTTCGACCCGATCTTCCAGGGACTGGCCGTGGCTTTGATGGCGGGAGAGGTGGCGTCCACTTTCTTGTCGCGCACGGCGGTGCCGGTGCTTTACTTCCTGCTGGCGCGCAAAGAGCATCTCGACGAGGAGGTCCACAACGATGAGTCTGCTTGAAGGGCCGGCTCTGGCAGCGGGAGGGGTCATCGTGGGCACCCTGCTCTGGTCGAAGTTGGGAGGGGTGAAGCCGGCGCGGGCCGCTGAGCTGGCCAAGCAACCGGGGACCTTCATCCTGAACGTGCGCACTCAGGAGGAGTACTCGGGCGGGCACCTGGAGCGCTCCGTGCTCATCCCGGTGCAGAGCCTGCCGGGCCGGCTCTCGGAGTTGCCCGCGGACAAAAAGACGCCCATACTCGTCTACTGCGCCGTGGGCGGCCGCTCGTCCATGGCCGCGGGCATCTTGAAGGCCAAGGGCTATGAGGCCGTGCACGATATGTCCGGGGGGATCAACGCCTGGCAGTCGGCGGGATTCCCGGTCGTCAAATAGGAGGCATCATGACCATAGAGCACAAGATCCGATTCATCGCCGGAACCTTCATCCTCGTCAGCCTGGCCCTGGCCTTGTACGTGAACAGGAACTTCCTCTGGTTCACGGCTTTCGTGGGCGCCAACCTGCTGCAGTCGTCCATCACCAAATGGTGCCTGATGGAGGACATCCTCAAGAAGTTCGCGAAGAAGGACGGGGAGAGCTGCTGCTGCGGGGGGGGGGGGGAGACGAAGAAGTCTTGACGTCCCCGCCCGGCGGGGCTACACTTGCCGCGTGAGCGCCGCGCTCTTCGTCCTGCTCCTGGCCGCCGCCCCCGCCGCCGCGGAGCTGTGCGGCAAGAATCTCGTCAGGGAGGAGTCGGCCAGGCTGTGCGCTCCGGACCAGGACCCCTTCCTGTGCTCGCGCTTCCTGTCCCTTACTGAGAAGGAGTGCGAGCAGGGCACCCGCCTGCTCCTCGACGAGGTCGACGAACTGCAGAGAGCCGGGCGCCCCGTCCCTCTCGACCGCCTGGCGGCCGTGCGCGACAATTTTCGCGTCTTGCACGCCGCTTCCGCGGCTTTCCCCCAGGCCCGCTACGTCCCGGTCTTCGATCTGCCGCGGCTATCCGATTCGCTGACCAAGCTGCTCGAGGATGTCTCCGCGCCGCGCACTCCGGGACAGCTGCATCCCGCGACTGCCGACCTCAAGAACAACCCCGGCGCCGTGGCCGAGGGCTGGGAGGACTTCGCGGCGCAGGAGAAGGCCCTGGCGCGCGAGAAGGCGCGCGACCCGGCCGCGTTCTGCCGCGAGCTCTCTCCGCTCCGGCGTTTCGACGAAGAGTGCCTGCGCTCGGGCGACGCCAAGCGCTGCCGCTATTACCTCATGAGCGCCGAAGACGCCTGCTCCGCCTCTCTCGACTTGTCGGAGGCGGCGTTCCGGGGCGCCCGCAGCGCGGTCGACGCCCACGCCGCGGCCCGCGACTTCGACGAAGCGGTGGCCAACCTCAAGCTTCTGGACGAGCTGCCCCGCCGGCATCCCGGCACCGGCTTCTCCGCCCGTCTGGCCGCCGAGCACTTGGCTGAGCGCGCCCGGCGCTTCCGCGCCGCAGCCTCGGCGCAGGCTCCCGCTCGGCGCCGCAGCCGCCTGCCGCTCTACGGTGTGATCGGGACCGCTTTGGTCCTGCTCGCGGTGGGAGGACGGTCTTTCCTGCGTCGACCGGGGGCCTAAGTAACAAACGGATGGCCACCTAACGGAACCGCCGGCCCCTCATAGGGGCCGGCGGTTGCGCGGCACCCCCGTAGGGGATGCCGCGCCATTCTACGGATTGCCAATCACCAGTCCCAGGTCTCCGTCTCCCCGGTCAGCTCGCCCAGCCGCTTCTTGACGAT
>JACRDS010000120.1 GCA_016212825.1 Elusimicrobiota bacterium | reverse complement strand
GGTCTGGCCCTCGCATTCGGCCTGGGGCATCAGGCAGACGTTCAGCCCCGTCCAGAGGAGGGTGATGCTGAGGGAGAAAGCCACCAGCCTGCGGAGCATGAATACAGTATAGGCCCTGCGTCGGATTTTGTCAACCGCCCGGCCGCGGCGAGCTCCGTCTAGAACTGCTTCTTCTTGATCCTGCCGAGGTTGGCGCGCAGGTACTCGACCGCCTTGACCGGATCCACCACCCCGCCTGCGGAGCGCATGTAGGGGTTGCCGTTGCCGATGGGCGTCGAACTGGCCTGCAGGATCCTCTTGACCTGATCGGGGGTGAGCTCCACCCCGTTGCTGCGCCCCTCCTGCAGGAGCAGGGCCGTGACGCCCGCGATGTGCGGGGTCGCCATGGAGGTGCCGCTCATGCTGGCCGCGAGGCCTTCGCTGGTCTTGCCCGCGTAGCCTTTGGCGTCGAAGCCCGCCGCGTCGACGGCCAAGCCGGGGGCGAAGATGTCGGGTTTGGTGTCGGTCTGCCCGGTCCCGGTGTTGATCACGTTCTGGTTGGAGGAGAACGAGGCGGCCCGGTCGAAGTAGTCCACGGCCCCGACCGTGATGGCCTCGGGCGCGAAGCCGGGCCGGCGGGTCGTGCCTTCGCCCTCGTTGCCCGCGGCCACCACCACCACCACGCCCTGCTCGGCGAGCTTCTTGACCCAGCCGCTGAGCATGTCGAGGTTCCTGGGGTCGAGGACCTTGGTGTTGGACTGCGGGATGCCCAGGCTCATGCTCACGATGTCGATGCGCTCGCCCTTGACCTTGCCGGAGGCCACGCCCGCGTTGTGCTCGTAGACCAGCTTCATGCCGTCGGCGATGGCCTGGGCCGTCGTCATCTCGTCGCGCTTGAGTTCCTTGGGGATGCGCGCCTGGGCCTGCGGCTCCTCGTCGAGCACCTTGATGTTGACGATCTTGACCTTGGGGACGTAGGACGCGACCGTGGAGGCCACGTGCGTGCCGTGCGTGCCCGTGTGGTTGGGCTGGCCGAAGGTCCCCGCGTCCTTGGGGTCGATGTAGCGGTCCTGGGTGATGAAGGCCCCGTCCAGGCCGTCCGTGACCTGGCCCTGGAGGAAGGGGTGGCTCTTGTCGATGCCCGTGTCGAGGATGGCCACGGTCACGCCGGAGCCGTCGAGCTTCTGGCGCCAGAGCTTGTCCACGCGCTGGCGCCACAGGCTCTTGCCCATGGGGTAGGACTCGAAAAGGACCTGCCACTGTTTCTGGCTGAGTTCCTTCTCCGGGATGGCCTTGACCAGGGCGACCAGAGTGGAGGGGATGAGCGGCCGGCCGTCCGTCCCGATCTGCAGGGTGCTCATCTCGCCGTCGACCTGCTGGATGAACTCCATGACCGGCTTGGGGCACTCCTGGCCTCGGCACTTATCCAGGGCGGCCAGGGCCGTGCGCAGGGCGTCCTGCTTGGCCTTGAGCACGTCGCGCAGGGACCGGCCCTGCTTGCCCAGGCCCGCGTAGTCCGTGTCACCCGGGACGTCCCGGGCCATGATCTCGTCGATGCGGGCCTTGTAGCCGGCCAGGAGGTTGGGATAGGCCTGGTACTTCGGGTCGTCCCGGCGCAAGGCGTAGTCGCGCAGGGCCGCGAGCAGGGCGGCGAGCTCCTTGTCGGTGATCTTGGCGACCTTGTCGGCCGGGGTGCGGTCCAGGACCTCGAGGAGCGCCACGCCGATCTTGGTGGGGTTCTCCTTGTCCTTCTCGGCCGACAGGCCCAGGGCCTGCTTGAAGAGCTCCTCCAGGGTCATGCCGGCGGGGGTCGTCTCGGCCGCCTTGAGGGGGAAGCGGTAGAGCTCGACCAGGGCCGGGCCGCCGTTGAGGTCCTCGGGGTTCTGGAAATGCAGCTTGGGGGGCAGGCCGTAGTCCTGCAGGGCCATGATGCGCTTGACCGCGAGGTCGGCGGCGGCCTTCTCCTGCTCGGCGGCCAGCGCGGCGGCCGCCGGGTCGACCGCCTTGACTCCGGCCGCTTCGACGGCCGAGAGCGGGAGGAGGTTGAGGGTGCACAGGCTGGCGGCGAGGGTCAGAGAGAGGCGTCTCTTGGCGGGTTTCATGGGGCCCCCTATGCGGGATAGTGACCATAGGATATGGGCTCTTCGGGAATCTGTCAAGGCATCGAAGACCTAGGCGCGCAATGGGTCCAAGGGCCTAGGCCGCGGCCCTGGCGAATGTGGTAGTCTAGGGGGCATGGCCAAGACCATCCTCATCATCGACGACGACCAGTCTTTGGTGGCGCCTCTGAGGGAGGGGCTGGAGGCCATGGGCTACCGCGTGGCCGCGGCCTTCGACGGGCTGCAGGGCGTCCAGTCGGCCCGGCAGGTCCGCCCCGACCTCGTCATCCTGGACTTCTACATGCCTGGCGGCGGCGGCGCCGCGGTCTACGAGCGCCTGCGCCAGGGGCCCGACACGGCGCTCACCCCGATCGTCTTCTCCACCGTGGTCTCCGTGGAGGAGGTCAAGGGCCGCATCAAGCCGAGCGCGCACACCTATTTCCTGAGGAAGCCCGTGGGCCTGGGCCAGTTGGCCGCCCTGATCCGTTCGGTCCTGGGAGAGGCCGCCGCGCCGTCCGCCCTGGAGCCGCAGCCCCCCCTGCTCGACCGGGGCGCGCCCCAGGTCTCGTCTCCGCGCGTCTTCGACCTGCCGGTGCGGGTCACCTACGCGGACACCGACCGCATGGGCGTGGTCTACTACGCCAACTACCTGCGCTTCTTCGAGCAGGGCCGCACCGAACTGCTGCGCGGGCTGGGGGCGCGCTACCGGGACATCGAGACGGAGCGCGGGCTCTTCCTGCCTGTGGCCGAGGCTTCCTGCCGCTACGCGGCGCCGGCGCGCTACGACGACCAGATCATCGTCCGGACCTGGGTCGGCGCCTTGGGCAAGGCGAGCGTGACCTTCGCCTACGAGGTCCTCGACGGGGAGCACCGCCTGGCCTCCGGCCGCACGCGCCACGCGGTGGTCGGGGAGGGCTGGAAGCCGGCGCGCCTGCCGGACGACCTGCGCGCGGCGCTCTCGGCCTATCTGGGCCCGGCTCCCGAGGCGCCCTAGGTGTAGGGGACGGAGAGGCAGGACCGCGTCTCGTGCCCGCGCAGGCGGGCCTCGCTCACGTACCACTCCCAGGCCACGCCGAGCAGGGCCTTGACGATGCAGGCCACGGGGACCGCGAAGACCAGCCCCAGGAAGCCGAACACTTCGCCTCCGACCATCATGGAGAAGAGGAAGACCAGGGGATGCAGGTGCACGGAGTACCGGGCGATGAAGGGCTGCAGCAGGGCCTCGTCGGCCAGGCGGATGCCCACGAAGAGCGCGACCACCTTGAGCCCGGCCGCGAACGTGCCGAACTGGATGAAGGCCGCGATGCCGCCCACCAGGGCGCCCACCACGGCGCCCAGGTAGGGCACGAAGCTGGAGACCCCGGAGAGCACCGCGATGACCAAGGCCGCGTCGAGGCCCAGGGCCAGCAGGCCGACGTAGGAGGCGGCGGTGATGGCCATGGCGATGATCAGGATGCCGCGCAGGTAGTGCCCCAGAGCGGCGTCCACCTCGTTGAGCAGGTGCAGGGACTGCTCCACGTAGCGGCTGGGCGCCGCCTGTATCGAGGAGGAGATGAGGGCCGGTCCGTCGAGGAGCAGGAAGAAGGTGATGAAGGGGACCAGGAAGAACAGCGAGAGCAGGGGGAACAGGCCCAGGAGGTAGGCGGGGATGTGCTGGAGCTGCTCCAGGGCGGAGGCGTAGGCCCGCTCCGCGAACTGGCCGATGGGCAGGCGCAGGCTCGGGAAATGCCGGGCCGCGCGGGACTGGAGCTCGGCGGCCAGGTGCTGGACCTTGGAGAAGAAAACCGGCGCGTCGGTCTGCACCTGGGAAACCTCCGAGACGGCCAGCGGCACGAGGGTCTGCGCCAGGAGGTAGAGCCCGGCCGCGCCGACGAGGTAGAAAGCCAGGACGATGTGGAAGCGGCGCAGGCCCTTGGCCTCGAAGGCGTCGACGAGAGGGGTGAGCACGTAGGCCACGGCGAAGCTCAGGACGAAGGGCAGCAGGGCCTGGCGGATCGTGTAGGCGCCGTAGAGCGCCGTGCCGGCGGCCAGCAGGACGGGGAGCAAGGACCCGGGCTGCCGCTCGCGCTCGCTCATGCGGCGGGCGGCCCGCCCGCGGCGGTGGCGCGGCGCAGCCGCGACGACAGGAGCTGGGCCAGGTGCGTCATGATCTGCACGCCGATGCGGGGGCGGTAGTGGAGGATGGACTCCAGCTTGGAGCGGTAGAGCAGGAAGACCTGGGACTTCTCCGCGGCCGTGGCCGTGGCCGTGCGCGGGAGCTGCTCGAGCAGGGCCATCTCGCCGAAGAATTCGCCGGGCTGGATGGTGTAGAGCTTCTGGGGCTTGCCGTCAGCGCCGGCGCGGCTGAGCTCGATGCGGCCGGTCTCCAGGATGAACAGGGCGCGGCCGATGTCGCTTTCCACGAAGAGGACCTCGCCCTCGTGGTAGGTCCGGCTGTGCATGTTCTGGACCAGGTGGCCCAGCTCGACGAATCCCAGGTCGCGGAAGAGGTCCAGGGACCTCAGGAAGGCGCGCTTGCGCGCCGACGCCGGGTCGCTGAAGAGCTTCTTGAACAGGCGCGCCAGGGGCATCGGGTCAGCTCTTGCCGGCGTAGCGGCTGACGAGGTTGAGGACCGTGCCGAAAAGGTGCAGCCAGCCGGAACGGATGGCCTCGCCGAACGAGGCCACCTGGCTGTCGACCCGGTAGGTCAGGACCTCCACGGCCTGCGCGGCCTTCTTGACCTGCAGCAGGGTGACGACGAGGACCGCGATGAGGACGCTGAGCTCCAGGACCAGGACGGCGAGGCAGACGGCGATGAATGTCTCCATGGCAGGGACTATAACTAATCGCGCCGAGCGCCGTCAATTCCGGAAATGCTACCATGCCGCGATGATGAGGATCCTGGCGCGCCCGGCGGTCCTGCTGGCAATCTTCGCCATCGACCGGCTGACCAAGCTCTGGACCCTGGAGCGGCTGGCGCCGACGGGGGGGATCCCCCTGCTGCCCTTCCTGCACCTGACCTACGTGGAGAACACGGGCGCGGCCTTCGGCATCGGCCGCAGCCGCAACGGCTTCTTCGTGGCCCTG
The DNA here is from genome assembly GCA_016212825.1 of Elusimicrobiota bacterium. Taxonomy (GTDB): domain Bacteria; phylum Elusimicrobiota; class Elusimicrobia; order UBA1565; family UBA9628; genus UBA9628. The sequence continues at coordinate 7,290 of JACRDS010000120.1, read as the reverse complement.
ACTTTGGCCCTGCTGGGGCTGCTCTTCTGGATGCGCCGCCGCTGGCCCCGGGAGGACCGCTGGCTGGAGGCGGGCTTCCTGCTCGTGGCGGGGGGCGCCCTGGGCAACCTCTACGACCGGCTGGCCTACGGCTTCGTGGTGGACTTCCTGGACCTGCGCGTGTGGCCGGTCTTCAACGTGGCGGACTCCTGCGTGACCGTGGGCGCCTGCTGCCTGGCCTGGGGCCTCTCCCGGCTGGAGAAGCGGAAGGTCAGCTCATCTCCTTGATGAAGTAGCCGGCGCCGAAGCCGACCATGGCCGCCAGCAGCATGCCCGTGGGGCCGCCGAGGATGAGCCCGATGAAGCCGGCCCAGATGGCCATCTTGCCGCCCGCGATGGTGCTGTTCCACTTGTTGGGGTCCTCGGGCTTCTTGGCGTCGGCCGCCGGCGTGCCCTTGTTCGGCACGCACCCGTCCTTGGTGCGGATCTGGTCCTTCGGGCAGTCGACGGTCAGGTTCTCCTTGGGCTTGCCTTCGGCGGCGGGCGTCTTGGCGGCTTCAGCGGCCAGGCACTTCGCCTTCTCCTTCGGGTCCTTCTTGCCCTTGCATGGGTCGGCTCCGGCGGCTTCCTGGCCCGGCCCCTTGTTCCCGCCTTTATCCGTGCCCTCTGGCGCAGCGCCGGCCTCGACGCATTTGCCCCCGACCCATTGGCCGGAACATCGCGGGCGGTTGTTGAGCGTGGGCGAGAGATCCTGCTCGTTCTTGAGGCCCTGGGCCGGCTTGTCGTCCTTGGCGTTGGCGGCCCGGATATACTCTTCCCAGCAGCCCTTCTGCGCCGCCGCCGGCTTCTTGGCGCATTCGCGCTCGGCCAGGTTGAAGGTGCTGTCGCCGACCTTCTTCTTGTAGGCCTCGATTTCCTTGGGGTCGATGGTCGGGGCCGGCGCATCGACCACGGCGAGGAGCGGCGCGGCCAGGAGCAGGCAGGTCAAGGCGCTCAGGGGTATCTTCATGATATCCTCGGGATAGAGCAGCAGGTTAGGAGTAGCATAGCTCCAAAAGTCCGGATATTCAAGCCCTCCAGTCTCTATCTAGGATGACGGACGGGTCTTATCCGGGGCAGTGGCTTAGGGCCTAGGCGTATCTGGGCCCTAGGACCCAGGCCGGTCCAGCAGACCCGCCAACTCCACGTGGGAGGTCTGGGGGAAGAGGTCCACAGGCTGGACCTTGACGAGCCGGAACCCGGAGCGGGACAGGAAGCTCGCGTCCCGGGCGAAGGTGGCCGGGTTGCAGGAGACGTAGACGATGCGCCGCACCGCGGGCCGGGTCAGGCAGCGCAGGACCGGGACGCCCAGCCCGGAGCGCGGCGGGTCCGCGACCACGGCCAGAGACCCGGAGGCCGCTTCCTTGAAGAGCCTGGGCAGGACCGCCTCGGCGCGGCCCGCCGCGAAGCGGACGTTGCGCGCGCCGTTGCGCTCGGCCGCCTTCCAGGCGTCGCGCACCGCCTCCCGGTTCTCCTCCACGCCCGTGACGCGCCGGGCCGCCGGCGCCAGCCAGAGCGTGAGCGTCCCCACGCCGCTGTAGAGGTCCCAGACCTGGTCGAAGCTCCGGCCGCCCTCGGCCAGAACGGCCCGGGCCGCCTCGTAGAGGACCTCGGCCGCTCCCGTGTTGACCTGGAGGAAGGCGCTCGGCGACACCAGGAAGGAGAGCCGGCCCAGCCTCTCCTCCAGGACCGCCGCGCCCCAGAGCCGCCGCCAGCGCGGGCCCAGGATGACCGAGGTCTTGAGCGGCTGCACGTTCTGGTGGATGCCGATGACCTCCGGGCAGGCGGCGCGCAGGCGGGTCACGAAGGCCTCGCCCCCCGGCAGGTGCGCGCCGTGCGTGACCACGGTGACCAGGGCTTGGCCCTGGCTGTTGGTGCGCACGAAGAGGTGGCGCAGCCAGCCCCGGCCGGAGCGCTCGTCGTAGGCGCGCCAGCCCGACTCCTGGGCCAGGGCCTTGGCCGCGAGCACGACGCGCACGGAGAGCTCGGGCTGGACCGGGCAGGCCGGGAGGTCCACGATGCGGTGGGAGCCCGCGGCGTAGAAGCCGGCCACGAGCCGGTCCCTCTCCGCCTCGCCGAAGGGCACCATGACCTTGTTGCGGTAGGCCCACGGCTGGGGCGATGGCAAAGTCGGCAGGACGGGCGGGTCCGGGAACTTGCCGATGCGCTCCAGGCAGTCGCGCACGAGCCCGGCCTTGTGCGCCAGTTGGGCCTCGTAGCGCAGGTGCTGCCAGTCGCAGCCGCCGCAGGCCGGGCCGGGCCGGTCGGGCGCGGCGTGCAGGGGGCAGGGCGGCTCGACCCGGTCCGGACCGGCCTCCAGGAGCCGGAGGATGCGCGCGCGGGCGAAGTTGGACTTGGCCTCCACGACCTCGACCTCGAGGAGGTCGCCGGGCGCCCCGCCCGGCACGAAGACGACGCGCGGCGAGCCCTCGGCCTTGGCCACGGCCTGGCCTTCCGGGGCCATGCGCAGCGCGCGCACCGTCAGCCTCTCGCTCATGGGCCCTCATGTTAGCAATTTGGTAGACTGGTGCCATGCGCAGGCTCGCGCCGCTCCTCGCCGCCGCCGGGCTGGCGGCCTGCCTCGCGGTCCCGGGCGCCCTGGACGTGGACAACCTGGCGCGGCCGCAGCAGATCACCGGCGAGCTCTTCCCGCCCCTGGACGCCGGCTCCAACGAGCAGGGGAGCCTGCACTTCCTGGTGCGCGCCTACGGCAGCGGCAAGGCCATGCAGGCCGCGGACCTCGCGGAAGCGGCCTACCAGCGCATCATGGTCGACACGGGCCTGACCTCCTTCCGCCCCCTGGGCGGGCTCTACAAGATCGTCCTCTACGCGAGCGCCGACGAGTACCACAAGAAGACCGGCCAGCCGGCCTGGTCGAGCGGGCTCTCGGTGGGCAATTCCATCTACTCCTACGAGGGCGCCCACCTGGAGGCCGTGATCTCCCACGAGATGACCCATCTCATCTTCTACGAGTACATGGGGCGCTCCGAGATCGAGCTGCGCTGGATCAACGAGGGGCTGGCGGTCTACGAGGAGAGCAAGGCCGGCCAGCCTTCCTCGGGGGGCGCGGCGCCGCCGCTGCCGGCCTGGCCGCAGGGCTGGGTGCCCCTGCCCCTGGACAACGTGATCCACATGGTCCCGGCTTCGGAACGCGAGCGCACCGTCAGCGCCTGGTACCTGCAGGCCCACAGCATGGTCCGGTTCATGATCGAGCGGGGCGGCCGCATCGGCTTCGGGCAGTTCCTGGGGGCCCTGCGCCAGGGATCCTCGGTGGACAAGGCCGTCGCCGACGGATTCTCCACCTGGCGGGACCTGGCGGACCTCTACGCGGCCTGGGTCAAGGCCCAGTGATGGAAGGCAAGCCCCGCAGCGTGGTCCTGCCCGTGCGCGGCATGCACTGCGCCTCCTGCGTCGCCAAGGTGGAGTCCGCGGTCGGCGGGATGGAAGGCGTGCGCTCCGTGAGCGTGGACCTGCCCTCCCGCACCGTGGCCATCAGCTATCTGCCCGTGCCCGGGAAGTTCGGACTCCGGGAGCTGCGCCGCGCCATCGAGCGGGCCGGCTACGACGTGCTCGGCGAATCGGAGTCCCGCGTGCAGGCCGAGCAGCTCAGCCTGCTGGCCCAGCAGAGGGAGCAGAGCGTCCTGATCACGCGCCTGCAGTGGAGCCTGCTCTTCGCCCTGCCCCTGTTCGCGGCTGACTGGATCGACCTGTCGCCCTACACCGAGCTCCTGCTCGCGCTGCCCCTGCAGGTCTGGGGCGGCTGGCACTTCCACGAGGGCCTCGTGCGCAGCCTGCGCCGGCGCAGCGCGGACATGAACACTTTGGTCTCCCTGAGCACCTGGGCCGCGTTCCTGCTCAGCGCCTACGTCACCATCCTCCCGGAGACCCTGCCCCCGGCCGCGCGTCATCCGCAGTGGGACGCGGTGGCGGGCCTGGTGACCATGGTCACCTTCGGGCGCTGGCTGGAGGCCAAGACCCGGGGCAAGACCAACGAGGCCGTGGCCAAGCTCATGCGCATCGCGCCCAAGACCGTCCGGGTCCTGCGCGCCGGGGGGGCGGAGACCGTGCCCATCGCCGAGGTCGAGGTGGGGGAGACGATCCAGGTCCGCCCCGGGGAGCAGATCGGGCTCGACGGGACCGTGCTCGTCGGGCAGTCCACGGTGGACGAGTCCCTGCTGACGGGCGAGAGCCTGCCGGTGGAGAAGTCCCCCGGCTCCCGGGTCTGGGGCGGCGCCATCAACAAGACCGGGTCCCTGGACGTCCAGGTGACCAAGCCCGGCTCGGAGTCGGCCCTGGCGCGCATCGTGGAGGCGGTCCGGGTCAGCCAGGCCACCAAGCCGCGCATCCAGCGCTTCGTCGATCGGGTGGCGGGCTGGTTCGTGCCGGGCGTCATCCTCGCCGCCGTGACCTGCGCCCTGCTCTGGTCGTCCTACGGGCCCGAGCCCCGCGTGGTCTTCGCCCTGACTACCATGGTCTCGGTCCTCGCGGTCGCCTGCACCTGCGCGCTCGGATTGGCGACGCCGCTGGCCATCGTGGCCGGGGTCGGCCGCGCCGCGGAGATGGGCGTCTTCATCCGCAACGCCGACGTCCTGGAGTCGGTGAGCCGCCTGGACGTGGTCCTCTTCGACAAGACCGGGACCCTCACCGAGGGCCGTCCGCGCGTGGTGGAGACCGTGGTCCTGGCGGGGTCCCGCGACGAGATGCTCTCCTACGCCTTCGCCGCGGAGCAGCGCTCGGAGCACCCCTTCGCCGCCGCCGTGGCCTCCTACGCCAAGTCCCTGGGCGTGGCCGCGGCCAAGGTGGATTCCTTCGAGGCCTTCCCCGGCCGAGGGGTCCTGGTGACCAGCGGCGGCCGTACCGTGCGCGTGGGCAGCCTCTCCTGGCTCAAGGAGAACGGGACGCCGGTGCCGCACGAGCACGCCGCCCGCTTCATGGAGTTCCCCGGCTCCGTGCTCGGCGTGGTCCTCGACGGCCGGTTCCTGGGGGCCTTCGTCCTCTCCGACACCCTGCGCCCCTCCGCCAAGTCCGCGGTGGCGGCGCTCAAGGCCATGGGCCTGCAGGTCTACCTGGTCTCCGGGGACCGCAACGCGGCCTCCTACCGCATCGCGGAGGAGGTTGGGATCAAGACGGTCTTCGCGGAGGTCCTGCCCGAGGAGAAGCTCGGGACCGTGGCCCGGCTCAAATCCGAGGGCAAACGGGTGGCCATGGTGGGGGAGGGCTTCAACGACGCCCCGGCGCTCAGCGAGGCGGACATCGGCATCTCTTTGGCCTCGGGCACGGACATCGCCACCGAGGCCGCGGACATCACTCTCATCAACCCGGACCTGGAGACCCTGGCCCTGGCCATCCGCCTGAGCCAGAAGATCCGCAAGGTGATCTGGGAGAACCTCGTCCTGTCCTTCGCCTACAACCTGCTCCTGATCCCGGTCGCGGCCGGCGCGCTCTACCCGGCCTTCGGCATCCTGCTCAAGCCCCAGTACGCGGGCGCGGCCATGGCGTTCTCGTCGGTCTCGGTGGCGCTCAACTCCCTCCGCCTCAGGAGAAAGAAGATATGAAGAAGACCCTGATCTACGGCTACCAGCCGGAACTGGCTATGTCGGGAGCGGACGCGCCTCTGCCTCCCATCGAGACCTGGCCCAACCAGCACCGGGGCTATGAGATCCGCATCGAGCATCCGGAGTTCACGTCCGTCTGCCCGAAGACGAAGCTGCCGGACTTCGGGACCCTGCGCCTGGCCTACGAGCCGGCGCGGCTGTGCGTCGAGCTCAAGTCCTTCAAGTACTACCTGCTGGGCTATCGGAACATGGGCATCTTCTACGAGAACGCGGTCAACCGCATCCTCAAGGACGTGGTCAACGCCGTCAAGCCCGTGTGGGCGGAGCTGGAGGGGGAGTTCACCACGCGCGGCGGCATGCACTCCGCCATCGTGGCCCGCTACGGCCGGCGCTGCATCCCCCACCGGCACTGAGCCGCGGCGCCGCGGCCGGGGTCGCGGCAGGCTTAAGGCAGCCTGATGGCAATAACGCCATCACGCAAGCCCCTTGGCATCGGGTCATGACTTTTCTATCATCAGGTTGCCTGACATTGACACGGGGCCCCCGGCGATGAAGAACGAGAGGATCTTTGAAGACGTCCTGCGCGGGAACCCGTCTGCCAGATGGTTCGACTCCAAGCCCGGGGCGCAATTGCGGGCCGCGCGCGAGTACCGCGGCATGTCCCAGCGAGCGTTGGCCGAAGGCTCCGGGATCGACCAGGCCACGATCTCGCGGCTGGAGGCGGGCAGCGACGCGCGCTTCTCGACCTGGCGGCGCCTCTTCGCGGTGCTCGGCTTCCTCTCGGCCTTTGCCCTGCATGAGTCGAGCGAGGAAGCCGCGGACCTCTGCGCGGAGGAGATGGAAACCCGGCTCCAGCGCATGGCCGACAAGACACCGGCGCCGCGGAGGCGGCCCTGATGCCCGCGGCTCCGAGGATGACGGTCTGGATGGGCGGGCCGGTCGAGGCTGCGGAGCTCTTCCTGTCCGCCTGCGCCCGGGCCGGCGTCTCCGGCGCGGCGGAACCCTTGGAGGGCGACGCGGGCATCCGCTGCGTCGTGCAGGCCGGGGCGCGGACGGGCCGGACGCCGCTTTCGGCTGCGACGTGCTCGTGGCCGCGGACGCGGAGACTTCGGCCTGGTCCGGGGCGGCCCGGCGCTGGGTCCTCTACGACGGCCGGTCGCTGCCCGGGCCGCTCAAGCTCCAGTCCGGGGCCGCGGCCCTGGCCCTGCCCGGGCCTGAGCCGGAGGCGGCCGCCGGCGCCCTGGCCGCCCTGGCGGGCCTGGACCTCGAGACCCTCGACGCGGCCTTGGAGCGCCGGCTGCGCGCCGAGCCCTCGGAGTCCGCGGCGGCGCGGATACAGGCCGCGCGCCGCGCCTTCGCCTCGGCCGCGCAGCAGGCCGGCTCCGCGAGGCTCTCCCTGGCCAGTTCCGGCCGCCGCCTGCCGCTGCTCTGCGGCCCCGAGGCCCTGGGGCTGGGAGCCCTGGCCGCGGGCTGCACCTGCTTCTTCGCGCCGGAGCCCGGACGCGGCCGGGGCGCGGCGGCCTGGCTGCTGGGGCTGGCGGCCCGGGGCGGACTGTCCTCCTGCCCCGCCTCCGACGAGAACGCCGCCCTCGGCGCGGCGGCCGGCGCCGCGGCCGCGGGGGCCCGCGCTTTGGCCGACCTGACCGCGGGGAGCCTGGCCGCGGCCGCGGAGATGCTGCGCTGCTGCGCCGAGTCCGGCCTGCCCGTGGTGGTCCTG
>JACRDS010000119.1 GCA_016212825.1 Elusimicrobiota bacterium | reverse complement strand
GACTGGGTGGACAAGTTCGACAACAACAACAACGGCCGGGCCAGCGTGGGCGAGCTGGGGGTGTCCGCAAAGTTCTAGAATAGATCAGCCTCATGCAAAATCATCCAAAGGGAGAAATCAAAATGCGCAAGATGTCCTACCTCGTGCTGTGCTCCGTACTGGCCGCGGGCTGCTTCCTGGCGAAGCTCGCCGTCGCCGGCGACGCCCCGAAGGCCGAAGAGAAGAAGGCCGTCGCGGCCGCCCCCGCCAAGGAAGGCGAGGTCAAGGCCCCCGAGTTCATCAAGCTGGAGAAGGTCGGCAAGCTGGCGGTCGTCAACTTCCCCCACGCCGCGCACGCCAAGACCTTCTCCTGCAAGGACTGCCACGAGGGCAAGACGCCCCTCTTCGCGCAGAAGGTCAGCGGAGAAGGCATGAAGATGGCGGACATGAAGGCCGGCAAGGGCTGCGGCTCCTGCCATGACGGGAAGAAGACCTTCGGCGACGACAAGAAGAAGATCTTCGCCTCGACCATGTGCATGAAGTGCCACAAGCCGGCGGCCAAGTAGGCTGACGCAGGAAAGGCAGGATCTAGCCGGCGCGGCGCGAGCACCGATTCGCGAGACCGAAGCGAGCAACGCTCGAGCCCCGGGGTACCAGGAGCATCCCGTCTCCAGCAGGAGAGCCGGCCCCTTTCTTTAAGGCATGGAAAAACGAAGCCTCAAGGCCGTCCTGGCCAAGCAGGAGTTCTTCAAGGGGCTCTCCGATCTCCACCTGGAGATCCTGGCCGGCTGCGCGGCCAACACCCGCTTCCGGGCCAGCCAGTACATCTTCCGCGAGGGAGAGCTGGCCGAGCGCTTCTTCCTGATCCGGCAGGGCCAGGTGGCGGTGGAACTGCCCACCGCGCCGCGCAACGTCATCGTGCAGTCTTTGGGGCCCGACGAGGTCCTGGGCTGGTCCTGGCTCATCCCCCCCTACCGCTGGCACCTGGCCGCCCGCGCCGTGAAGACGACTTTGGCCCTGTCCTTCGACGCCAAGTGCATCCGCGCCAAGTTCGACCGCGACCCGGCGCTGGGCTACGAGTTCCACAAGCGCTTCTCGATGATCACCTCGCGCCGCCTGGAGGAGACCCTCCTCCAGCTGCTGGCCGTCTGCCGCCAGGGCTGATTACAGGCCCTTCAGGACCTTTTCCGCGGTCAGCTGCGACTGCAGGATGCAGTCATTGAGGGAGACCCCCCGGTAGGCGTTGCTGTTGAGGAAGAGGCCGGGCAGGTCCGCCAAGCGGGCCTGGGTCTTCTCCAGGACCTTGCCGTGCCCGCGCAGGTACTGCGGGATGCCGCGCTCATGGAAGAAGACGCGCTCCAGGACCGACCGCACCGGCATGCCCATGATGGAACGCAGCTCCTCGCGCGCCAGGGCCAAGAGCTCGTCTGCGGGCAGCCTGGCCAGCTCGGGCTGGCGGGCGCCCCCCACCATGACGCGGATGAGGGCCTTGCCCTGCGGGGCCCGCCCCGGGAACACGCTGGAATCCCACAGGGCGCCCAGGATGCGGCGCTGCTCCCGCCGCGGGACCAGGAAGCCGAAGCCGTCTAGAGGCCGGCCCAGGGAAGAGGCCTCCAGGCCGAAGGCCGCCACCGCCACCGGCGCGTAGGGGATGCGGCCCAGCTCGGCCGCGAGCACTTCGTCGAGCGGACGCGCCAGGAGGCTCGCCGCGTAGGCGGGGACCGCCAGGACCACGGCGTCGGCCTCGCATTGGGTCCTCGTCCCGGCCACGCGCACCGCGAGCTGGAACTTCCAATGCCGGTACCCCAGACCCTCCACCTCGGCGGCCAGGTGCAGTTGTTTGGCGCAGCGGGCGGCCAGGACCTCCACCAGGGCCTGCGCGCCGGTGTCGAAGGAGGTGAGCACCCCGCCGGGGGCGGCCGACATCTCCGCCCGGGCTCCCCGGCGCAGCCTCTCCAGGCGCAGGCGCACCATGGCCTTGACCAGGCCGCCGTAGCGGGTCTCCAGCTCGTGGATGCGCGGGAAGCAGGAGGCCAGGGAGAGCTCGTCCGGGTCCCCGGCGAAGACGCCGGCGGTCATGGGCTCGATGAGCTTCTCCATGGCCTCTTCGCCCAGCCGGCGGCGCGCGAACTCGGCCACGGTCTCGTCGTCCTCCAGGAGCTGGGCCGCGATCAAGGGCTCGCAGAGCACCCGCAGGCGGCCGGGGACCGAGAGCAGCGCCGAGCCCAGGAACTGCCCCGGCGTCTCCGGGAGCCGGTGCAGGCGACCGCCGGAGAAGATGTAGCGCCTGCGGGCTTGGTCCGAGGAGCGCAGCAGCCGGGCCGAAAGGCCGAGTTCCCGGACCAGGTCGAGGGCATAAGGCTTGTTGGTCAAAAAGCCGTTGGGTCCCCACTCCATGGCGAAGCCCTGCTCCCGAGCCGTGCGCATGGTGCCGCCCGGCGAGCCACGCGCCTCGAAGATGACCACCTCGGCGGACTTGCCCGCGGCCTTGAGCCCCTGGCGCAGGTAGTGGGCCGTGGCCAGGCCGGAGATGCCGGCACCCACGACGGCGACGCGCTTCATGAGGCCTCCGCCGCGAGCACGAGCTCCTTGAGCGCCGCGATGAAGGCCGGGGAATCGTTGAGCGCGGGCACGCGCAGGAAGGTCTTTATGCCCGCCTCCACCGCGGCCCGGCGCAGGGCGATGTCGAGGTCGTAGAGGGTCTCGGAGTTGTCGCAGACGAAGCTCAGGGGCGCCACGATGACCGCGGCGGTCCCCGCGCGGGCCAGCCGCCGGACTTCGTCTTCGGCATCGGGCCCCAGCCAGGCTCCGCGGCCGGTGCGGCTCTGATAGGCCAGGCTACAAGGCAGGTCCGGGAATATCTTGCGCAGGGCCGCGGCCGTGCGCTCGACCTCGCCTTGGTAGGGGTCGCCGGCCTTGATGAAGTCCTCGGGCACGCCGTGGGCGCAGAAGAGGAGGTGGGCCTTGCCCCCGGGAGCGCGGGAGAGGGTGCGGAAGACCTGCTCCGCCATGGCGGCGATGTAGCCGTGGTGGTCGGGCCAGGAGCGGACTTCCTTGACAGGGATGTCCAGCCCCTCCTCCTGCATCGCGGCCTTCAGGGCTTTGAGGCTCGAGCCCGTGGTGGCGGCGCAGTACTGCGGATACAGAGGAAGGGCCACGAGCCTCGCGACGCCGTCGGCGCGCATGCGGCGGACCGCCTCCCGGGTCGAGGGCTCTCCGTAGCGCATGGCCGCGTAGAGATGACGGCTCCCCGAGCCCTGCAAGGCCTCCTTGAGCGCCGACTTCTGCTCATAGGTCAGGCGCACCAAGGGCGAGCCGCCGCCCATGGCGGCCAGGCGGCGGCGGAACCGGCCGCAGCGGCACACGGAGACGGCCCAGGCGAAGAGGGGCTGGAGGGCCGGGACCGGGAAATGGACGAGGTCCGGGTCGCAGAGCAGCTCGCGCAGATAGCGTCGGACCCCGTCGAGCGACTCGGGCTCGCCCAGGCTCAGCAGGACGACGCCGACCTTCGCTGCCTCGCTCACTTCCGTCCCAGACGGTGCACGGCCGCGACCAGGGCCGCGGCCGCTTCGGGGTCGGTCTTGGGCAGGATGCCGTGTCCCAGGTTGAATATGTGCCCGCCCGCCTTGCGGCCGCGCGCGAGGATGTCGCCCGCCGCGGCCTCCAGCTCCGCCCGCGGTCTGAAGAGCGCCTCCGGGGCGAGGTTGCCCTGCAGGACGAACTTCGGCCCCACGGCCGCGGCCGCCTGGTCCAGCGGCACGCGCCAGTCGATGGAGAGCACGTCCACCGGTAGGTCCTTAAGCACGGGCAGGAGCTTCGCGCAGGATTCCGTGAAGTGGATGACCGGCACGCCCTTGCCGCGCACGGCCTCGGCCACGCGGCACGTGTAGGGAAAGACCCTGGCCTGGTATTCGGCCGGCTCCAGGATCCCGGCCCAGGTGTCGAATATCTGGACGGCCTGGGCCCCGGCCGAGATCTGCGCGCCCAGGTAGGCGATGGTCGCCTCCGTCAGCTTGTCCATGAGCGAGGCGAATGCCTTCCGGTCGTCCTTCATGAGGGAGCGCAGGGCCGCGAAATCCTTCGATTTGCCCCCCTCCACCATGTAGCTCGCCAGGGTGAAGGGCAGGCCCGAGAAGCCGATGAGCGGGACCTTGTCCGCCAGCCGCTTGCGCAGGACCCGGATGGCGTCGAGGACGAAGCCCAGCGACCGGACCGGGTCCGGCACGCGCAGGGCTTCGACCGCGGAGCGGTCCCGGACCCCCTGGCCCAGCACCGGGCCCTTCTTCTCCAGGAACTGGAGCGGCACGCCCATGGCCTCGACCGGGATGAGGATGTCCGAGAACAGGATGGCGGCGTCGACGCCCAGGCGGTCCACCGGCTGCAGAGTCACCTGAGCGGCCAGCTCCGGCGTCTTGCACACCGTGAGGAAGTCGTGCTGGCGGCGCACCTCCATGTACTCGGGCAGGTAGCGCCCGGCCTGGCGCATGATCCAGACCGGGACCGTATCCACCGGCTGCTTGCGGCAGGCCCTCAGGAATCGGTCGTTCATCTCATCCTCAGGGGGACGTAGCTGCACAGCGGCTCCTCGGCCAGATGGTCCCCGGACATCAGCTCCGCCCGGGCCCGGCAGCCCCCGCAGACCTTGAGGTACTCGCAGGAGCCGCAGCGGCCCTTGTAGCTCTTGAAATCGCGCAGGGACTTGAAGAGCTCGGAGCCGTGCCAGATCGACTGGAAGGACTTCTCCTTCACGTTGCCGGCCACGCGCGGGAAATAGGAGCAGGGCTGCACGTTGCCCAGGTGGTCGATGAAGGCGATGCTCTGGGCGCAGATGCAGCCCTTGGCCCCGCCCGTGGAGAAGGTCAGGGAGCGCCTCTTATAACCCTTGTCCCCGGCCTTGGACTTCTGGGCGATGACCCGGTAGTAGTGCGGGGCGCAGGTCGGGCGCATGAGCATCTCGGTCTCGTCCTTCTCGGCCTGGTAATGCCAGTCCAGGATCCTCTCGTAATCCTCCTTCGCGATCAGCTCGTTGAGGATGTCCTCGCCGCGGCCCGCGGGCACCACCATGAAGAGGTACCAGGCCTTGGCCCCGATGGACTTGGCCAGCCGGCAGACCGCCGCGATGTCACCTTGGTTGCGCTTGGTGAAGGAGGAGTTGATGATGAACTCGATGCCCGCCTTGCGGAAGGCCTCGGCCGCCTTCATGGTCCCGGCGAAGGCGCCCTTCTGCCGGCGGAAATCGTCGTGAACCTCGGCCGTGGCCCCGTCGAGGGAGAGGGAGACGATGCGGATGCCGGAGTCCTTGATGCGGCCGCAGACCTCGTCCGTCACGAAAGTCCCGTTGGTGGCCATGGCCATCTTGAGGCCCTGGTCCGTGCCGAAGCGCGCCAGCTCGAAGAGGTCCGGCCGCAACAGGGGTTCGCCTCCGGAGAGGACCAGGACCGGCTTGCAGAACGAGGCGATGTCCGAGATGAAGGCCTTGGCCTCGACCGTGGTGAAGTCGGCGCCGGCCGTATTAGCGCCGGCCCGGCAGTGCACGCAGTCGAGGTTGCAGCGGCCCGTCACCTCCCAGGCCAGCCACTTGGGGACGAACTGTTCCTGCGGTTCCACTATCCAGATTATAGACAATACCGTTGGGCAAAGGCATGACGGATATCTCCGGGCCCTTAGGCCCAGGACAGAGTGGGCCCTTGGCCCCTGGCCGGCATAGGTCCTGCAGCCTATACTCTTCCCGCCCCTCATGCGGACCTCCACCCTCTGGCTGGCTCCCCTGCTCTGCGCGGCTGCGCTGCCGGCCCCTGCGGTATCGGAAGTTCCGCAGGGACCGGCGGGACGGATTTCCTCACCGCCGGCCCGCTCCCAGTCCCTGGACCAGGCCCGCGCTATTTTGGATAATCTCGGCAGCGCAAGGAACCCCGATACCATGGACCGAGCCCTCCGCAACTTCTACGACGGAGCGCCCCGCAACGTCATCCCCGCCAAGCAGGACACCAGCTCCCAGAGGCTGCGGCAGCTGCGCTCCCTGCTGAGCCTGGGGACCCCGAAGCCCGACGGCTCCATGGTCGGGCCCTTCGTCTTCCGCGGCGGGAGCGGGGAATACACCGCTCCCGCCGCGGGGCTGGAAGGCTTCGTCTACGGGGAAGAGAAGGCCGCCGCATCCTTCGGCGCCGACTCCATCCGGCACCACCTGCAGGACTACGGCCGCTACCTCGACGACCTTCTCTCCCCCATCCCCTGGGCGGCCGAAGCCCGCGGCAACGTCAAGGCCATCCTCGCCGGCCCCGGCTCGGACGCGGCGAAGTACGATTCCCTCATGGCCTTCGTCCGTCAGTACACGGGGATCCTGCAGAGGCAGGCGGCGGCCTCGGACAAGAGCCGCTGGATCCGGCAGGCCCGCATCTACGAGATCTTCCCCCGCGCCTACACCCTGGCCGGCCGCCGCGCCGCCCTGGGCCGGCCGGCGGGAAGCGGCCGGCCCTTCTTCGCGGACTTCGGGGCCGCGGACCTGGAGGACATCCAGTCCATGGGCTTCGACGCGGTCTGGGTCATGGGCATCTTCCCCATAGGGGAGCGCAACCAGTCCGGCACGGGCGGAGGCTCGCCCTATTCCATCCGGGACCACGAGTCGCTCAACCCGGCTCTGGGCACGCCCGAGGACTTCAAGGGCTTCGTGTCCCGGGCCCACGCGCTGGGACTGAAGGTCATCGTAGATTTCGTGCCCAACCACACGTCGATGGATTCCAGGCTGCTGGCCGGCCATCCGGAATACTTCCTGCACGCGCGCACGGAGCCCTCGGGCGAAGGCTGGTTCGCCGCCGGCCCCGGGCTCTGGGTCCGCCACGGCGGCTTCAGCGTCTTCGGCAGCGTCTCGTTCTGGAACGACACGGCCCAGGTGGACTACTCCCAGGAGGGCCTGCGGCGCGAGATGTCGCGCATCGTGCGCTCCTGGGTCGAGCGCTTCGACTTGGACGGCTTCCGGGTGGACATGGCCTACCTGGACCTCAACGACAACTTCGGCCGGACCTGGGACGTGTCCATGCCCCCGCGCGAGTTCATGGAGCAGCTCATCACCGAGACCCGGGCCGCCTACCCCGAGACCGCCTTCATGGCCGAGGGCTACGACAACTGGGACGAGCTCTCGGCCTGCGGCTTCGACCTCATCTACGGCAAGAACAACATGGACCGGCCGGGCGGGCACGCGGGCTGGTACGACGCCCTGCAGAGCCGCAGTCCGGCCTGGCTCCGCGCCGCCATCGAACGCGCGGAGTATCTGCAGTGGCAGAAGGGCGGCTCGGACATGCTGGACTTCATAGGCAACCACGACGAGGCCTCCCCGCAGCGCGCCTTCGGCCCCTGGCTGCGCGGCGCGTCCTTCCTGACCCTGCTGCTGCCCGGCAGCCAGCTCTTCTACGGCTCGCAGGAGGCCGGCTTCGACGCGGGCGGAGGCGCCGGCCAGGAGCCGAAGTCCATCCCGTTCAACGTCCCGGTGCAGGTGGACTGGAACTCCGACCCGGAGATCGCCCGTTTCTATCAAGAGACGTTCCGCGCCGCGGCCGCGGTGCGCTCCGGCCTGGGCAGCCCCGTGCTCAAAGCCCTGCGCCCGCAGGGCGATCCGGCCTGGGTGGGCTACGCCCTGCTGCCCCCGGGCGCGGCGAAGCCGGGCCTTCTGGTCCTGGCCAACCCCACGGGGCAGAGCGTGGCCGTGGATTTCCACGACCCGCGGCTGGACACGGGCTGGGTGGGATCCCTGCCGCCGTACGGCTACGCGGCCGTGGAGCCGTCCGCCCGGTAAGTTGAGTTGTAGATAACCCCGCTTCGATCCGTCCAGCCGGCTAGGCGCTGCTGTCGCGCCTCGCGCTTACCGATTGTCAGACCCCGAGGGGGCTGGCAATCGG
>JACRDS010000118.1 GCA_016212825.1 Elusimicrobiota bacterium | reverse complement strand
CCACATAACATCGGCTTCGGCGGCCGCGCGCTGACGGAGAACGAAGAGCCTATAACCAACGACCGTCAGGCGCCCGCTAGAAGGAAAACCCTCCCGGCGTCATCACCCAGACCCGCCCCGAATGCACGGCCAATGACACCGCGCCGGCCGCCACATTGCTCAGCCCCCGCCCGCCCGGCTTGAGCAAGGCCCGCTTCAAAGGATAACGCACGCCGGCGACGCTTACCCGCGCCCCCTTGCCGGCTGCCAGCAAGGACACCAGTCCCCCCTTCTTCAAAGCGAACCGGCGACGGCCCGGCCCCATCAGCGTGGCCAAGCCCCGGTCCACGACGACCAAAGACGCCTGCGAACCGTAAGACTCCGCCACAGCCAGGTTCACCAAGGCATGGTCCAGCCGGCCGCCCAGCAAGCCCGCCACATAGAGCCGCTCGCAGCCCGTCTCCGCCAAGAAATCCAGCGCCTTCTCGAAGTCCGAGGAATCCTCGTCGAAGTCGCAGACAAACGAGGTCCCCCGCCAGGACCGCGGCAGAGGCTTCGGCAGAGAATCCATATCCCCCACCACCACCGCCGGCCGCAGCCCCAGGCGCGCCGCGTGCCGAGCCCCCCCGTCCGCGCAGACGATGAAGGAACAGCGCCGCGCCACGCGCCGCACCAAGGCCGGCACCGGGATGTCCCCGTTGAGCAGGAGCAGCGCCGCGTCCGGAGAGCGCCTCATTCAGGCTCACGGGACGGCGGGATCGAGTCCTCGCACTCCGGGTGCCCCGACGTCTCCACCTGCAAGGTCACATGCGTGATGGCGAAGCGCTCCTTGAGCAGCTTGGCCCCCGCGCGCAAGGTCACGGCCGTGTGCCGGTCCGACTCCACCACCACGTGCCCGCTCATGGACTCCGTGCCCCGCGTCACCGACCACAGATGCAGGTCGTGCACCGAGACCACCCCCGGCAGCGCTCCCAGAGCCGCGCGGATCTCCTCGAGCTCCAGGTGCGCCGGCGCGCTTTCCAAGAGGATATGGACCGAATCACGCACCAGCCAGTAGGAGGTCACCACGATGCCCGCGCAGATGAGCAGGCTCACCAGCGGGTCCGCCTGCCGCCAGCCCGTCTGGAGGATGATGACGCCCGCCGCGATGGCGCCCACCGAGCCCAGGGCGTCGGCGAGCACGTGCAGGAAGGCGCCGCGCAGGTTGATGTTGGAGCGGCCCGAGCGCAGCAGCACCGCGCCCGCGGCCAGGTTGCTCAGCAGGCCGACGACCGCGATGACCAGCATCTCCTTGGCCTTGATGTCCTGCGGCGCGAAGAACCTCGCGTAGGCCTCGCGCAGGATCACCCCCGTGATGAGGATCAAGGCCACGCCGTTGATCAGAGCCGCCAGAACCTCCACGCGCTGATAACCGAAGGTGCGCTTCGGGTCCGCCGGCCGGCGGCTCACCCGCGCCGCGAAGAGCCCCAGAGCCAGGGCCGTCATGTCGAAGCCCATGTGCAGGGCGTCCGAGATCAAGGCCAGGCTGTGCGTCCACCAGCCGCCCGCCAACTCCACCAGGAAGAAGACCGCGGTGATGCCCAGGGCCCAGCTCAAAGACTCGACCGCGGAGAGATGCTGGTGCCCGTGATGGCCGTGGGAGTGCCCGTGGCCATGCTCGCGCGCGTGCTCGTGGCCGTGGCTCATGATCCCTTCCGGACCTGCCGCGCCACCTCGTAGAGGAGCACGCTCGCGGCGCAGGAGGCGTTGAGGCTCTCCACGCCCGAGGCCGGTTGCGGGATGCTCACCACCTCGTCGCAGAGGCTCGCGGTCAGAGGCCGCATCCCGTAGCCCTCGGAGCCGATGCCCAGCACCACCGGCGTGTGGAACACCGCGCCCCAGGCCGGCTTGCCGCCCGCGTCGGCGCCATAGACCCAGAAGCCCTCTTCTTTCAGCTTCGCGAGGGCCTGGCCCAGGTTCACCACGTCCACCACAGGCAGCTTCTGGATGGCGCCCGCCGAGGCGGACACCACCGCCGCCGTGACCGGGGCCGAGCGCCGCTCCGGCAGGATCAGCGCCTGGGCGCCCAGGTTCAGAGCGGAGCGGGCGATGGCGCCCAGGTTGTGCGGGTCCTGGATCTGGTCCAGGGCCACGATGACCAGGCCCTTGCGGGAATCGGCAGGGAAACGCTCCAAGAGACCCGCCAGAGACTCGCCCTCGTGCAAAGCCGCACGCAGGGCCACGCCCTGGTGGCGGGAATCGCCCACGGTCCGCTCGAGCTGGCGGCGGTCCACGAAGCGCACGCGCACCCCGGCCTTGCGGGCCAGGTCCACAAGTCCTTCAACGCCCTTGGTGCCCTCGGCCACCAGAAGCTCCTTGGCGCTTTGCGGCTTGCCGCGCAAGGTCTCCTCCACGCTGTGGAAGCCCCAGAGCCACTGGCCGTCGGTCGAAGGCTCACGGCGGGACATGGCTATTTTTTACGCCAGCGCTGGCCCTGCTTGGTGTCTTCTATTATTATACCGCGGCCCTCCAACTCCTTTCGCAACTGGTCCGCAAGCTTGAAGTCTTTCGCAGAACGGGCGGCGGCTCGGCGGTCCAGGAGGTCTTGCTCCTCGGGAGACAGGAGCGCCTGCGCCTCCTCTTTGAACAGCCCCAGGGCCAGGACCTTCTCCGCCCCTTCGAGGAAAGCCCTCTTGGAGCCGGGAGGAACGGAGCTGCGCAGGCAGTCCCAGACCGCGGCCAAGGCGCCGGGCATGTTCAGGTCGTCCTCCACGGCCGAACGGAAAGCCTTCTGGTGCTCGGCGCAGGCCGGCTTGAGCGCCTCGCCCTTCACGGCCGCCGCGGCCTCGCGCAGGCGGCGGCGCGCGGTCTTGGCCGAGTCGAGCAGCTCCCAGGTGAAGTCGAGCTGCTTGCGGTAGTGGGCAGTGTAGCAGTGGCAGCGGTAGTCCAGCGGGTCGAAGCCCTTGGCCTTGAGGTCCGCCAAGGTGACGAAGCCGCCCGCGGACTTGGCCATCTTGGCGGCGTTCATGAGCAGGAACTCGCCGTGCAGCCAGAAGCGCACGAAAGGCTTGCCCGTGGCGCCCTCGGCCTGGGCGATCTCGTTGGTGTGGTGGATCGGCACATGGTCTATGCCTCCGCAGTGGATGTCGAAGGTCTCGCCCAGGTACTTCATGGCCATGGCCGAGCACTCGATGTGCCAGCCCGGGAAGCCCCGGCCCCACGGCGAGTCCCACTCCATGTGGCGCTTCTGCCCGGCCGGGGTGAGCTTCCAAAGGGCGAAGTCTTCCGGCGCTTTCTTGCCCTCCACGACATCCACGCGCGCGCCCGCCTTCTGGCCCTTCAGCCGCGCCGGGTCGAGCCGGCCGTATCGGGAGAACTTCCCCGTGTCGAAGTAGACGCCGTCGGCCACGGTGTAGGTGAGCCCTTTCGCCTCGAGCTTCTTGACCATGGCGACCTGCTCGGAGATGTGGTCCGTGGCCTTGCAGAGCACGTCCGCAGGCAGGATGTCGAGGGCAGCGATGTCCTTGAGGAAAGCCTCGGTGTAGAAGGCCGCGATGTCCCAGGCCGTCTTGCCCTCGCGCTTGGCTCCGAGCTCCAGCTTGTCCTCGCCCGTGTCCGAGTCGGAGGTCAGGTGCCCCACGTCCGTGATGTTCATGACCCGGCGGACCTGATAGCCGGCCGTCTTGAGGGTGCGGACCAGGACGTCCTCGAAGATGTAGGTGCGGTAGTTGCCCACGTGCTGGAAGTTGTAGACCGTGGGGCCGCAGGTGTAGAGGCCCACGCGGGGCGGGTCCAGGGGGACGAACTCCTCCAGGGAGCGGGACAGTGTGTTGAAGAGCTTCATTCGGGAGGATATTCTAGCACTCTTGCGGCCCTGCCACTGGGACCCCTCCGCCCGCGTTTGGCGAGGATGAGCCCGCGCAGGCCGGGATCGACAAGCCGGGCGTCGAGCCTGAGAGCGTCCTCGTACACGCGCCGGGCCGCACCCCGGTCCCCCGCCGCTTCGTGGACCGCCCCCAGGGAGACGTAGGCGTCCAGCAGGTAGCGGTCCAGATTGATAGCCGTACGCAGGTCCCTGACCGCCTCGCCGCTCTCGCCCCGCAGGGCGTGCACGACGCCCCGGGCGCTGAGAACGGAAGCCTCCCGAGGGCGCGCTTCGGCCATGCGCTCCAGCAGTCTCAGGGCCCCGCCATAGTCCCCGGCGCGCTGACGGGCCAGCGCCGACTCCAGGAGCGTCCCCGCCTCGG
Organism: Elusimicrobiota bacterium; assembly: GCA_016212825.1. GTDB lineage: Bacteria > Elusimicrobiota > Elusimicrobia > UBA1565 > UBA9628 > UBA9628. The sequence goes on along the minus strand of JACRDS010000118.1, from coordinate 14,370 downwards.
GATGCAGGCGCTGCTCCCGCGCCAGGGCGCGCAGAATCTGAGCGCGCGCCCCCGGCCCGTCACTCGCCGCCGCATCCCGCCACCAGCCGGCGGTCCGGTCCCGGCCGCAGAGCGGATCGGCCCGGAGCTCCCCCGGGCCGCGGCGCAAGGCCAGCTCCCAATCGGCGGCCAAGGCGAAGCGCTCCCGCGGCGGCCAGCCGACGATGAGCGCGCAGACCTGATTGCGCAGGCTCCGGTCATCGCGGGCAAGCCGCTCCTGCAGTTCCTGGCCGGCCGCAGAGACGCCCGCCTGGGTCAAATACGGCAGGCTCCAGAGCCTCCCGGCCTCCGCCGCGGCTGCAGCCGCCTCCTCGAGCCGGCCGCGCCGCAGCAGCACGAGCATGCGCAGCTGGTTCTCCCCGCGGCCGTCCTGCCCGCCGGACGGCGGAGGCAGCCGCAGGACCAGGTCGGCCCCAGCTCCGCCGCGAGCCGCCAGAGCCCAGGCGGCATGGAACTGCGCCTCCCGGTCAGGCCGCAGCGCGAGGGCCCGGCGGAGGTCGGGAAGGGCCGCCTCGGGCCGCCCCTCGCCCAGGCTCAGTAGCGCCCGCTGCGTCCAGAGCCCGGCGTCCCCCGGGTTCTCCGATATAGCCGCGTCGATGGCGGCGCCCGGCCGGGGATACAGACAGACACGCAGCAGGGTGAAGGTGCCCAAGGCGAGAGCAGTCCAGAAGGCGGCCGGGACCGCGGCCCGCGAGAAATAGGCGCGCTCGCGCGGGCCGGCGGCGCCCAAGGCGAGTTCCGCCGGGAGGCTGGCGGCCAGCGCCGCGAGGATGGGCCACAGAGGCAGGAGATAGGAAGGCTTGACGGCCATGAGGCAGTGCACCGCCGGGAAGTACGCGGCCAGAAGGGCCAGCCGCTGCTGCCCAGGAGAACGCCGCCGCCAGACGGCCAGGCCGGCCAGCGCGAACAGCCCGGGCTGCAGCAGGAGCAGGCCCCAGAGCCGCGCGGCCGTGGCGCGCAGATAGCGCCCGGGATGCGCCGCCGCCTCGCGCGCGGCCCACGCCAGGACGCTGCGCGGGCGCTGTGGCCCGGCGAGCCCCAGGACGTCGCCTTCGAGGGCCCGCTCGACGCCCAGGACGCCCGCAATGATGTTGCTCCCCGCGCGCCCTCTCTCGAACAGGACGAGCTCGCGGTGCAGCCGCCAGTTCATCCCGACCCACGGAAGGATGAAGACGATTGGGACGAGGACCAGGGCCAGCGCAGCGCGCCGCCAGACCGCGGGCCTCCGGAAAGTCTCCCAGCACGCCAGCAGGGGGCCGAAGAGGAAGAGCGCCGAGCGCTCCAGGAGGCCGAGCCCCAGAGACGCCCCCAGCATGAGGTCCCACCCGAGGGCCGGCTCCGCGGCCGCGCGCACCATGAGGTTCGCCGTCAGCAGGACCAGGAAGGTGTAGACCGCCTCGTAGCCGAAGCGCAGGCTCAGCAGGGGTGCCGCGGCCAGGGCGGCGAGACCGCCGCAGAGGCCCGAGTGGAGGCCCTGCCCCAGGGCGAAAGTGAGCCCGAGGCAGACCAGCCACAGCAGTTGCGGGAGCCAGCGGCCGAGCGCGGCCGGAGCGTGGTTCAGGGCGAGGTCGGAGACCACCCCCTGCAGCGGCATGCTCCACGAGATGACGCCCGGCCCGGTGTCGGCCAGGCCCTGCAGCCCGTGGACCAGGGACTCCCCCACGGCCACATCACGGAGGCGCTCCGGCGCGACGGTCTCCGTCACCGGCGGCTCCGCGGCCCGGCAAAGGAGCGCCGCTGCGACGGCCAGCCAGAGGAGGGCGGGCAGGCGCATGGTGATGGATCTCGCCATTCTCTAATTCTCCGGACGCAAGGCCATCCGACCCCGGCATGGTATAATATTCGAATGCTGACGGTTCTATATTCCCACGCGCTCTTGGCCGGCGCGCTCTGCCTCGCCGCGGCCCCGGCCAAGGCCAAGGACTGCCAGTCCTGCCACCCCGCCGTCTTCAGCCAGGCCCACACCCACGGCCCCGTGGGCGTCAAGATGTGCGCGGTCTGCCACGTCAACGAGAAGCCCGCGGCCGGCAAGCACCACACCTTCGGCCTGGCCAAGGACGGCGGGCCGGAGCTGTGCTTCTCCTGCCACGACACCATGCGCGCCAAGTTCGACGCCGTCAAGGTCAAGCACGCCGCCATAGACGCCGGCGGCTGCACGGGCTGCCACGACCCGCACGGCTCGCCCCAGAAGTTCTTCCTCAAGGGCAAGACCATGGCGCAGACCTGCGGGACCTGCCACGACCAGATCGGCAAAGGGGCGGTAGTCCACCCGCCGGTCAAGCAGTCCTGCGCCCTCTGCCACGAGCCGCACGGCGGCGCCAACGAGCATCTGCTCACCCAGAAACAGCCGGGCTTGTGCCTGGACTGCCACGAGGGCATGCGCGCCGCGCTCAACGGCAAGCACGTCCACAAGCCGGTCGCCACCGGCTGCGCCTCCTGCCACGACCCGCATAGCGCGGCCAAGCCCATGCTGGTCAAGGCCGATCCGAAGAAGGAGCTCTGCCTGGGCTGCCACAGCGCCATCGCCAAGCACCTCAAGGGCGCCAAGTACCCGCATGGGGCTATCGCGCAGAAGGGCTGCGTCGGCTGCCACACGCCGCATACCTCGGATCAGGCCGCCATCCTCAAAGCCCCCATGAAGACCCTGTGCGCGGGCTGCCACGAGGAGAAGAAGGCAGAGCTCAAGAACCCCTTCCTGCACGGCCCCGTGGCCCAGAACCAGTGTCAGGGCTGCCACGACCCGCACGGCGCCCCCAACCCCAACATCCTCAAGGCCTTCTTCCCGCCGGAGTTCTACAACCCCTACAAGGACGGGCTCTACGCCCTGTGCTTCAACTGCCATGAGACCGACATCGCCCGCGAGTCCCGGACCAGGGCCCTGACCAACTTCCGGGACGGCGACCGCAACCTGCACTACCTCCACGTCCACGCGGAGAAGGGACGCAGTTGCAAGGCCTGCCACCAGGCCCATGCCAGCTCCCAGGCCAAGCACATCCGCTCCAGCGTCCCCTTCGGGTCCTGGAAGCTGCCCATCGACTTCAAGAAGACCGAGATCGGCGGCACCTGCGTGGTCGGCTGCCACAACCCCAAGACCTACGCCCGGGCCCAGGCCTCGGCCGCTCCGGCCAAGGCCAAGCCATGAGCCCGCACGCGCGTTGGGGTCTGCGGGGCCTGCTGGGCGGCCTGCTCTGGCTCGCCCCGGCTTCGGGCTCGAGCGTCGCCTACCCCCTGCGCGAGGTCGGGCTCGGCCAGCCGGCCCGGCCCTTCTCCCTCCGCGACGGCCAGGGCCGCGCGCAGAGCCTCTCGGCCTACGCCGGCAAGCCCGTGGTCCTGGGCTACCTCCGCGCCGGCCAGGGCTTCTCGGACCAGGCCCTGGCGGCCTGGGGCCGGCTGCACAAGAGATTCTCCTCCAAAGGCGTCGTGTTCCTGGGCCTCTGGCACAAGGACGCCGACGCGGCCGCAGCCGCGCCCGGCCCCGCCGCCTTCCCCCTGCTGGAGGACGGCCAGCGCGCCGTCTACGGCAGCTACGGGCTCTTCATCCTGCCGACCTCCGTGGTCCTGGACCGGGAGCACCGCGTGGCGGCCGCGGTGGGCGGCTACAGCGAAGCCCTGGAGGACGAACTGGAAGCGGCTCTCAACGGCGTCCTCGGGATCAAGGCGGCGCCCAAGCCCGCGCCGCGCTACGGGCAGCCCGGAGAGATCCAGGACCCTGCGGTCAACCAGGCCCGGCTCCTGCTCAAGGACGGCCGGGCCCATGAAGCCCTGGCCGCCCTGGGCGGCGCGTCCGAGCGGCAGCCCTGCCCGGCGCGCCTGGTCATGGCCGAAACCCTGCTCAAACTCAACCGCGCCGCCGACGCCAAGGCCCGGCTGGAGCCCTGCCTGGCCGAACCCACGCCGCAGGCCGCGACCCTGATGGGGCAGTCCCTGTCACTCCTGGGGGACGCCGCGGAGGCCGAGACCTGGCTCAAGAAGGCCGTGGCCTCCAGCCCGGATCCCCGGGCGCGCTTCTATCTGGGACAGCTCTACGAGAAAGCCGGACGCAAGGACGAAGCCCTGGCGCAGTACCGCGCGGCGCTGGAGCGGGAGCTCTCGCGATGAGACATCACTTCATCAGGTTCTTGACGGCGCTGGCGCTGATGCTGGCCGGCGCCACCACCTATCTCCTCGCCAAGACCGGCGGCGAGCTCTCCCTGCCCGCCAGCGCCATCCCGGCGGGCTCCGTCCCCGCGGTCCCGGCGCCGCCGGCCGCCGCGCCGAAGAGCGACTTCGAGAAGCAGGTCGCCACAATCGCCCAGGACGTCCGCGCCTCGCGCGAGCGCCCCTGGGCGCGGGACATCCGCGGCCTGGCGGCGACGGTCGCCCGGCTCTCCGGCGAGGTCTTGGAACTGGGCAACGACTGGCGCCGGCTCGACGACGTGGAGTGGCGCATGTCCACGCTCGCCCGCAGGATCGGGGGCGTCCGGGACGACGCCCGCGACCTCGCCCTCTCCGCGCCCCCGGACAAGTCCCTGGCCGGACCGGCCAAGCGCCTCCACGACAACGCCCGTGACCTGGCCGCGGAATGCCGCCGCCTGGAGACCTTCCTGTCCGAGATCCGGGCCCAGCGGGGCTACTCGCCCGAGACCGCTGACTTCGAGGACGACGTGGCGCAGGCGCGCCGGGACGCCGAGGGCCTCGAAGCCGAGTCCAAGACCATCCTCAAGCTTGTCCAGTAGAATTCGGGGACACAATACTCATTCCCCCGAGAATCGTAAAATCGTGAAAACCAGGCACCATTCCGTCATTCCGTGAAGTTCGTGAAAGCCTGACACCATTACATCTTGTGGCAGTTGAGGCAGAGCTCCTTGGCCGGAGCCTTGCGCAGCTTGGGCCAATCCCCGCCGTGCGGCACGTGGCAGGAGACGCAGTCGAAGGAGGCCGGCAGCGACCCCTGCTTGACCGTCCCGGACTTGAAGGAGAGGTGACGCTTGACCGGGTGGCCGCGGTCCGGGATGCCGTGGCAGGAGCGGCAGAACTCCTGCGGCGCCGAGTTCAGGAACTTGGGCCGGGGGCTGGCATGGGGGTTATGGCAGGGCGTGCAATCGCCCATGGCGAAGGCGCCGTGGACCACCCGCTTCTTGAGCCACTCGGCCGCCTCGGAGTGGCACTCCTGGCAGGCGCTTGAGAGCGGGTCCTTGACCTTGGGCTTGCCGTCCGCGCCGACCGGCAGGTGGCACATGTCGCACATCCCCCCCTCGAAGGGCATGTGCAGGCCCTTCTCGCGCAGGACCTTGGGCTTGGCCGAGGCGTGCGGGTCGTGGCAGGTCAGGCAGGAGCCGGAGAACACGCCGATGCCCAGGTGCGCCTTGCGCACGGGCTCGGCAGACACCTTGTGGCAGGGCAGGCAGATGTCGTTGCCCTCCGCGCGCAGGGCCGAAGGGTCCTCGGCGGAGGCGTGGCAGATGGAGCACCAGCCGCGCTTGACCGGCAGGTGCACCGCGGCCATGGCCTGAAAGCGCGCCGCCTCGGCCGCGTGCCTCTCCAGGAACAGGTCGGTGGTGGGCTTGCCCTGCTGCAGGGCCGCGATCAGGCCCCGCCAGGAGCCCGCCTCCGGGGCGTCGGGCACGCCCAGCCGGCCGGCGAGCTCGGAGAGCTCGTCGAGCGCGGCCGGGGCCGCGGGACGCGCCAGGCTGAGGCAAAGGCTGGAAAGGAGGAAGGCCAAAGTCGTTCTGTTCATGGTTTAGGGGTCTGCTCCGTGTTATGGTCTTGGGTCTGGGCCGCGCGGCGGCGCAGCTTCTCCTCGCGTTCCTGCTCGGCGTCCCGGCGCCGTTTCTCCGCCAGCAGGCGGCTCATCCGGCTGTCCAACACCCGGATGGGTACATCCGTGGAGGTGGGCAGCCACTCGGCCGGTCCGAGGAACTCGAGGGCCTTCCGGGACGGGACCGCGGCCTCGTCGAGGCGCGTGCCCTCGCGCAGGCGCTGCAGGGCCGCCAGTTGGGCCTGCAGGTCTTCCTTGGAGAGCTTCCCGATGCGGTCCATCTCGAGGAACTCGGCCTTGATGAGCTCGACGTAGTCCACGAACCACTGCGATCGCTTGTTGAAGGCCGCGATGTGGTCCGGGCGGCGGTCCACGCCGCCGCTGACCGGGATGGCCCAGATCTGCTCGCGGTACGCGGCCCGGTAGGCCTCGTACTTCTGCAGCACGTCTCCCAGCATGTCCGCGATGCGGGGCGTCCAGGCGAAGGAGGCATGTTCCAGGCGGTCGGAGCGCTCCCAGAGCAGTCCGCTCTGGGCCTGGCGCAGCTGCGGGATGAGCTCGGCCAAACCGGTCAGGAACTCCTGGAAGGCCGGCTTCCAGGAATAGGGGATGGCCGTGTTGGCCTGCTGGCGGAAGCTGTTGTAGTCGTCCGACATCCCGTTGGCCGCGTCGTTGATGAAGGCCGCCGCGCGCAGGGAGTTCTCGTCGCCGCGGGCCTGGCCGGCGGACTTCTCGAGTATGTCCGCGGCTTTGCGCGCCAGGTCCTCGCGGCTCACGGCCGAGCCGAGGTCGGTCGCGACCTTCGGCTTGTCCAGGCCCTCGGGCTTGGCCACGATGCTGGAGACCGATTCATAGATCCCTTTGGCCAGCGGGGCGAAGGGGACGAACTTGGTCCAGTCCGAGGCCTCGGTGAAGGAGCTCAAGGACATCTTCAGGCGCAGCCGTTCCGCGCCGGTATAGGATTTGCGGAAGTCGAACTGGATGCCGTTGCCGTTCCACCAGTCGCCCTGGCTGACGCTGACGGCGAAGTCGCGGCCGTGGTTGGCCCACAGGGCCTGGTAGCTGGAGTCGTAAGTGGAGAGGGCCGCTCCCCAGGCCCGGCTGCTGGTGTCCTCCACCCCCACCGAGAGGCGGGCGGTGGCGCTCAGGGCGCCCGAGGGGTCGCGCAGGCCCACGGCCGCGGTGTAGCTCGAGGCGTCCACCCCCACGCGCAGCATGGCCGGGCCCGCGTTGGCCTGGGCCTGCACGGCCAGGGACCCCACGGAGGGGTCGTCGCTGTTGATGACGTCGACCTGTCCGCGGCCGCCGGGCGCCAGATAGGTGACGGTGCGGTACTGCTTGGGCGCCGCGCCGGTCTCGCTCTGCACCGCGTAGCCCATGCCGATGCCGCCGTACTTGCCGTCCACCAGGAGCTGACGCAGGCCGGCGTAGCCGACCGCGCCGTCGGGCCGGGCGGTCCCGTCGCCCTCCAGGGGCAAGGGGGAGGAGGCATCCTTGGTGTAGGTGTCGGAGTAGTAGCGGCCGCCGGTGAGCAGGCTGCGGTTGCGGTACATGGTGCCGCTGAAGACCAGGTCGGTCTGCCTGCCGTCGAACAGGGACGGCCGGTAGCCGCCGCTGAGGTTGAGCTCCCCGGAGGGCGAGTCCTGCCGGTAGCCGTACATGTCGTCGGCCTGCCACTTCAGGGCGGTGTGGAAGGGGTCGTCCTCGCGGCCGTAGCCGAGGCGGCCGTAGGTCCGGAAATGGTCGCGGGGCTGGCCCTGGGCCGGGTCGTCGCGCAGGAGCGTGACGTCGGCGAAGTTGTAGCTGCCGTGGCTCAGGCCGGAGACGCCCAGGCTGTACTCGTCGCGGCGGCTTCCGTCGGAGAGGAGGCGGTGCACGAAGCGCTCGGTCAGGTCGTGGCCGGGCAGGAGGCCGCGCTGGGTGAGCGCCAGGGAGGCGGCGAAGTCGGGCTTCTGGGAAGAGGACTCCGTGATCGGGGAGAAGGGGTTCCAAGGCCGCTCGCGCGTCCAGTACAGGGACCCGGAGGTGTTGAAGCGCAGGTCGCCCAGGGGCCCCATGGGGCCGGAGAAGGAATAGTAGCGGCGCTCGAGCTCCGTGCCCTGGTAGTTCTCCCGGGTGACGGTGAGGTTCTCGGAGATGCCGTGCTCGCGGTCGAACATGGTCTCGCCGGCGGAGACGCTGCTCCAGCCGCTGGAGAAGTCCCACTCCGGGATGAGCCGGAAGAAGCGCCGGGGCTCCTGGAGCTTGAGCGACGCGTCCGCCGGCCCCCGCACGCCCTCGTGCAGCCAGGCCGGCAACTCCAGCCGCCAGGAGAGCCTGGGGCGGGCCGCCTCGGCCGTGGCGTCGCGGGCGACCCAGTCCTTGACCCAGGACTTCAGCCCGGGATAGTGCTTCTCGAAATCCAGGCCCGCCGCTCCGTAGTTGGCTTCCGCGGCCGCCAGGAGCTCCTGCCCCCGGTCATAGCCTCCGGAGCGCACCACGGCGATGATGCGCTTGGCCAGAGCCCTCTGCTTGGCGGGGTCCTGGAGTTCCTCCTCCTTCATGACCGCCTCGGGTTTGCCGGCCGGGGCGCCCGCCCGCGCCTTGTAGAGCTCGTAGGCCTTGGCCCAGTCCTTGTCGTCCACCGCGGCCTGCAGCTCTTCGGCCGCCTTGGGCTCGGCCTCCGCGGCCTCGGCCTTGCCGGTCTTCAGGAAGTTGAAATAGCGTTTCACCGCGATCTTCTTGACGAGCTTGCCGCCGAGCTTGGGCCCAAAGTCGAGCCCGAAGTCCTTGAGCCAGGGGTCCAGGAGCAGCTTGGCCTCGAACCAGTCGTCGGCGTCCAGGATCCTCTCGGCCAGCTTCTCCTTGAAGGCCGCGTCCTCGTCGAGTTTGCGCCGCAGCAGCTCCCCGGCCCGGGAGGGCTTGCCGAAGGGCTCGAGCTTCCTCGCCGCGTGGGAAAGGCGCCACAGCGCGGCCGCCTCCTCGAGGCGTCCCGCCTCCGCCAAAGAGACGACGCGGTCGGCCAGGAAGTCCTCGGCCCCGGGCGCGATGTCGTAGGCCAAAGCCGCGATGCGCCAGCGGTTGAACTGGTGGGCCTCCTCGCCGCTGCGAGGGGAGTCCGTCACCTCCGCGCCCATGGTCTTGAGCTCCTCGCGCTGGCGCATGAACTCCTCGCCCAGGGCCTGGGCGGAGCGCTGGTTCTCCCAGAGCCGGCCGTAGACCTCGGAGAGGCGGGCCTCCCGCTCCGCCCCGGCCTTGCCCGGGAATATGGAGGAGAGCAGGCGGCTGAGCAGGGGCAGGGCCGTGCGCGCGATGTCCGAGATGATGAGCACGCTCATCCAGGGCATGGCCGGGGCCAGGAGCATGGCGAAGATGGAGCTCAGGTGGATCTTGAGCTCGGGCACGGCGGTCAGGGCCTGCTGGGTCGCCACCAGGTCCTCGCACACGCGCTGCGCCGCGTAGTTGAGAGTGGCGTCCATGTTGAAGTTCTTGAACAGCGGGTTGCCCCAGTAGAGCTGGTCGCGCTCGCGCGAGAACATCTCGGCCAGGGCCTGCCGCGAGGGCAGGGGGGTGCCCGGCCCCAAGAGGCGGCGCAGCTCAGCTTCCACCTGGCCCACCCGGTAGGCGGCCTCGATGCGGCGGGTCTCCGCGGCCTGGACGGCCGCCTTGTCGCCCGCAGCCGAGGCGGCCCGCACCGCGAGCTCGGCGTCCTCCAGGGCCTGCAGGGCGAAAAGGTAGTCGTTGGCGTCGTGCAGCATGGCGTAGGTCAGCTCGAAGACGGTCTTGGCCTCCTGCAGTGAGCTGGCCAGCTGCTTGACCAAAGCTGCGGCCTTCTGCCGCCCCAGGTTCTCCAAAGTGACGACCAGGCTGGGCAGCAGGCTGTCGAGCACCACGGTGCCGGCGCTGAAGCCGGCCTCCACCTTGATGCGCTTGCCGCTGTTCTCCACCTCCGCCTCGCTCTGGTCGACCCGGAGCTTGGCGATGCGGGCCAAAGGCGAGTTCTCCAGGGTGAACTGCACGAGGCCCTTGAGGTCGCTGACCGCAGCCGCGCTGGAGACGTCGACCTGGGCCGCCAGGGCCTGCGTGGCGGCCAGGTCGGGGGAATAGGAATAGACCTGGCGGGCGCGGCCGTAGAGCGCGATGTCCTCGGCGCTGGGCAGGCCGCCGTCCAGGGCCGCCTTCTCGGCCCAGCGCTTCATGGCCGAGGCCGCGCGCTCGAAATTGTAGGCCTTGTCCCGCGAGGCCTGGACCACGTTGAGCTGGGCGATCTCGCCCTCCAGCTGCGGGACCCGCAGGTCGGCGTTGGACCAGAGCAGGCGCAGCGCCGAGGTGACGGCCCAGCGCACCTGGACGCCGATGCCGGGCTTGCCCAGGCCGTAGCCTTCCTTCAGGCCCTCCTCGACGCCCACGTTGAGGCTGGGGATGACGCCCAGGACCGCGAGGCGCTCCAGAGACCGTGCGAGCTGGAGCTGGCTGCCGGCCACGGACGTGCCCGCGAACTCGGTCTGGGATTCCTTCACGGCCTGACGCAGGGTCTCGCTGTCCGTGGCCGACTCGATGGCGCTGGACGCCGGGGCGCCCTCGCGGGTCAGACGCAGGAAATCCTCGAGCACGTCCTTCTGGTCCTTGTCCAGGTCCTTCTCCGCCAGGAGCGCCATCTTGAGCGCCTCCAGGGCGGATTTGCGCTTCACCTGGAACTCGATGGCCTGCGTCACGGCCTCGACGCGCTCCATGAGCCAGCGCTTGGTGCGGGGGTCGGCCAGGAACCCCGGACCGGTCTGCTTGGCCAGGGCTTTGAGGTAGGCCTCGTCCTCGGCGCTCACGATGCCGGAGAAATCCTTCTCCCGGCCGATGGCCCGCCGCATCTGGGCCTGCAGGTTGGCCTGCTGCCGGGAGAGCGCCTCCCGGCGCTTCTCCAGGGGGACGGAGCCCGCGCCGGAGGAGAGGGCGATGTCCAGGAGCCGGGCTTCCAGCTCGATGCCGGCCGCGTCGTAGAACAGTCCGGAGTAGCGCGCCAGCACGCCCTCGATGGCCTTGCGGGCCTCATCCACCGCGAGCAGGTAACGCGCGCAGGACGGGCCCGTGCGGTCCCAGTCCGGCAAAGTGATCTCCAGGCGGAGCTTGGCCTCCAGGCCGGTGTCGGTCCCGTGCTCCAGTTGCAGGAAGAGCCTCTTCAGGGCGGAGGCCAGGGCCGGGGACAGGTTCCGGGAGAACTCGCGCGCCGTCTCGGCCACCTCCTTGCGCGCCATGTCCAGGACCGCCTTGCTGTCGCCGTCCCAGAAGCCCCAGGACAGGACGTCGTACACGCCGGTGCCGAGATCCCCGGGCGCGAAGGCGGGCGCGGGGCCCAGGTCAGCTTCCGGCGGCTTCTGGGGAGGCGGCGGGGGCGGCTGGGGAGCCGTCTCTTTCCGGGGCTCAGGGGAGGCTTCCGGCGCCGCGGCGGCCTTCTCCTCCGGGCGGGACTCCTCCGGCGGCCTGGAGACCTTTTCCGGCTCCGCCGCGGCTTCAGCCGCGGTCTCAGGCGCCGGGGTCCGCTCCGCGGCAGGCTGTTCCTCCGCCTTCGCCGGAGGCGGCTCGGCGGCGCGGCGCTTCTTGGCGGGCGCGGCGGGCCGGCGCTTCTTGACCACAGCGGGAGGCGGGACCGTCGGGGCCGGCTGGATGTCCTGAACCGGAGCCGGAGCAGGCTCAGGCGCCGGCTCGGCCCGGCCTCCTGACATAAGGGCCCTGAGCTTCTGGTAGGCCGCCTTGCAGTACGCGACCACCGCTTCCCACAGCTCGGCGGCGCGGCTGGAGAGGCTCGCCTGCGGCGCGACCGGGCCGATGGCCGCGGCATGATGACTGGGCGCGACCGGCAGGACCGGGGCAGCCGCCGCCACGGACCCGCGCTTGGCGCCGCGAGGCAGGCGGGCCGGCGCCTTGCGGGACGGCTCCACCGCGGCCGCGGCGTCCGCCTGCGCGGAGCGGCGCGGCCGGCCGCCGTCGACATACGAAACCCAGAGCGCCGGGTCCCCTGCCGCCTCGGACAGGACGGCCGCAGGCGGAAGCAGGGGCAGGGCCGCCTGCGGGGCCGGTCCTTCAGACGCGCGAGCCGGTCCCAGTCCCGCGAGAGTAGAGCTGGAGCGCCGCAGCACGCAGGCTTCGTAAGCCTCCGGGCTGCCCGCCGCCTCGGCCAGACAAGCCTGGTCCGGCGCGGCCAGGGCCACGGCCGCAGGAGCCGCGAGAGCCCGGGCCTGCGGCTGGGGCACGGCAAGGGCTCCCGCCATGCAGACCGAGGCCGGGGACCCCAGGACCAGGGAAACAGCTGCCGCAAACGCTATGAATCGACGCGATGCGCCCATCAATAGGGATTATACTGCGGACGATTAGAGCACAATAGGGCCTCTCGGACCGCTTTTCCCCGGCGAAAGTCCTGTATTTTCTAGGACCAAAGCCAGCCCCGCTCAGGACGAATGGCCCTTCTTCCCATCCGGCCGCCGCCATATAATGAGAATGACTTTGAAAGGTGAGCGGACGTCTTCAGCCCAAGAGCTGATCCCGCCGGCCTGGCGCCGGCTGGGTCTTCTTCTGTCATTGTTCCTGGCCCCGGGCGCCCATGGCGGCGGCTGGGCGAAGCCGGACGTCCACGGCAACGCCAAGCTCCGCTACGCGCAGGACCGCACCGCGGGTCTGGAGAGCCACCAGGCCGCGGCCTACATGGCCCTGGACGGGCGCAACATGTTCTGGGACAAGCTGGGCTTCACCGTGGATGTGCGCGACCGTTTCAACTACGAGAAGAGCGACCTCGGCTCGGAGCGCCGCAACGCCTTCACCGCCTATCAGGCCAACGTGTCCCTCAACGACCTGGCCGGGGGCTTCGCGCTCAAGGCGGGACGCCAATATTACTACGCCGGCGAGACGACCGCGCACTTCGACGGCGGAGCCGTGGAGTGGCAGAACTGGCGCTGGCTCAAGCTCTCCGCCTACGGCGGCAAGCCGGCCGACGGGATGGGCCCGCCGACCGCGGCGGGGTTCCGGGGCGCCGCGGTCAAGCTCGGCTCCGGCCGCAAAGGCTACGTCCAGCTCGACCTCCTCCTGGCCGAGCACAACGGCCGCTATGCGACGGACCGGGACCAGCAGGCCACCGTGTTCCGGCGCCTGCCGCTGGGCCTGGACTTCACCGGCAACGTCAGCTTCCTCAACCGCCTCCCCAAGAGCGCCTCGGCGCGCCTGCTCTGCTACGTGCCGAGCCTGGGCCTGACCGTCACGCCGCGCTATTACCGGCACATGTACGTGGGCGACCCGGCCTCGGAGGAACTCTCCCCCTACCAGCGCTCCCTGGCCGTCCTGGAGCCCTTCCAGAAATACGGGGTCGGGGTCTCCAAGTATTTCAAGCTGGGGTTGAGCCTCAGCGGCGGCACCGACACGACCATGCCCGCCCGCCGCCAGAACTACTATCTGAGCGCCGCGGCGCCCAACCTCTTCGTGAAAGGGCTGGAAGGGATCTTGTCCCTCGCCTACGAGACGCAGGGCAGCCGCCGGACGAGCTCGCTGTCGGTCGGCGCCGGCTACGGGCTCTCGAGCTCCCTGCGCCTGTCCGCCGGCAGCAGCTTCAACCGCTCGCGCGAGAACACCGAGTGGGGCGGCTTCAGGTCGGAAAGCCGCACGTATTACGCCACCCTCAAGTGGAGCCGCGGCAAGCGCATGGACGTCTCGTTCTCGCCCAGCCTGGTGCAGACCAGCGCCTCCAGCTCCCCCATCCAGCGCTTCGAGCTGAACAACAACTTCCGGTTCTGAACCCGCCGGCGCGGCCGGGGCTAGGGCGCGTGGAAGGCCGTGCCCGCGTGGCAAGTCGAGCAGCCCGAGACCTCCGGGTGCACGTCGCCGCTGTGGTAGGTGTTGGGGTGGCAGTTCATGCACCAGCTCCCCAGGTTGGGCGTGGTCAGGTGGGGCGCGCTCTTGTGGCAGGTGTAGCAGGTCTCGCCGCTGAGCGGGAAGTGGCACGCGGTGCAGTGGCCGTAGGAGGGCCGGCTGTTCCAGGCCGCGGTATGGTCCGCCGGCTTCATCGAGGCGTGGCTGGGATTGGTCTTGTGGCAGGTGTAGCACGTCGTCCCGCTGAGCGGGTCGTGGCAGGAATTGCAGTGGCTGTTGACCGGGCTGCCCCAGCCCCCGACGTGGTCCGCAGGGCGGACCGAAGAGTGGCTGGAGTCGGTCTTGTGGCAGACGTAGCAGCTCTCCCCAGTCAAAGGCTCGTGGCAGGAATTGCAGTGCTGGTTGCCTCCCGCCACGTTGCCCCATAGGGCATTGTGCGTCGCGGGCTTGGTGGAGTGCCCGGTCAGGGACTTATGGCAGGTGTAGCAGGTCTGGGCGGTCAGGGGCTCGTGGCAGACGGAGCAGTGCGTGTAGCCCGGGCTGGCCCAGCCCGCCACATGGTCGGCCGGCTTGACCGAAGTATGGCTGGGGTTGGTCTTGTGGCAGACGTAGCAGCTCTCCCCGCTCAAGGGCTCGTGGCAGGAGCTGCAGTGCTGGTTGCCCCCCGCCACGTTGCCCCACGCCGCAGTGTGGGTCGTCGGCTTGGTGGAATGCCCGGTCAGGGACTTATGGCAGGTGTAGCAGGTCTGGGCGGTCAGGGGCTCGTG
>JACRDS010000117.1 GCA_016212825.1 Elusimicrobiota bacterium | reverse complement strand
GGCGTCCTCGCCAAGAGTATAGACCCCGGAGTTTATTTCGTCAAGACCGTCCGGGCCTTTCGTCCCAGCAAGGGGTGAGTCCAAAGGCCCAGCCGTGTCTGGGACCGGCGGCCTAATCTATGGTAGAATCGGACGGTCTCGCGGAGGAACGATATGATGAGAACGATCCTAGCCCTTTGCCTCACTCTCTTGTCCGCCTCTCCGGCGCTGGCCGCCTCCGGCATCAAGCGCTACATCATCGGCTTCAAGCCGGGCAGCGACATGTCGGCGCGCGGCGAGGCGGTCAAGGCCCTGGGCGTCTCCCAGGTCGACGCCCTGCCCGAGCTCGACGCCGTGGTGGCCGAGGTCCCTGAGGAACGCTTCAACATCCAGTCCTTCGAGGCTCAGGCCCTGGCCCAGCGTCCCGTGGCCCTCGTGGAGGAGGATTTCGTCACGAACTGGCTCGTCACTGAGCCGGTCTCCTTCCAGAACACGCCCCTGCCTTCCTGGGCCTCTATAAAGGAAACGCTCATACCCTTCAGGCGCGCGGCTTGGACCCCGCCGGCCCTGCCGCCGGGCGTCGACGCCGGGGAGCTGCCTTGGGGCATCCAGCGCGTCAACGCGCCGGCCGCCTGGGCCAAGACCCAGGGCGCGGGCGTGCGCGTGGCGGTGGTGGACACGGGCATCGACTCCAGCCATCCGGACCTCAAGGCCAACTACGCGGGCTGCTACAACGCCATGGACTCCAAGAAGTCCTGCATGGACGACAACAGCCACGGCACCCACGTCTCCGGCACCATCGCGGGCGCTCTGGACGGCAAGGGCGTGGCGGGAGTGGCGCCCAAGGCGCGGCTCTACGCGGTGAAGGTCCTCGACGCGGACGGTTCGGGCGGCCTGGTGGGCATCATCAAGGGCATCCTCTGGTGCGCCAAGAACGACATGCAGGTCGCCAACATGAGCCTGGGCGCCCCCATGGGCACGGTCTTCATGCGCCTGGCCGTGAAGTACGCGGCCTCCAAGGGCGTCGCCATCATCGCGGCGGCGGGCAACAGCGGCGGCTCCGTGGGCTATCCCGCGGGCTACCCGGACACCATCGCGGTCTCGGCCAGCGACGTCAACGACAAGATCGCCGATTTCTCCAGCCGCGGCCCGCGCGTGGAGTTCATCGCCCCGGGCGTCAACGTCAAGTCCTCGGTGCCCGGCGGCGGCTACGACTCCTACAACGGCACCTCCATGGCGACCCCGCACGTGGCCGGCTTGGCCGCGCTGGCGGTGTCTCGCGGCGCCCGCGGACTCGACGGCGTGCGCGCCGCGCTCAAGCGCTCCGCGAAGTCCATCGGGCTCAAGCCGACGGAGGAAGGCTCCGGCATGATCGACGCGGCGGCGCTCGCGCGCTGAGCGCGGCCCGGGCGCGGGGAGGATATCCTCCCCGCGCTCTTTTTTTGTGCTTTTGCCGCGCTTTAACTTTTCTCCGATGAGAATGACCTCCCTTTAGGACCCAGGCGCGAGCCGGGCCCAAGGACCTACCATGTAGGCCTTTGGACCCAGTCGGCTCTGGGCCCACGGACCCAGGTGCGATTTGGGTCTTTGGCCTAACATGAGGGCATGAGCAAGCTCGTGACGCAGACCGGGAAGGGGGACAGCAACATGAAGATCATGACCACCGCTCTCGCCGCTCTCTTTACTCTCGTCTCTTCGGGCGGCCCGGCCGCGGCGGCCGAGCCCAGCAAGAAGATCATCATCACCATGAAGGCCAAGTCCTCGTCCGACACGCACCTCAAGGTGCTGCAGGCCCTGGGCAGCAAGGCTTCCTTTAAGATCGCCTCCAACGGCAACTCCAGCAACGAGTTCGTCGCCCTGGTCGCCGAGGTCCCCGCCTCCGTCGCGGCCAAACTCAAGAAGAGCTCCCCCGCCGCGGCCAAGCGCGACGTGATGAGCCTGATCCCCAGCGCGGCCGCAGGCGACGTCCTCGATGTGGAAGAGGATTTCACCACCAAGTGGATCGAGGCGACACCCTCCTTCCAGGGCACGGCCTTCCCGTCCATGGAGACGGTCCTGGGCGGCCTGCCCAAGCTCAACCTCACCTCCAACTCCGCCATGACCGTGGCCGCCTTGCGCCCCGAGATCACCTGGGGCATCGAGCGCGTGAGGGCCCCGGCCGCCTGGGACTACACCCAGGGCGCCAAGGTGCGCGTGGCCGTGGTCGACACCGGCATCTACACCGAGCACCCGGACCTCAAGGGCAAGGTGGACGGCGGCTACGACGCCTTCACCAAGACCGAGCTCAAGGCGAACTACCAGGACCAGAACGGCCACGGCACCCATGTCTCCGGCACCATCGCCGCCATCAAGGACGGCCGGGGCGTGGTGGGCGTGGCGCCCAAGGCCCGGCTCTACGCGGTGCGCGTGCTCGACGCGGACGGCAGCGGCTCCATCTCCGGCATCGTCGACGGCATCATCTGGTGCGCCAACAACCACATCCAGGTGGCCAACATGAGTCTGGGCTCCTCCCTGCCCAGTCCGACCCTGGAGCGGGCCCTGCGCTACGCCAAGGCCATGGGCGTGGTCGTGGTGGCGGCGGCGGGCAACTCCGGCGGCTCCGTGGGCTACCCGGCCGCCTATCCGGAGACCATCGCGGTCTCGGCCAGCGACTCCAACGACAAGCTCGCCGAGTTCTCCAGCCGCGGGCCCGAGGTCGATTTCGTCGCCCCGGGCGTGAGCATCGTCTCCTCGGCCATGGACGGCGGCTTTGCCAACTTCAACGGCACCTCCATGGCGGCCCCGCACGTGACCGGCCTGGCGGCCCTGGCGGTGGCGCAGGGCTGGGTGGGCCTCGACGGCCCGGACGGGGTCTTCGCGCAGCTCAAGAAGGCGGCCAAGAAGCTGCCGGGGCTGACCCCCGAGCAGCAGGGCAGCGGCATGATCGACGCCAGCCTGCTGGTCCGCTGACCGCGCCGACCTCTCCCCGCTCCGGCCCCCGGCCTCCCGGCCGGGGGCCGCGGCTTCAAAGTTTTTGTAGAATGGCCTCCAGGTTCCCGCGGCCATGAACATCGGTTTCGTCGGACTGGGCAAGCTCGGCCTGCCCACGGCCCTGGCCGTCGAGTCCCGGGGGCACCGCGTCGTCGGGTGCGACCCGGCCGAGTCGGTCCGCCGGACGCTCCGGGACCGACGGCTCCCCTACCGCGAGGCCGGGGCCCAGGAGCTGCTCGAGCGCAGCCGCATCGAACTCCTGCCCCTGCGCGAGGTCGTGAACTCCAGCGAACTCGTCTTCGTCACCATCCAGACCCCGCATGAGGAGCGGTTCGAGGGAGTGACGCGGCTGCCTCAAGAAAGGCGGGATTTCGACTATTCCTTCCTCCGGGCCGGGATGTCCGAGCTTTCCGGAGAGATCGAGCGCTGCGGCAGCGACCGCACGGTCGTACTCGTCTCCACGGTCCTGCCGGGGACGCTCCGGCGGGAGATCCAGCCGCTCCTGGGCGGGCGCAGCCGGCTCTGCTACAACCCCTTCTTCGTCGCCATGGGCACGGCGGTCGCCGACTTCCTCGCGCCGGAGTTCGTCCTCTTCGGCTGCTCCGACCAGTCGGCGGCGGACGCGGCCGAGCGGTTCTACCGGACCATCCACGGCGCCCCGTTCTACCGGACGACCATGGAGAACGCCGAGCTCATCAAGGTCGTCTACAACACCTTCATCTCCACCAAGATCGCCTTCGCCAACACGGTGATGGAGCTCTGCCACCGCCTCCCGGGCACCGATGTCGACGCGGTCCTCGGGGCCCTGAGGCTGGGGCGCGACCGGATCGTCTCCGGGAAGTATCTCGGCGGCGGGATGGGGGACGGCGGCGGCTGCCACCCCCGAGACAACATCGCCCTGAGCCATCTCTCGCGGCGTCTGGGGGCCTCCTTCGACTGGTTCGAGGCCGTCATGCTCCAACGCGAGAAGTCCACGGAATGGCTGGCGGACCTCGTCGCGCGGCACGCCGCGGGGCGCGAGGTCTGCATCCTGGGCCGGTCCTTCAAGGCGGAGAGCAACCTGCTCATCGGCAGCCCGGCCCTACTGCTGGAGAACATCCTGGAGGAGCGCGGGCGCCGGCCGTTCTCCTGGGACCCTTATCTGGACGACCCCGCGGCTCTGCCCCGTGGGCGGCCGCTGTGCTACTTCATCGCCACCAGGCACCCGGATTTCCGGGACTTCCCTTTTGAGCGGGGTTCCGTGGTCCTCGATCCCTGGAGATATGTCGCCGTCCGCGACGGCGTCGAGCTGATCCGGATCGGGGCATGAGCTCCTGGACGCCGGACGCGGGGCTCTGCGTCCCCGTCCTCGACGAGCGCGACAGCCTGGGGCCGCTGCTGGGGGAGATCGCCGCGGCCCTGGAGGGGGCGCGCTACACGGTGTGCCTCGTCGACGATGGGAGCACGGACGGCACCGCGGAGCTCGTGCGCGCGGCCGCCGAGCGCGACCCCCGCATCGTCCTGCTGCAGCGCCCGCGCGGCGGCCCGGGCTGCCGGCGGGGCGGCGCCTCGCGGGCCGGCCTGGAGTGGCTGTTGTCCCACACCGGGCATCGCGTCTTCGTGGACCTCGACGCGGACGGGGCCAACGACCCCGGGGAGCTGGCCGCGGGCATCCGCCAGGTGGACGCCGGCGGGGCGGACGTGGCCATCGCCTCGAAGTACGTCGCGGGCTCCCGCGTGGCGGGCCGCCCCCTGCTGCGGCGCCTGGGCAGCCGGCTCTACAGCGGGCTGCTGCGCCTGCTCATGGGCTCCGCGGTGCGCGATTTCAGCAACAGCTACCGGTTCTACAGCCGCGCCGCGGCGGAACTCCTCCTGCGCGTGCCTCCGCGCTACGAGGGCCCGGTCTACCTCGCGGAGATGCTGGCGGTCTGGCTCTCCGCCGGCCTCCGGGTCGTGGAGCTCCCGCCCGTCTACGGCGCGCGCCGGGGCGGGGCTTCGAAGGTCACGCTGGGGGATGCCGTGGCGGGCTTCGCCGGGGCCGTCCATGTCGGCTGGCTCTACCGGCGCGGCTTCTATCGCGCCGCGCCCCTCAGGGGCTAGGCGCCAGCTCTTCGGGATGGATGGAGCAGCCTCCCCGGCGTTCGCAGGCGGCCCGCAGGTCCCGGCACCAGGAGGAGACTGCCTCGGGGGTGATGTCCCGGGTGTCGAACAGCTGCAGCTCCCAGCCTTTGTCCTCCAGACCGCGGTAGGACCGCAGGGGCGGCTGCGGACTGAATTCCCCGGACACGAAGAGCGTGTTGCGGGACAGCGCCAGCAGGCCCGCGGCGCCCGGCCGCCAACCCGGCGCGCACACGCTCACCGCGGCGGCCCGCGGCCTCGCCGCGCGGAGCAGGTAGAGGTCGCTGTGGTCCCTGGGGATGGGCAGATAGAGGAGGGGGACGTCGCCGGCGTCCCGCAAGGCCTGGTCCAGGGCGAGCAGGGGCCTCATGTTCCGCTGGAAGACCCCGGCGGCGTCGATGCCGGCCGGGTGCGGGGGCGAGAAGTAGAAGTCCCGGAGATAGGGGGCGTTCCAGAGATAGAAGGCGGCGGCCGCCAGGAGGCCGGGGAACAGGCGCGTCCGGGCCGCGCGGCGCAGGCGGCAGGCCAGCCAGCCCAGGAACAGGACGACGAAGGGGTAGCTCAGGGTGGTGTAGCGGGCATAGTTCTCGGCGAAGACCCAGGAGGCCTGGGGGGACGTGCGGCCCTGGTTGGGCAGCAGGGTCAGGGCCAGGGCGGCGACCCCGTAGAGAAGGAGCGTCAGGCGGGGGATGATCGCGGCCGTTCCGCAGCGGGCCAGCCAGGCCGCGGTGCTGAGCACGGCCAGGAGCAGGAGCCCGAGCCCGGCGGCGACGCCGGGGCTCCAGAGGGACGGGTCCAGGGACTTCAGGACGGCGCCCTTTTGCGCGGTCAGGAAATATGCCGCGGCGGCCGCGGCGAGCGTCCAGGCCAGGAGCTTGTGGCGCCGCGGGGCGGCGAGACCATGGAGGGCCAGGGCGCCGTGGACGCAGACCGCGGGCCAGGCCGCGGCGTACTGGGGGTACGAGAAGAACTGGAGCGCGGAGCCCAGCCCGCAGGCCGCGAGGATCAGGAGCGGGGCCGAGGGCCGCGGCGGCCGGCCGGTCCGCAGATGTTCGATGAGGTTGCAGGCGGCCAGGATGCAGGTCGAGCCGGCGAGCTCGTAGGCCAGGGTGTGGGAGAGCAGCACGGCCCCCAGGCTGCCCAGGGCCAGAGCCGCCCCTAAAGCCGCTCCACCTGGCCCGAAGGCCTGGCGCGCGGCCTGCCCCAGGAAGCGGCGCAGGAGCAGCAGCAGATTGACCTCGTAGAGGACGAAGACCCAGCCGTTGACGCGGAACCGGAGGAAGCGGTCGTCCGGGAAGACGACGTCCGCCACGCGGTAGAGATAGTCGAACGCGGTGAAGAACGGCTTGTTGCTGTTCCAATGCTCGGCCGCGCTGCAGAGCAGCTTGTCCACCACGAAGAGGTCGTCGAAGTCCGGCGCGGAGAGGTGGAAGGGGAGGCAGCCGTAGAGGCCGGCCCAGACGGCGACCGCCGCGCACGCCGGGCCCCACCAGCGGCGCGGGCAGCCTGCCGTGAAGAGCAGGCCCGTCGCCGCGCCCAAGCCGAGGAGCAGGGCCAGCCCCAGGAGGCCCTGGACCGCGCGCGGCGCCGCGCAGAGCAAGTCCTGGTAGCGGGCGTAGCTGTCGTCGAGGCGGAGCAGGTCCCTGACCTGGTACAGGACGGGCGATGTCAGCGGGGCCGCGGGCCAGGAGACCGCGGCGGCGGCGACCAAGGCGAGCGCGGCGCAACGCGCTGCGTCGGCGAGAGGGGAAGGCGGGGAGTCTCCTCTCCGGGGGGCGGACCGGCGCACGGCCGCCGTCAGGCCGAGGGTGAGGAAGAAAAGGCCGAGGACGAGGGCCGTCGCCATTCGGACGGGAACGCGGGTCTTGCGAGAAAATGGTGGCCAGGGTCAGGATCGAACTGACGACACCCGCTTTTTCAGAGCGGTGCTCTACCAACTGAGCTACCTGGCCGACCCGGAGAGGATACCAAATTTCCGGCGGCTTGAGTGCAGGCGGGAAAATAAGGTTGAATGTCGCCATGAACCTGATACCCCAAGTCATCGAGAGAGCCAACCAGGGCTCGGTCATCGGCTACGACATCTACTCGCGCCTGCTCAAGGACCGCATCATCTTCGTGGGAGGCTACGAGGGCGAGTTCACCACGGACTCGGCCAACGTGCTCATCGCCCAGCTCCTCTACCTCGAGTCCGACGACAACACCAAGGATATCAATCTCTACATCAATTCCCCCGGCGGCATGGTGACCGCGGGGCTGGCCGTCTACGACACCATGCAGTACATCAAGGCGCCCATCACCACCATCTGCATGGGCATGGCCATGTCCTTCGGCGCGGTCATCCTGGCCGCGGGCAGCAAGGGCAAGCGCTTCGCCCTGCCGCAGTCGCGCATCATGATCCACCAGCCCATGGTG
>JACRDS010000115.1 GCA_016212825.1 Elusimicrobiota bacterium | reverse complement strand
GTCGTAGGCCCAGCCGTCGCCGCCCACCACCCAGACGCTCTTGCGCACCAGGCCGTCGGCGAGCTGGAGCAGGTCCTTGGCCGGCAGCTCGTCGATGCCCTTGAGCTTGTCCTTGAGCCTGGCTATGCGCTCGCGCTGGGAAGCGATGCCGCCCTCGTCGTCCTGCTTGGCGGACAGGATATCCTGCGCCAGGTCCTTGCCGACCTTGGTCTCGTAGCGCTTGAGCAGGTTCTCGGCGTAGTCCTTCTGCTGGTCCATGGCCAGGCGGAAGCCCATGCCGAACTCCGCGTTGTCCTCGAACAGCGAGTTGGACCAGGCCGGGCCGCGCCCTTCCTTGTTCATGCTGTAGGGCGTGGTGGGCAGGTTGCCTCCGTAGATGGAGGAGCAGCCCGTGGCGTTGCCGATGACCAGACGGTCGCCGAGCAGCTGGGTCAGGAGCTTGACGTAGGGCGTCTCGCCGCAGCCCGCGCAGGCGCCGGAGAACTCGAAGAGCGGCTCGAGCATCTGGCTGCCCTTGACCGTGGCCACCGCCACGTTGCGGCGGTCCGGGTAGGGGAGGGTCAGGAAGAACTCGAAGTTCTCCTTCTCCTTGTCCATGAGGGTCGCCAGCGGCACCATGGTCAGGGCTTTGCGGTTCGGGTCGGTCTTGTCCCTGCCGGGGCAGTTGACCGCGCAGAGGTTGCAGCCCGTGCAGTCCTCGGGCGCGAGCTGGACCGTGAACTTGGTCCCGGCCGGGAAGTCCTTGCCCTTGTAGTCGGTGCTGACGAAGCCCTGCGGGGCCTTGGCCAGCTGCGCCGCGGGGTAGGCCTTGGTGCGGATGGCGGCGTGGGGGCAGACCAGGGAGCACTTGCAGCACTGGATGCACAGGGAGGTGTCCCACTTCGGGGCCCGCTGGGCGATGGCGCGCTTCTCCCACTTGGTGGTGCCGGTGGGGAATGTGCCGTCGGCCGGGAAGGCGCTGACCGGCAGGTCGTCGCCGCGGTAGGCCATGAGCTCGGCCGTGGTCTTGCGGATGAACTCCGGGGCGTCGGCGGAGACCATGCTCTTGAGCTCGCCGCCCTTGACCGGGGCCGTCGGGTACTTGACCTCGATGAGGCCGGAGACCGCGTCGTCGACCGCCTTGCAGTTCTTGTCGACCACGGCCTCGCCCTTGGCGGAGTAGGACTTCTTGATGGCTCCCTTGATGAGGTCCATGAAGCCGGGCAGGAGCTTGGTGATGTGGAAGTAGCAGGTCATCATCACCGTGTTGATGCGGGGCCCCAGGCCCGCCTCGCGCGCCACCCTGTAGGCGTCCAGGGCGTAGAACTTGAGCTTCTTCTCCACGACGGACTTCTTGATGTGGGCGGGCAGGCGCTCCCAGATGGTCTTGGGTTCCAGGCAGTTCAGGAGGAACGTCGCGCCCGGAGCGGCCAGCTTGAGCACGTCCACGCCCTGCATGAGCCGCTCCTGGTGGCAGGCCACGAACTGGGCCTGGGAGACCAGGCAGGAGGCCCGGATGGGCTTGGGCCCGAAGCGCAGGTGCGAGATGGTCATGGAGCCGGCCTTCTTCGAGTCGTAGACGAAGTAGCCCTGGGCGTTCATGTCCGTGTTCTCGGCGATGAGCTTGATGGAGTTCTTGTTGGCGCCCACGGTGCCGTCCGCGCCCAGGCCGTAGAAGACCGCGCGCTGGGTCTCGGGGTACTCGGTGGACCAGGCGGCGTCGTAGTCGAGCGAGTTGTGGGTGACGTCGTCCTTGATGCCCACTACGAAGTGGTTCTTGGGCTTCTCCCGGGAGAGTTCGTCGAACACGGCCTTGGCCATGGCCGAGGTGTATTCCTTGGAGGAAAGGCCGTAGCGGCCGCCGATGATGCGGGGGCGCTGCGCGGGGCGGGGCCAGTCGTTGGCGAAAGCTTCCTCCATGGCCCCGATGACGTCGAGGTGCATAGGCTCCATGGAGCCCGGCTCCTTGGTGCGGTCCAGCACCGCGATGTGCTTGACGGTCGGGGGTAAAGACGCCACGAAACGTTTGGGATCGAACGGGCGGTAGAGGCGGACCTTGACCAGGCCGACCTTGCCGCCTTTGGCGTTGATGGCCTCCGCGGCCTCCTCGGTGGCGCCGACGCCCGAGCCCATCATCACGACGACCTTCTCCGCCTGGGGGTGGCCGACGTAGTCGAAGAGTTTGTAGCCGCGGCCGGTGATCTTGGCGAAGCGGTCCATGACCGCCTGGATCCTGTCCGGGGCGGCCAGGTACCAGGGGTTGGAGGCTTCCCGGGCCTGGAAGAAGACGTCGGGGTTCTGGGCCGTGCCCTTGAGCGTGGGGCGGTCCGGGGACAGGGCGCGGCTGCGGTGCTCGTCGATGTGCTTCTGGTCCACGAGCCGGCGCAGCTGTTCCGGGGAGAGGGTGCGGATCTTGAGGATCTCGTGCGAGGTCCGGAAGCCGTCGAAGAAGTGCACGAAGGGCAGCCGGGACTCCAAAGTGGCGGTGTGGGCGATGGCGCCCAGGTCGGTGACTTCCTGCACGTTGCCGGAGGCCAGCAGGGCCAGGCCGGCGCCGCGCACGGCCATGACGTCGGAGTGGTCGCCGAAGATGGACAGGGCGTGGGTGGCCACGGTGCGCGCCGCCACGTGGAAGACCACGGGGGCCAGCTCGCCGCCGACCTTGAACATGACCGGGATCATGAGCAGCAGGCCCTGGCTGGAGGTGAAGGTCGTGGCCAGGGCGCCCGTGGAGACCGCGCCGTGCAGGGCGCCGGCCGCGCCGGCCTCGCTCTGCATCTCGACCACGCTCGGCACCACGCCGAACATGTTGGGCTTGCGGGCGGCGGCCCAGGCGTCGCAGGCCTCGCCCATGTTGGAGGAGGGGGTGATGGGGTAGATGGCGATGATCTCGCTCAGGGCGTATGCCACCCGGGCGGCCGCTTCGTTCCCGTCGATCGCGTCGAATTGGTCTTTTTTCATGATAGTCCTATTTTATGAATTTGGGAGGCTCTTGCCAATGATTAGTATCCCTAATAATAGCGCCCTGGCGGGACGCAACAAATCCGTGACGCCGCCCGGTTATATTATCGGCAGAACGGCAGCACGAGGGGACATCATGCACACACTCATCGCGGTCGGCGTGGGCTGCTACTCGGGCGGGTTCCAGCATTCTCCGGCCATCAATGTCTGCGCCCTGGCGTTCTTCACGGGCGGCGCCGCTCTGCTGGCCGCGGCGTTCTGGCACCTCCGGAAGGCTCCGGAACTCCAGGAGGCGACCCTGCCGCCCTCCGAGTCCCCGCGCCGCTGAACCGGCGGGCGGCTTAGTAGCCGAGGCCGATCTCTTCGGCCAGGTCCGACTCCGGCAGGGTCAGGCTGTTGTCCTCGTAGGAATCGGCCGGCGCGCCCTGCGTCGGACCCACCGGCACGGCGGCGGGCTCTTCCTTCTGCTGGGCGCCGTCGAAAAGGGCGGCCAGCTTGCGCTCGCCCTTCTCGTTGCCCAGGCGGGACAGGATGCCGCCCGCGCCCTTGCGGGCTTTCCGGCCGGCCGAGATCCCTTCGATGCGGGAGGAGGGGATCGCGGACACGGGGACGGCCACGGCCGGGGCTTCGGACATGACGGCGGGGGCCAGGACGATGGGCGTGACCGCGGCCACGGAAGGCAGGGAGACCGGGATGAGGCTGGGCTGCAGCTTCGGCATGGGCAGCTGAATCAGGGGCTGGCGGATGGTCACTTGCGGGATGGGGTAATTAGGGAGGATGAGCCGGGATGAGCTGATATGGGGAAGGGCGGTCGGGACCGTGACCGGAGCGGAATGCGCTGTGCCCGGCATGATGAGCATGCCCAGGAGCGACAAGACCGCCAGGATGAGCCAGAAGTGCTTTTTCATTTCTTTCCTCGTGCTTACTGGTAATATAATACCGGGAAAGGGGGCTCCCTGGGGATGACTGCCATCAAGCGGGCTTGTTGATTCACCTCATTGTCTGCGGTCAATGGTGAAAATAGGCCATTAGGGTAGGGGGAGGACCCAGGCTCCGACGGGGCTCAGAGGAGGTCCGAGTCGAGCCAGATGGTGACCGGCCCGTCATTGACCGAGTCGATCTCCATGTGGGCGCCGAACTCGCCGCTGGCCACGGTCAGGCCGCGGCCGGACAGGAGTTCGGCGAAGCGGCCGCAGAGGGGGCGGGCCTGGTCCGGGGGGGCGGCTGAAGTGAAATCAGGCCGGCGGCCGCCTTTTGTGCTGGCGAAAAGAGTGAATTGGGATATGACCAAGGCCGATCCTTGCTCATCCAGAAGGGACCTGTCGAACTTGTTGGCGGAGTTATGGAAAATCCTTAGATTCACTATCTTCTCAGCAAGCTTCGCAGCCGTTTCATCCGAGTCCGTCTTGCCTATGCCCAGGTAGATGAGCAGGCCCTTTCCGATGGAGCGGGTCTCGCCTCCGGGCAGGCGGACGCTGGCCCGGGATACCCTCTGAACCAAGGCTCGCATAAATCGTATTATAGCAAGGATGCCTGAGGCGGCAAGGCTCTTCATCGCGCTCCCCGTCGACGAGGCGGTCCGCGCGGCCGCGGCCAGGATCATCTCCGGCCTGAGCCGGACCGGGGCGGATTACAAATGGGTGGAGCCGCAGAACCTGCATCTGACCCTGCGCTTCCTCGGGGAGACGCCCTTGGAGCGCCTGCCTGAGCTCGGGGTCCTGCTCGAGACCGCGGCGCGGCGGCCATCTTTCGAGCTCGTCTTCTCGGGCTTGGGCGCCTTCTCCTCCTGGGACGATCCCAAGGTGGTCTGGCTGGGCGTGGGCCGCGGGACCCGGGAGCTGGCGGAGCTTGCCGCTGCCTTGGGAGCGGAGGAAGAGGGGAGGCCTTTCGCGGCGCACCTGACCTTGGGCCGCAGGCGCAGCCGGCGCGGACTCGGGGGGCTCCGGGAAGCGGCTGCGGCCGGAGCGCCGGAAC
This sequence comes from Elusimicrobiota bacterium, assembly GCA_016212825.1. Classification (GTDB taxonomy): domain Bacteria; phylum Elusimicrobiota; class Elusimicrobia; order UBA1565; family UBA9628; genus UBA9628. The sequence continues at coordinate 4,362 of JACRDS010000115.1, read as the reverse complement.
TGCGGCAGAAGGCTGGCCGGATCGTGCTTTTCGAGAGCCGTCTGACGCCGGAGGGCCCGGTGTATTCGGCTCGCCAGGAGGCGTCGTTTTCGATCTAGAAGGGGCATGGGGAACTTGACAAGAGTGGAATATCGTGGTAAAGTAGAACTACAATTCCACAAAGGAGGCGTACCATGGTCGGAATACTGAACATCTCCGAAGGGTCCACCATCGGCCTGCACGCCGCGGTGCATCTGGCCAAGAGCCCGGACGAGCCGGTCACCACGAAGGAGGCGGCTGAAGCCATGAAGGTCTCGGCCGCGCACCTGTCCAAGATCATGCAGCGCCTGGCCCGGGCCGGCATCCTCCGGGCCGTGCGCGGCCCGCGGGGCGGCTACCTGCTCAGCCGCCCGCTCAACGAGATCCGGCTGCTCGACGTCTTCGAGGCTATCGAGGGGCCCCTGAAGCTCAGCCGCTGCCTGCTGTCGCAGCCCCGCTGCGGCATAGACGGCTGCATGCTCGGCGACATGATGGGGGAGATCAACCGGCAGGTGGTCAAGCACTTCGAGAAGAAGCTCTCCGAGCTCTGAACGTCTTGACCTAAGTCAAGGCGGATGCGGACGATCCGGGGCATAATATCCGCAGGCCATGAAGCGCAAGATCATCCGCATCGATGAGTCCAAGTGCGACGGCTGCGGCCTGTGCGCCTCGGCCTGCGCCGAGGGCGCCATCAGGATCATCGACGGCAAGGCCCGGCTGGTCAGCGAGACCTACTGCGACGGGCTGGGCGCCTGCCTGGGCGAGTGCCCGCGGGGCGCCCTGACCATAGAGGAGCGCGAAGCCCTGGTCTTCGACGAGGAGGCGGTCAAGGAACATATGAAGAAAGAGAAGCCTGCCGAGCACACGCACGCCGCGCACCACGGAGGCTGCCCCTCCGCGAGGATGATGGATTTCGGTCAGGTCAAGGTCCAGGGGGGATCGACGGCTCCGGCGGCCTCGGCGCTCACCCATTGGCCGGTGCAGCTGCACCTCATCTCGCCCGCGGCCCCCTATTTCGAGAAGGCGGACGTGGTCCTGGCCGCGGACTGCGTGGCCTACGCCCTGGGCGGCTTCCACGAGAGCTACCTCAAGGGCCGGCGCCTGAGCATCGCCTGCCCCAAGCTCGACGCGGACCAGGACGAGTACGTGGAGAAGGTCCGCTCCCTCATCGACGACGCCAAGATAAACACCCTCACCGTGATGATCATGCAGGTGCCCTGCTGCTCGGGCCTGCTGGCCATGGCCAAGAGCGCGGCGGCGCGCGCCAAACGCAAGGTGCCGGTCAAGGCCGTGGTGGTCGGCCTCAAGGGCGACGTCCTCTCCGAAGACTGGGTCTAATTCGGGGACACCTCACTTAATTCAACGAATTAAGGGAGGTGTCCCCATATTGGTCTTGACCTAGGTCAAGGTGTTGGACGGGCTGATTCTTGGTAATATCCTCCTTGCGATATCTCGTCAGGAGGAACTGAACTTGACCCGGATCCTGCTCGCTCTCTCCGTTCTTTTCAGCGCTTCGACTGCCGCTCTGGCCGCGGAACCGGATTGCGTGGGCTGCCACAAGGAGCAGTCCCCGGCCCTGGTCATGGAGTGGCAGAGGTCGAAGCACGCCGGCGCCAGCGTGGGCTGCCTCCAATGCCACGCGGCCGAGCCCGCGGCTCCCGGGGCCTGGAAGCACCACGGCGAGTCCATCTCGGTCATCGTGACCCCCAAGACCTGCGCCCAGTGCCACGCGGACGAGGCCGCGCAGTTCGCGCGCAGCCACCACGCGCGGGCCGGCGAGATCCTGGCCAGCCTGGACAACGTGCTCGCCGAGAAGGCCGCGGGCCTGCCCAACAACAAGGCCGACGCGGTCAGCGGCTGCCTGCAGTGCCACGGCGGCGTGGTGAAGTTCATGAAGGACGAGAAGGGCGCCCTGGTCCGTTCCGGCCCGGAAGGCCGGCCCGTGGTGGACCCGACCACCTGGCCCAACAGCGGCATCGGCCGCTTCAACCCGGACGGGTCCAAGGGCTCCTGCAACGCCTGTCACTCCCGGCACTCCTTCGAAGCCAAACTGGCCCGCAACCCGGAGAACTGCGGCAAGTGCCACATGGGGCCGGACCACCCGCAGATCGAGATCTACAACGAGTCCAAGCACGGCATCGCCTTCCATGCCAGCAAGGACAAGATGGCGCTCGACAAGGAGGGGGAATGGATCCTGGGCCGGGACTACTCGGCCGCCCCGACCTGCGCCACCTGCCACATCGCCGGGCACATGGGTCCCGACGGCAAGGTGCGGGGCAACACCCACGACGTGGGCGAGCGCATCAGCTGGACCCTGCGGCCCGTGGTCAGCGTGAAGCAGAACCTGGTGGTGTTCAAGGACGGGTTCAAGGAGGACTATCCGGAGACCCGTCCGGTCCCGAAGCTCGGAGAGAAGATCGAGACGGTCGAGAAGGTCGTGGAGAACGACCAACCGGTTTCGCGGAAGGTGGTGCGCGAGGTCGCGCGGGTCGTCACCTGGCAGCAGCGCCGCCAGGCCATGCAGGCCGTGTGCCTCAACTGCCACGGTCGGCAGTTCGCGGACGGCTTCTACGCGCAGTTCGACTCGCTGGTGACGCTCTACAACGACAAGTTCGCCAAGCCCGCCAAGGCCGTCATGGACGAGTTGCAGGCCGACGGCGTGCTCAGCGCCAAGGCGCCCTTCGAGCACGACGTGCAGTGGGACTTCTGGGAGCTGTGGCACCACGAGGGCCGCCGGGCCCGCCACGGGGCCAGCATGATGGGGCCGGACTACACCCACTGGCACGGCATGTACGAGGTGGCTAAGACCTTCTACCTGCGCTTCCTTCCCGCGATCGTCAAGGCCGCGTCCGAGAAGAGTCCGGAACTCGGCCGCAAGTGGCGGGCCAAGGTGGACGCCCTCATGGCCAAGGAAGAGCACCTCTGGCGCAAGGGCTTGACCCCCAAGGAGGCCGAGCAGCTCCAGAAGGAGTACAAGGCCCGCTACAATCAGTAGCCTCCGGTGTGGTAAGATAACGGCGTCGGTGAAGCGAGTACGCGCATTGGAAGGAAGAAGGCTGGTCGTGGAAAGGGGGTTGCAGATGAGAAAGATGCTGCTGCTGGCCGGGGCCGCCGCTCTGGCCGTCGTGCTGTGGATGCCGCGGGCCGTCCAGGCCAACTGCGGGCATTGCGACAAGGACAAGGCGCACGCCAAGGCCCACTCGTGCCTCTGCAAGATCGCGGGCGCGGAGAAGACCGTGACCAACACGCCCGACGGGGTCGCCATCACCTTCACGTCCAAGGACCCGGCCGTGGTCAAGCAGCTCCAGGAGTCGGCGGCCAAGATGAAGGAGGGCGGCTGCGAGAAGTGCACCCACAAGGGCGACTGCAAGTGCCCGAAGTGCGCCAAGAAGGCGGCCAAGGCCGAGACCAAGAGGGAAGGGAAGAAAGAAGACAAGAAGTAGGACTTTTGACCCATGACCCGCATGGGTCCATTTGCTAATCTGAGGGCGATGAGCACGACAGCTTGGCTCGTCGCCCTCTTGGCTTGGCCGGCGTCGGCCAACGACGTCGGCGAGTCCGTGCGCTTCGGGGGGCGGGCCGCGGCCCGCTCGGAGCCCTTTCAGCCTTCAGGCGCGGGCCGCGTCTTCTTCGACACGGGCGAGAGCGACGCCCCGGCCGCGCCTTACGACGCCGTGCTCCTGCAGGGCATCATGCCGGACGAGGGCGTGCGTCTCGAGGTCGCCCTCCCGTCGTTGGGCGGCCTCTGGCACAAGTGGGCGCCGGTCGAGGTCAGGCGCTTTCCCAGCGGCCGCTTCTGGGCTCGCTATCGCTTCGATTCCGCCGGCCGCCGTCCCCTGCGCCTGCGCGCCGTGGACTCCGGGGTCCGGGCGGCCCACCTCTTCGAGCTCTACGATGCCGAACTCTTCGTGCACGGGACCGGCCCCGACGGCGAGGCCGGGCTCCGGGAGGCCGCGGAGCCGGTCGTCCCCTCCACCGGCGCCTACCGCTTCGTGCGGCGCGCGGAGTGGGGCGCCGTGCCTCCCGCGGGGGAGTACTCCGTCCATCTCCCGGACCGGCTGACCATGCACCACACCGCCGGCCGCCGGCCCGCGACCTACGGCGAGGCCGCCGCGGAGATGCGCTTCATCCAGGACTTCCACATCAACGGCCGCGGCTGGACGGACATCGGCTATCATTTCGTGGTCTCGCCCACCGGCGAGGTCTTCGAGGGACGTCCCGAGGGGGTGCGCGGGGCCCACGTGCTCAACCACAACACAGGGAACCTCGGGGTCTCCTTCATGGGGAACTATCATCCGCCGGTCTCGGACGAGCCTTCGTCCGAGGCGCTCGAGGCTTTCACGG
>JACRDS010000114.1 GCA_016212825.1 Elusimicrobiota bacterium | reverse complement strand
GTTCTGCTTGATGAGGAAGGCCAGGTACTGGTCCATGGAGATCATGCCGTGCTTGGCGCCCGCCTCGATGGCCTGGTAGATCTGGTGGGTCTTGCCCTCGCGGATGAGGCTGCCGATGGCCGTGGTCATGCGCATGAACTCGCGCGCGCAGACCCGGCCCTTGCCGTCCTTGCGCTGCAGCAGGGACTGGCAGATGACCGCCTGCAGCACCGTGGAGACCTGCACGCGCACCTGCTGCTGCTGGTGCGGCGGGAACACGTCGATGATGCGGTCCACCGTGGTGGGCGCGTCCTGGGTGTGCAAAGTCGCGAAGCAGAGATGCCCGGTCTCGGCCGCGGTGATGGCCAGCTGGATGGTCTCCAGGTCGCGCATCTCTCCGATGAGGATCACGTCCGGGTCCTGGCGCAGGGAGTGCTTGAGGGCGTGGGCGAAGCTCTTGGTCTGCCCGCCCACCTCGCGCTGGAGGATGATGGAGCTCTTGTCCTGGTAGGAGAACTCGATGGGGTCCTCGATGGTCAGGATGTGCTTCTGGTGCTTCTGGTTGATGAGCTCGATGAGGCAGGCCAGAGTGGTGGTCTTGCCCGAGCCCGTGGGGCCGGTGACCAGGACCAGGCCGCGGGGCAGGTCGATGAGGTTGGCCATGGCCGGCATGAGCCCGATCTCCTGGGGCGTGGGGATCTTGGAGGAGATGGTGCGCAGCACCGCCGCGGCGCCGTTCTTCTGCAGGAACACGTTGACCCGGAAGCGGGAGATGCCCGGGACCTCGATGGAGCAGTCGAGCTCCCAGTGCTCTTCGAACTTGGCGCGCTGCTCCTCGAGCAGGACCGCGTAGATCATGCCCTTGCACTCGTCCGCGGTCAGGGGCGCGGCGCCCGGGAGGGGGATGATGAGCCCGTTGAGCCGGACCATGGGCGGCTTGCCCACGACCACGTGCAGATCCGAGGCGCCCATCTGGGCCGTGGCTTTGAGGATGTCGATGATGTCAGGCATGGGTCTTCTTGCGTTCCTCTTCCCAGGACACGGGGCGGGCCTGGTGGTAGAGCTTCTCCAGGGCATAGAAGCGTCGGGTCTCCTCGGTCATGAAATGGGCCAGGAGCCCGCCGAAGTCCAGGATCCGCCAGCGGTCGCTCGCGGGCTTGGCCCGGCGCAGGGCCGGGCAGCGCAGTTCCCGGCCCGCTTTGCGCACGGCGTCTTCCACCGCCTCCAGGTGGGGCGGGGAGGTGACGGTGGCGATGAGCATGAACTCCACGACTGGGCTCTGCCTGCGGACGTCCAGGAGCACGACGCCTTCGGCCTTCTTGTCCGACGCGGCCCGGGCCAGGGCCCGGCCCAGGGCCCTAGAGGTAAGCGCCATGGCTGGATTTCTTGAGCCGCTCGCGCAGGCCCTCTTCGACGCGGTGGTTGATGTTCTCCAAAGCCGAGGTCAGCAGTTGCGCCACGGTGGTCAAGGTGCGGCCCAACTCGGTGCGCTGGTCGTCCTTAAGATCGGCCTCGGAGTGGAAGATGAGGTAGCCGTGCGGGCGCTTCTCCCCGGGCAGGGACACGTAGTAGACGTGGTCGTGGATCCAGATGTTGCGGGTTTCTTGGACCGGGGGCAACTTGCCCTGCTCCGCGGCGAAGTCGTGCGGGCCGCAGCCCGCCACGAAGTCCATCTCGTCGTTGAACACGTTGTAGAGGCGGGCGGCCGCGGACCAGGTCCCTTCCAGGTGCGGGACCACGTGCGCGAGCACCTTGGTCAGCAGGGACTTGCCGGAGTCCCAGGGCTCCAGGAGCATGTGGGAGAGGTCGAAGATGAGGGCGAACTCGCTGGAGGTGCGGCGCAGGCGCCGCGAGAGGACTTGCGTCAGCTCGGTGAAGAACTCCACGGCCAGCTCCGGGTGGGACTTGAGCCAGCGGTTCATGTCGTCGCGGTGCAGGCGGAAGAGCCCCGCGGGGCCCATGGCCGCGGCCTGCGCCGAGCGCGCCACGTCCTCGACCAGCGTCATCTCGCCGAAGCAGTCGCCGGGGCCGAGGATGGCGAGGTCCTTCAGCTCCCCTGCGGTCACCTTCTTGGAGATGCGCACCCGGCCAGAGGTCACGAAGTAGAGGCTGTCGCCCTTGGCGCCCTCCTCGAAGATGACCTGCCCGTCGGCGGCTTCCACCGGGGAGAGGAACTCGGCCAGGGCCGAGAGTTGATTCTCGGGGATCTGGTCCAGGAGCCGGACCGATTTGAGGAGATCGAGCTTCTGTTTCGGGTCCATGCGCTCTCCGCCTACATGGCCTGCGCCGCGGCCTTGGCCGGGCCGAGGCCAGCGAGCATCCGGAAGGAGTCCGGGTTATGCGCGCGGATGAGCGCTTCCTCGGGCTTGACCAGCCCCTCGCGGACCAGGTTGGCTAGGGCTTTGTCCATGGGCACCATACCGAACTTGGCGCCGGTGTCGATGGCGCCGTAGATCATGTGGGTCTTGCCCTCGCGGATGAGGTTGGAGATGGCCGGGGTCATGACCAGGATCTCGCGCGCCGCGATGCGGCCCTCGCCGTCCGCCCGGGGCAGCAGGATCTGCGAGACGACCCCCTGGAGCACGACCGCCAGCTGGACCCGGATCTGGGCCTGCTGGTGGGGGGGGAACACGTCGATGATGCGGTCCACGGTGGAGGGGCAGTCCTGGGTGTGCAGGGTGCCGAAGCAGAGGTGGCCGGTCTCGGCCGCGGTGACGGCGAGCTGGATGGTCTCCAGGTCGCGCATCTCGCCGACCAGGATGACGTCCGGGTCCTGGCGCAGGGCTGATTTCAGGGCGGCCGCGAAGGACTTGGTGTTCTGGCCCACCTCGCGCTGGCGGAAGATGGACTTCTTGGACTCGTAGACGAACTCGATGGGGTCCTCTACGGTCAGGATATGGCCGGTGAGCTTCTGGTTGACCAGCTCCATGATGGCGGCCAAGGTGGTGGACTTGCCCGAGCCCGTGGGCCCGGTGACCAGGACCAGGCCGCGGGGCAGGTCGGAGAAGCCGACCACGGTGGGGGAGAGGCGCAGTTGCTCGGGCGTGGGGATCTTGGTGCCGATGACGCGCATGACCGCCTCGACGCCGTTCTTCTGGACCAGGACGTTGACGCGGAAGCGGGCGAAGCCCGTGATGGCGAAGGAGCAGTCCAGCTCCCAGTTCTCCTCGAACTTGGCGCGCTGCTCCTCGTAGAGGATGGAGTAGATGAGGCGCTTGGACTCGTCGGCGGTGATCGGCGTGGTCCCGGGGATCTCGGCGATCTCCCCGTTGAGGCGCATCATGGGGGGCTTGCCGATGACCAAGTGGATGTCGCTGGCCCCGGTCTGGACCGCGGCCTTGAGTATCTGAACCAGTTCCATTTCTCAACCTCCCGCTCTACGGCAGCGGACAATCTCCGGCCAGGACCACGCTCACGTCCACGAGCCGCCGGAGGTCCACCTGCGTCGCGGCCCGCGCCGCGGGGCAGCCCAGCATGCGGCGCACCGCGGCGGCGCTCTCGAAACGGCCCGTGCGGTCGTAGACGACGGTCCGCCCCGCGCCCGCGGCGTTGCCCACGGACATCACGTCGGCGCCTCCCAATCGTAGTATATTCTTGGCGCGGCTGGCGACACCGCTCTGGGCCGTGGAGTTGAGCACCTCCACCGTGATCCGGTCCGGGGCCGGCAGGACGTCGGCCCCCATGATGAGGCGGTCGAGCAGGCCGGCCGCCTGGACGTCCGGAGGCAGCCAGGCGGGGCGCAAAGAGTCCGGGCCCAGGCGCTCGAACTCCAGGAACAGGAGCAGCCGGTCGAGCCAGGGCAGCGTCCGGCTCCCGCCCAGCCAGGTCCCGGGGCGGCGCGCGTGCCTCAGGAACCAGTCGGCTGCGTCGATGGGCGGCTCTCCCGGGGGCGCGTCGAACTCGCCGCTGAGGATCCAGGCGGGATCCTGATCCCGCTTCGGGGCCGGATAGACCACATCCAGGGTCCGGCTCCGGGGTTGGTAGACGGCGAGGAAATCGGATCGATAGGGCCCGGCGTGGAGGGTGAGCTGGCCCGGGATCGGAAGGCCTTCGGCCAGGGATTTCGCCAAGGACGAGCGGCTCTGCAGCCAGGCCAGGGCCAGGGCGCCTGCCAGGAGGGCGGCCGCCAAGGTCCGGCCTATCAGGGTCTCGCGCACAGGCGGTTCCACAAGTCCACGGAGAGGGGGTGCAGCCAGCCGCCGCGCTCCAGGGCGTGGCGCAGCTTGGCCGAGAGGCAGGCGGCGAAGGCGGCGTCCAGGTCCCGGAAGGCCAGGCGCCGCAAAGGGCCGGCCTTGGGATGGTCCCGGTCCTCGGAGACCGCGTCCGCGACGTAGAGGATGCGCTCGAGCAGCGACATGCCGGGCGCGCCCAAGGTGTGGCTGCGCACCGCGCGCAGGACCGCCTCGTCGCCGCAGCCGAAACGCCGGCGGGCCAGGTCCTCCCCGACGTAGGCGTGCAGGAGGCCGGGCTGGCGGCGGATGACCTCCGCCAGGAGCGGCACCTTCAGGCGGCGGGCCCGGGCATGGCGGGCCTGGCCGCGCTTGCGCATGAGCCGGCCGCAGTCGTGCAGGAGGGCCGCCAGCGCGGCGCGTCGGGGGGCCTCGCCCCAGCGCCGGGCCAAGGCTTCGGCCAAGCACCGCACGGCCATGGTGTGCGCGAAGCGCGAAGGCTTGAGGCCGGCCCGCAGCGCCTCCTCCAGGCCGGCGCCGTAGAGCTTGCGGCGGGCGATGTGGGCGGCCACATCGGGATGCAGGGCGCCGGAGCGGTCCAGTCCGGCCGCCAGGTCAGCGCGCAGGCCCGTGGAAGAGATGTCCGGCATGGGGCGGCGGATGACATGGAAATGGGAAGGCAGGCGCCGGGCCGGGGTCCCCGGACGGCGCGCCGTCCACCAGCGGCAGAGGCGCAGCAGGAGCTGCGGAGAGCGCCAGTGCTTCCAGGAAGAGGCCGCGTCGGAGCCGGCCACGAAGTGCAGTTCCCAGTCCGGGTGCGCGGCGTGCAGCCTGGCCAGAGTCTGGACCGTGTAGATCCGGCGCCGGCTGAGGAGCTCGCAGGTCTCCACGCGGGTCCGGCGCCGCCAGCGCCGCGGCAGGGAGGGGAGCAACCCCAGGCGCACCATGCGCAGACGGTCCGCGGCCGGGGCCGAATGCCCCACCTTGAGGGGGGCCTTGAAGGCGGGCACGACGAGGATGAGGTCCGGAGCGACGCGCTCGGCGGCGGCCGACAGGAGGGCCGCGTGGCCGCGGTGGGGCGGGTCGAAGCTGCCCCCGAAGAGCAGGACTCTCACACGGGGATTCTAGCAAAAAGGCGGAAGTCGCCTTGACAGCCCCGCCGGAAACGGGCGACAATAGAATCAGCCCATGAAGTTCTCGCTCATCATCGCGGCCCACAACGAGGGCTACCACATCGGCGCCTCGCTCAAGCGCCTGCGCCAGATATCCCAGCAGGAGCCGCTGGAGGTCATCGTGGTGGACGGCGGGTCGATGGACGACACCGTGGCGCAGGCCCGGCCCTGGGCGGACCAGATCCTGGCGCATGGGCGCCCCAACCGCGGCGAGCAGCTCCACCTAGGAGCCCAGCGCGCCACGGGCAGCATGCTGCTCTTCCTGCGCGGGGATGCCCAGCTCCCGGGCAACTGGCAGCAGGTCCTGGAGCATTTCTGGCTCGCCCCGGGCCTGGGCAAGGTGTCGGCCACGGTCTTCTCCGTTGAGTTCGGCTCCAGCCCCTCTTTCCGCTTCGCCTCCTGGCTGGTCAACGCGGAGGCCCGCTGGCGGGGGCGGGCCGGCCTCGGGCAGGGCCTGTGCACCACGGCGGAGATCTACCGGCACAGCGGCGGCTTCCCGCCCGTGCCTTGTCTGGAGGGGCGCGCTTTCTGCGAGCGCCTGCGGCCTTTCGGCCGCCTTGCCGTTCTGCCGGAGCGGGTCTGGCCCTCGGCGAGCCGCCTGCACCGCTTCGGCCTGCTGGGCTACCTGAGCCGGCGCGCGTGGCTGGACCTGCGCCTCTGCCTCGGGGCGACCCCGGAGAAGCTCGCCCGGGACTGCGGCGGCGGCTGATGGGTCTGAGGCTGGGAACCCTGTCCCTGCCTTCTGCGGTGCTGCAGTCGCCCATGGCGGACTGCTCGGACCTGGCGTTCCGTCTGGTCTCCCGGCGGCGGGGCCTGGGCTTCGCCTTCACCGAGATGGTCTCCGCCCAGTCCCTGCTGCGCCGCGGCCGCAAGACCCTGGACTTGCTCAAGACCGTGCCCGAGGACCGGCCTTTGGGCGCCCAACTGCTGGGCAAGGACCCCTCCCGCCTGGCCGCGGCCGCGGCCAGGCTCGCGGACCTGGGCTGCGACCTCATCGACCTCAACTTCGGCTGTCCGGTCAAGAAGGTGGTTTCCAACGGGGAAGGCGCGGCCCTGCTCAAGGACCCGGACCTGGCCGAGCGCATCTTCGCCGCGGTGCGCCGGGCGGTCAAGGTCCCGCTTACGGTGAAGACCCGCAAGGGCTTCAGCGACGCCAGCGGCGCCGAGGCCGTGGAGTTGGCCCGCCGCGCCGAGGCTCAGGGCCTCGACGCGGTCACCATCCACGGCCGGACGCAGAAGCAGATGTACGGGGGCAGCTCCGACCACGGGGCCGTGGCCCTGGTGCGCCGGGCGGTCTCCATCCCGGTCATCGGCAACGGGGACGTGCGCGTCCCGCAGGACGCCGTCAGGCTCAGGGAAGAGAGCGGCTGCCACGGCGTCATGATCGGCCGGGGCGGGCTGGGCAACCCCTGGCTCTACCGCCGGGCGGAGCTGGCCTGGGAGGGCAAGGACCGCGACGACCGGGAGCCGGACCGGGACGCCCGCCGGGCGGCCCTGCTGGAGCACTTCGACCTCGAGGTGGAACACTGCGGCGAGCGCCTGGCGGCGCTGAACTTCCGCCGCATCGGCGCCTGGTACACCTCGGGCCTGCCCGGGGCCAAGGCCTTCCGCACCGGCGTCTACGCCACCATGGACGTGAAGCTCATCCGGCGCATGATCGAGGATTTCTTCGGCGCGGCGCCGGCGGACTCTGTACGTACAGAGTCTGTGGATAAGTCCTCATAAACGGAAGAACGGAAGCGGCCAGCTCACCCGAGAACTAGACCGACCGTCTCATCATCTTCGAAAGGCGACAGGACCTCGCGATGGGTGACGGCGATGGGTCGGATCCGACGGGTGCGAGCGAAGCGAGCAGAGGAGGATGGGCCCCACCGCCGGCAGGACCCGTCGCGAGCTATCTGTACCTGAGCAGGAAGCGCAGGTTGGCCGCGATGAGGGCCTCGATGCGGGGCAGCATGAACGGCGTGAAGGTGTCCCGCGGGTCGGTGGGGATGCGCACCACCGTGCAGTATTCGGCCACGTTGCGCCGCACCCGGCGCAGGACCATGGCCTTGCGCGTCGGCGTGCTCGGCTTGCGCACCATGACCGTGCCCAGTCGGTCGAGGTCGAGCCGGCGGTAGAGTTCCCCCACCAGCTTGTCCCAGGCCGCGCTGCGCTGGCCTTCGGGCTTGCGCTCGTTGGTGAAGAGGGTGGCCGGCTGCATGGCTCCGAGCAGATCCCGGAGGGACTTGGTCTGGTTGGGGGCTCCGGTGCAGAGGTGGATGGCGACGTCCGCGAAGTCCCCCGGCGAGAGCAGGCGCTCGAAGAGGAGGCGGTAGTCGGAGCAGCGCTCCTCGTCGAGGAAGCCGGCGGCGAGCTCGGCGAGCAGGCGCTCCCGGGTCCTCCGGAACAGGGCGTCCTTGAACGCGGCCAGGGGCTCCTCGGTCTCCTTGAGCTTGCGCAGCATGAAGTCCCAGGGGTCGGCCTCGTACTTGAGGATGGAGCGGAACTGGCAGTATTCCGACAATCGGGCCACGATGACGAGCTGGGGCGTGGGGTCGAACGCGCCGGGGTCGCTCATCTGCGGGCCCGGGAAGGCCGGCGCTCGGTCGGGGGCTCGGGGAGGTCGTGGAGGAAGAAATCGGCGGGGATGCGTCCGGCGTAGGCATCCCGGTCCCACTCCCTGAACTCGAACACGTCGGCCTGCCCCCTCTGCCAGGGGTCGAAGACCAGGCAGATCTGCCCGGCGCACAGGACCGCGCCGGTGTGGAAGGGGCGCGCCGCGCGCTCCCGGTCGCTCACGGACCAGTGCTCGGGGTCGAGCCGGACGAGCTCGGCCCAGACCAGGTCGGACCAGTCCAGACAGGTCCCCTTTGGGCGGGCCAGGGCGCCGCGCAGGGCCAGAATGCGGGCCTGAACGGCGTCGCGCTCCCGGCGCAGGCGGACCACGGACCGGGGGTCCGGCTTCTCGAGCTTCTTGTCGAGGGCCCGGATCTCCGCCTCTCGGCTGCGCACGGCCTGCGCGAGCTGGCGCGCCGGCAGGGTATCGTCCTGCGTGGTCTTGGTCCCCTGGTCGCTGATCAGCCCGGCGCGCCACCCTTCTTCCATGTGCGCGGAGACCAGCTCGTTGTAGCGGGCGTAGAGGGTGAAGAGCTCGGTCTGAGCCGCGGCCGGCAGGGACTTGACCGCGGCGGGGCCCGCGACGGAGCCCGGCTCGCGCAGGAGGTTGGCCAAGCCGGGCTCCCCGCAGTATCCGGCGGCGGGAAGGAGGAGCGCCCCGGCCAGGAGGCTAAGCCGCGCTCTTGCGGCCGGTCCAGTCGCCGACAAAGGCCTCCTGCTCATCGTAGATGAGGAATTTGGTGGGGACGCCCTTGCTGCCGACCTGCAGCTCGGAATCCGCGCGGGCCTTGACCGCCTCCTTGTGAGCGGTCTCGAAGGTGGGGAAGTCCCCGACCACGCGGCTCAACTCGGCGCCGCCCACCTCGTCGGATGCCACGAGGCGGTAATGTCCGGACGCGATGGGCTCGCGGAACTGGGCCGGCTTCTTGGCGGCGCTGCGGCTGGCGCACCAGACGAACCAGGCGAGGACGGAGACGGCTGCCACGCCGGCGACGATGAGGACGATGGTCAAGGCACCCTCCGGCCAGTACGATCTGGGACGGATGCTACCAATTTTCGCCCGGCGGATTCAACGCGCCCCCTGCCGGGGTGGATTTGGTAGAATCCCATCCCTATGACCGACCCTTACCAGCAGTGGCAGGTGCCGCAGCGCTTGGCCCGGCTCAAGGACCTCGTCTACAACCTCTGGTGGAGCTGGCACCCCGAGGCCCGGGCGCTCTTCAAGGAGATCGACCGCAACCTCTGGCGCACCACCTACCACAACCCCGTGCTCCTGCTCCAGCGCAGCCTGCCCCGCCTCGACGCCCTGGCCAAGGACGAAGGCTTCCTCTCCCGCTACGACTCCGTCATCCGCATCTTCGACGAGTACCTCGACGACCAGTACACCTGGTTCAACCGCAAGTACCCCCAGGCCAAGGGCCAGCGCCTCGCCTACTTCTCGGCCGAGTTCGGGGTGCATAACTCCCTGCGCATCTACTCCGGCGGCCTGGGCATACTCGCCGGCGACCACTGCAAGACCGCCTCGGACCTGGGCGTGCCTTTGGTCGGGCTGGGCTTCATGTATCCCCAGGGCTACGTGCAGCAGCGCATCAGCGTGGATGGCTGGCAGCAGAACGTCTACGAGCAGATCGACTGGAGCGTCTCGCCCATCCGGCCGGTCATGACCCCCAAGGGGGAGAACTTCCTCATGGGCTTCCACCTAGGGCCCCTCGACCTGCAGGTGGCGGTCTGGGAGATCGTGGTCGGCCGCGTGCGCCTCTACCTCATGGACACCCACGTGGAGGGCAACTCGGCCCAGGACCGCGAGATCTCCGGCCGGCTCTACGGCGGCGACCGCACCATGCGCCTGCGCCAGGAGATCCTCCTGGGTATCGGCGGGGCGCGCCTGCTCAAGGCCCTCGACATCCCCGCCGAGCACTACCACATCAACGAGGGCCACTCCGCCTTCATGTTCCTGGAGAAGGTCCGCGAGCAGGTGGTGGCGGGCAAGTCCTTCGCGGGCGCGGCCAAGGACGTGGCCTCCCGCTCCGTCTTCACCACCCACACCCCGGTGGAGGCCGGCCACGACGTGTTCTCCGAGGGCCTCATCACCGAGTACTTCAACAAGTACTGGACCGAGCTCGGCCTGGAGCAGGAGCAGTTCCTCGAGCTCGGGCGCACGCCCGGGCAGGCGGGCTGGAACATGACCGCCCTGGCGCTCAAGATGTCGGGCCAGCGCAACGCGGTCAGCCAGCGCCACGGCATCGTCTCGCGCCGCATGTGGGCCAAGCTCTGGCCGGAGCAGAAGGAGGAGGAGGTGCCGATCAAGCACGTCACCAACGGCGTGCACCTCTCCACCTGGCTGCAGCAGGACCTGGGCTGGTCCTTCTTCCAGCACCTGGGCCGCGACTGGCCCGAGAAGCAGGACGACGCCTCGGTCTGGGCTCAGGTCGCGGGCATCCCGGACGACGAGATCTGGCGGGCGCACATGCGCAACAAGGAGGAGCTCTTCAAACTCCTGCGCGACCGGGCCCGAGACCGCTGGGTCTCGCGCAACGCCGAGGCCTCCCAGGTCCTGACCCAGGGCGCGCTGCTGGACCCCCAGGCCCTGACCATCGGCTTCGCCCGCCGCTTCGCGGGCTACAAGCGCGCCACCTTGATCCTGCGCGACCTGGCGCGCCTGCGCGGCCTGCTGCTGGACCACTGGCGGCCGGTGCAGCTGGTCTTCGCGGGCAAGTCCCACCCGGCCGACGACTCGGGCAAGGCCCTCATCCAGCAGATCTACCACCTGGCCAAGGACCCCTCCTTCGGCGGCCGCATCGTGTTCGTGGAGGACTACGACATGCACGTGGCCCGCTACTTCGTGCAGGGCTGCGACCTCTGGCTCAACAACCCCCTGGCACCCCTGGAGGCCTGCGGCACCAGCGGCATCAAGGCGGCCATCAACGGGGTGCCCAGCCTCTCCATCCTCGATGGCTGGTGGGAGGAGGGCTTCAACGGCGCCAACGGCTGGGCCATCGGCGAGCCGGGCGGCCGGGGCGCGGGCGAGGCGGCCGACGCCGCCGACGCCGAGGACATCTACGCCGCCCTGGAGAAGAAGATCGTGCCGCTCTACTACGAGCACGGCCCGGACGGCATCCCGCACGGCTGGATCAAGGTGATGAAGGAATCCATCAAGACCGTGGCCCAGCGCTTCTGCGGCAACCGCATGGTCAAGGACTACGTGAAGATGTTCTACGGGGCGGAGGCCGCGCCGCAGCCGGCCGGGGCCCGCACCACCGCGCAGGTGGGCTCCTAGGCCGGGCCATGCAGTGCCCCCACTGCCGCCACGAGTCGGACGACGCCGCGCTGGAGTGCCCCAAGTGCGGCTTCGCCCTGGCCAAGTGGCGCAGCCAGCAGGCTCAAGGGGGCCAGCCGGCCCCGCAGGCGCGTCCCGCGGCCAAGAAGTCCTCCGGGGTGGACCTCTCCGTCTGGATACTGCTGCTCGTGGCCACCATCGCGGTGTGGAAGCTGACCAGGCCGGGCGGGGATGAGGGCGCCGCGCCCGCGGCTCCCGCCGCCGGGGAGAGCGCCGCCGACGCGGCGGCTCCCATCCCGGAGGGGTCCTGGCGCTTCGCGGGCCGGGTCCGCGACCTGCTGCGCGAGAGCCCCGTCAAGGGTGCCCAGGTCGCCTTCATCGATTGGGAGACGGGCCGCCGGTCCGAGGCCGTCACGGATGAGGAGGGCCGCTACACGATCGACGTGGACATCCACTGGAAGCTGGGCTACGCCGCGGAGCTGTCCCATCCCCTCTACCGCCAGCGCTATTGGACCGGCGGCGCCCTCGCGGCGGATAGGAAAGAGCGCCTGCGCCTGGGCCTGGAGCCCGCCCCTGCGGAGCCGGATTCCCGCGCTTACCGCGGCACGCGGCGGAAGGAGCCGGTGTCTTTGGATTTCGCCCTGTTCCCGCAGGACCTCTCCGACGCGGAGCGCCAAGAGGCCTCGCAGTAAGCCGCATGCGCGCGCTGCTCGCGGTCCTGCTCGCCGTCGTCCTCGGCCCCCTCATCGCGGCCGGCATGTTCCTCTACGGCTGGTGGACCTACCACCGCCTGGAGCGCTCCATCATCGCCAAGATGGACCAGTACTACCTCAACATCACGGTCCCCAACCGGGAGGAGTACCTGCTCTCCAGCGACGAGGTCTTCGAGATCCCCTACATGGCCTCCAAGCTCAGCGTGGAGGCGGTGCCCACCCGCATTTACGACTCCTCCGGTCGCCTCATCGGCGAGTTCGCCAGCGAGCGGGCCCTCTATGCGCGCAGCCCGGAGGAGCTGCCCGACTTCCTCAAGAAGGCTTTGGTCGCCACGGAGGACGGCACCTTCTACCGGCACCACGGCATCAACTACCGCGCCACGGCCCGGGCCATGCTCGCCAACCTGCGCCGCCTGCGCATGGCCCAGGGCGGCAGCACCATCACCCAGCAGCTGGCCAAGCTGATGTTCACCACCCGCAAGAAGACATTGGGCCGCAAGATCTTCGAGGCCTTCTGCGCGCGCAAGCTGGAGGAGAAGTTCACCAAGGACCAGCTCCTGCTGATGTACTTCAACTTCGCCTACTTCGGTCACGGCTGCAACGGGGTCGAGTCCGCGGCGCGCTTCTTCTTCGGCAAGTCCGCCCGCGACCTCGACATCGGGGAGTGCGCCCTGCTGGCCGGCATCGTCAACAGCCCGGTGCGCTTCTCGCCTTATGAGCACCCGGAGCGGGCTCGGGCGCGCCAGCGCGTCGTCCTGGACCGCATGGCCAAGCTGCACTACCTGCCCGCTTCGGCCGTGGAGCGCTATTGGACCGACTTCTGGGCGACCATGGACCGGCGGCTCAAGGCCCCGGAGGCCTCCTTCTGGCGCACCAACGTCAACGAGGCCCCCTACCTCGTGGAGACCGTGCGCCGGACCCTGGAGAAGGATTTCGACCGCGAGCGCATCCTCAAGGGCGGCCTGCGCGTGCGCACCACCTTCGACTTGGAGGTGCAGAAGGCGGCCCAGGCGGTCATGCGCCACCAGATCACGGCCGTCAACCGGGAGCTCTCCACGGGCACGGCCAAGGTGACCGGCGGCCTGGCCGCGGTGCGGCCCTCGGACGGCGCGATCCTGGCTCTGGTGGGAGGGCCCGGCTACAATTTCTCGGACCAGCTGAACCGGGCCAAGGACATCGCCCGGCCCGTGGGCTCCTCCATCAAGCCCTTCGTCTATGCCGTGGCTTTCGAGTCCGGGAAGTTCAAGCCCGAGGACAAGATGCTCGACGCGCCGGTCAAGTACAACCGCGGGGGCAAGGTCTGGGCCCCGCAGAACTACAACCGCAAGTACTACGGCGAGGTCTCCTTGTCCGAGGCCCTGCACCGCTCGCTCAACTCGGTGGCCGTCAAGCTCCTGGAGAAGGTGGACATCGACGCGGTCATCGCCCTGCTCGCCTTGGCCACGGGCGTGCCGCGCGAGGACTGGCCGCGCAACCTTACCTTGGCTTTGGGCACGGCCGACCTCTCGCCCCTGCAGCTGGCCGGCGCCTACGCGGTCTTCGTCAACGGCGGCCGCTCCGTGCGGCCCTACTTCATCGCCGCCATCGAGGACCGGGAGGGCGCGGCGATCCAGTCCGGGGGGGCGGCCGCGGATTCGCCCGTCATCCTGAGCACGCAGACCTGCGCGACCATGGTCGCGCTCATGCAGGGCGTCTTCGGCCCGGATGGGACGGCCCGCGCCGCGGCGCAGCGGACCGGCTTCAACCTGCCGGCCGCGGGCAAGACCGGCACCACCAACGAGTACCGCGACGCCTGGTTCGCCGGCGTCACTCCGGAGCTCTCGGCCGCGGTCTGGGTCGGGCACGACGACATGCGCGTGCCCCTGGGCCACGGCGAGACCGGCGGCAAGTTCGCGGCCCCTATCTGGATGGACTTCGTCAAGGCCGTCTATCGCAGCCGCCCCACAAAATCCTTTAATTAGCACATGGCCGAGGAACCGTTCGTCTTCACGCGCCGGCACGAGGATGCCTCCTCCGAGGGCGTCTACCAGTTCCGATTCTTCTGCGACCGCTGCGGCGGCGGCTGGCTGAGCCCTCCGGAGAGCTTCAGCCTGGGCGCGGCGGAGAGGCTGTTCCGCGAGGCGGGCCAGGTCTTCGGCCGGGTCATGGAGGACGCCGAGGCCCCCGGAGAGCTGCGGCGGGCCGCGGCCGGGCCGGGCCGCGAGCGCGCCTTCCAGCGCGCCGTGGAACAGGGCAAGACGCAGCTCAAGAAGTGCCCGGGCTGCGGGCAGTGGGTGTGCCCGGAGAGCTGCTGGGACGCCGGCCAGGGGAAGTGCCGCGGTTGCGCGCCGGTGGCGCCTGCCGGAGGCGGCGGAGCCGTCCCATGATCCGGCGGCTCCTGCCTCTGGCGGCCCTGGCTGCGCTGGCGGCCTGCAGCCCGACCGTCTCGGAGTCCGAGCCCAACGAGGACTTCGCCCACGCCAACCGGCTGCCGGCCAACGGCCGCGCTCGCGGCACCATCGCCAAGCCGGACGACGTGGACTGGTACAAGGTCTCCGTGGACCGCGACAGCGGGGTGCTGGGACTGCACGTGGGCGGCATCCGCGGCGTGGATTTCGTGCTGAGCCTGCGCGGCAAGGACGGGACCGAGCTCAAGCGCATCGACGAGACCGGGACCGGCGGGGACGAGACTGCGACGGACCTGGGCGTGCCCCGCGGGGACGCGTTCGTGGTCCTTTCCAACAAGGATCCTAAGGCCGACAACAAGAGCCAGAAGTACATCCTGGCCGCCCGGCTCGACTCCGCGACCGGGCGGGAGCGGGAGCCCAACGACACGGCCCTCCTGGCCAATCCCCTTGAGATCAACGGCGTGACCCGCGGGCATTACGCCCCCTGCGTGAACCTGCTCAACGAGGACCCCGGCAAGGCCGAGGAGGACTGGTTCCTGGTCAAGGTGGACCGGGCCGGAGTCTACACGCTCAATCTGGACCTCAGCCCGGTCCCCGGCGTGGACCCGGTGCTGGAAGTCTACGACGTCAACAGCTACAAGCTCAAGGAGGTCTGGGCCGGGGGCGCTGGCCTGGGGCTGGGGCTCAAGGACTTCGGCGTGCGCGCTCCGGCGCAGTATCTGCTGCGCCTGCGCACGCGCGGCCCGCGCATGTGCAACTCCGATGTCTTCTACGAGCTCTTGAGCGAGCTGCGGCCTTACGACGGGCGCACCGAGCTCGAGTCCAACGACCAGCGCGGCGACGCCTCGGTCTTCTCCGGGGATTCCCTCTCCGGCCGCGTGGCCCCGGCCGGGGATGCGGATTGGTTCCGCGTCAACGCGGAAGCGAGCACCCGGACCATCCTGCATGCCGACCTTTCGGCCCAGCCCGGGCGCGACCTGGTCCTGACCGTGGCCGACGAGCTCGGCCAGCCCCTGCTGGTCATCGACAACGGCGCCAAGGAGGCCCCGGAGGTACTCACCGGCATCGGCCTGACCAACGCCACCTATTACCTGGTGGTGACCGAGAAGACCGGCAGGGCCGGGGACCTCCGCGACGCCTACACCCTGGCCCGTGCCTTCGTCCCCTGGCAGCCGGGGCTGGAGTGGGAGCCCAATGACGCCACGGCCGCGGCCCAGCCTGTCGGGCTCGGCGAGTCCGCGGACGGCTACCTCGCGCCCAAGGGCGACGTGGACACCTATACCTTCAGCGTCGAGAAGAAGGGGACCGTCGAGTTCGGCCTCACCGGGGTCATCAACGTGCGCTGGAGCGCGGAGCTCTTCGACTCGGACAACAAGCAGGTCCTCGCGCAGTCCGCGGCCAAAGCCGGCGAGCCTCTCTCCTTCAGCCAGGAGCTCGAACCCGGAGCCTACTGGCTCAGGCTCAAGGCGGGCGACCCCAGCCAGAACAACGTCCGCGACAAATACACTTTGCGCCTCAAGTCCCGTTAGGCGCCCTCAGGCCATCTCTCCCGCAGCTCGCTGTCCAGAAATCTGGGGACACCCCACTTAATTCGTCTGTCTGAGCCGCCGAGAGGAACCCGCACTGCCTCAAGCCCCGCTATCTTTTCAAGCAGCACAATGTGCCCTGGCGCTATTGTGCTGCCGGAAAAGTATTCATAAATGGTGCCGGGCAGATAGGTTGCGCGGAGTTTCGCGGGGTGCTTGTGTCAGTCAGACTTGTCCCCAGACTTCGCCCTGCGCCACATCTGTCCTGGGAAAACCACAAGATTGCTCCATGCGGAGGAAACCTCCTGC
>JACRDS010000116.1 GCA_016212825.1 Elusimicrobiota bacterium | reverse complement strand
CTCGCGCATCGAGATCGTGGCGGGGCAGCGCAAGATCACTTTCGACGTGGATGTCCCCGCCGCTCTGCCGCCCTTGGCCGGCGACCCGGCCCGGCTGGGGCAGGTCATCCAGAACCTGTGCACCAACGCCATCCAGTACACGAAGGAGGGGGGCAAGGTGACGGTGCGGGCGGAGGCGAGCCCGGAGAAGGTCGTGGTCAGCGTCATCGACACGGGCATCGGCATCGCGGCGGCTGACCTGCCGCGCATCTGGGAGCGCTTCTTCCAGACCGAGGAGGCCAAGAAGATGCGCAAGGCGGGCTTCGGCCTGGGGCTGAAGATCGCGCGCGAGGTGGTGCAGATGCACGGCGGGGAGATGGGCCTTTCGTCCCAGTTGGGCGTGGGTTCGCGCTTCTTCTTCTGGCTGCCGGTCAAGGCCGGCTAGCCCCGGCTTTGTTGTATCATGGTCCCATGAGCCCAGCCCTGCACCTATTGCTGCCGTTGTTCCTGTCCGCCGCTCCGGCCGGGAAGACCAACGACGCGGACGGCCGGCGGCCCGTCCAGGAGCTCTATCAGGCCATGGATGGGTTGGCCAAATCCGGGCCCTGGACCGTGGAGACCGTCTACGAGGACGAGGGCCTGCCCATCCGCGTCCTGCGCACGGAGAAGAAAGGCCCCGCGCTCTGGCTGCTGGCCGGCATCCACGGCGAAGAGCCCGCCCCTCCCAACGCGGTCTCCTTGAGCACCGCCGATATCTCCGCGCTGGCCGTCCAAGGCATCCCCGTAGTCGTCTTTCCATTGGGCAATCCCGCCGGCTACTCCAAGGGCTGGCGCTATCCGGACGCCGACGAACGGGGCAAGGGCCACAGCGTGGGCGACAGCGACTCCCGTCTGCTGGACAAGGACGGCAAGCCCCGGGCCGCGCAGCCCGCCTCGCCCCAGTCCGCGGCGCTGACGGGTAAGGTCCTCGAGCTCGCCCGGCAGTATCCGCCCCTGCTCTCCGTGGACCTCCACGAGGACGACCATCTCCCCGCGGGCTACGTCTACTCCCAGGGCCCCAGGGGCTGCTCGGACCCGGCGGCCCAGGCCGTGCTGCGGAGGATGGCCGAGCTCGAATATCCCATCAAACGCTCGGGCAAGACCGACTTCGACGAGGAGATAAAGGACGGCGTCATCTGCGGCGTGGAGGACGGCTCCATCGACGAGCTCATCTCCGCGCGCCGGGTGTTCCGGGACGGCCGCGTCCAGGAAGGCCCCTCGGGCCGTTCCGTCATCGTGGTGGAGACCAGCTCCATGAAGATGGGGCTCGCAAGGCGGGTGCGCCTGCACCGGGCCATCATCCGCATGCTGCCGGAGCTCTTCAAGGCTGCGGGGAAGTAGGCCGCACCGACAGCTTCAGGAAGAAGAGCTCCTGCATGTAGGGGGACGATTTCCCCGCCGCGGCGAGTTCGCGGGTGCGTTCATAGAAGCGGCGCGCCTCCTCCGGGCTGCGCACGCCCCGGATTAGCTCGTGGGCCAGGTTGAGGGCCAGGAGGTTGAGCGTCTCGTCGGCGCCGCGCGCGGTGAGCTCGCTGCCGTCCCGGGAGACCCGGATCCGGCCGCTGAAGGCCGCCAGGGCCGTGCGCTTGTCGGCCGGGACCGTGTAGGGGACCGTCTGCTCCACGCTGTCGAGGAATTCCGGGGCGGGGGCATGGTAGTCCCGGGCGTTCCAGACCACGATCTTCTGCCAGGGCCCCCGGTTGTGCCAGGTGAGCCGGTTCCTCTCGATGCGGTCCGGGGGACCGTATTCCTCTATGAGCTTCAGGGCCGCGAGCTGGGAATAGATGTACCAGTCGGAGGAGACCAGCTGCGCCCGGCCGAGGCGCTCCGCCGCGCTCAGCGGCGGCGGCGGGGCCGTGGCGCAGCCCGCGCCCAGAGCGAGCAGGAAAGCCAGGCACAACGCGGGCCTCATGGGGCTCCTCCACCCTTAGGTTACTTCCCGGGCGTCAAATCGTCCTCAAGCGGGCCCGTGCTCTCGCGGGGATCTTCCGACGGCCTTCAGTCGTCGATTCCACGCGACTCTGCAAGTCGCGGGGGCGGGATGACCGCCCCTCATAAGTCCGGGAACGTGGGGGGAAACGCCGCTTGCCGCGCGGCCTCCTATCGAATATAATCGTCCCACGGATGCGCAACCGGAGCAACATGCTGACTCCACTGGCCGCCGCCCTGCTCCTCTTGGCGTCGAACGGGTTCTGCACGCCAGCGCCGGCCGAGATTGCGGTCTCGCCCGACCCGCAGTACCTCGTGTTTTGGCAGGCGGATGTCGTCTTCGGCAGCGCGATCGAAGCGCTGACCAAGCAGATAGAGCGGGCCGCCCCCGCCTGGGCCCGGGCAGGCGGCGAGCCCCGGACCCTGGCGCCGCTGAGGTCGCAGGCCGAGGCGCAGGTGAAGTCCGGCGACCTGAAGGGCGCCGAGTCGACGCTGCACCGGATACTGGCCGTCGTGGCTCCCGGCCTCCAACCCGCGGCAGCCGCTCCCGAAACCGTCGCCGTCAGGATGGAGCAGCTGGCGGCCCGATTGGCCGAGCGTCTCGGCGCCCGGGGAGACGGAGAGACCCGCCAGCTCGCCTTCGGCCTGTCCTTCGCGCCCCTCATGGTGGAGGACCAGATACCTGGCGTCATCCGCGAAGCCTTCCGCGCGGCCGAGAGGCACGACCTGGCCGTGGCCTTCAGCCTCGATTCCCATTATTTTTGGCAGAACCGCCCCGACCTGTGGCAGGACCCGGAGAACGTGGAATGGTCGGACTGGCACGGCAAGGCCAACCGCGCCCGCTACCTCGACTGGGGAGCGCCGCAGAAGCTGGCGCCGCACATGTGCTACAACAGTCCGGCCCTGCGCCGCGAGATCGCGCGCCTGGCCGGCCGAGTCATCGCCCCCGCCATCCTCTCCGGCATGGAGATGCTCAAGGCCAAGGGCAAGCCCCGACTCTTCGCCGGGCTTTTGGTCGATTCCGAGCCCTCCGTGGATGACTACACGCAGTTGGCTCGCCTCAATGCGCGGCTGGCGCGCTTCATGGACGACGACGGCGCCGCGCGGGCGAGGCTCGGCTACCATGCCCTGCACAACCTGGGCTATGGCCCCGGCATGAAGACGCGGGACTTCAAAGAGGCGCTGGCTCTAGTCAACCGGGACTTCATCGCCTTCTGGGCCCGGCAGTTCGTGGAGGCGGGCATCCCGGCATCGCGCCTCTACACCCATGTCCCGGCCCAGGGCTTCGCTTTCGGAGACCCGGTCGTGGACTACACCAACGCCCCAGCCTGGATCGCCTTCAACCCGTACTCCCGGCCCGGTTGGACGACCTACGCCCTGCGTGATTTCGACGGCTACTTCCAGCCGCTCTACGGCCTGTTGGCCGGACACGGGAACCCGTCCTGGGGCGGCGTGGAGGTCAACGTGGGCTTCGGCGGCAGGCGCGGCTCCTGGGAATCCTATCTTTGGCATCACTTCGGCCGTGGCGCCAAGTTCGTGGGCGTCAATACGGGCGCCACCAGCGCCGAGCTCACGGGACAGTTGGAGAGAAGCGCCTTCAGTCCCGAGGCTCTGGCCGCATATAGGAGATTCCTATCAGGCGCTGCTCTGCGGCCGGAGTGAGCGGTAGGGCGTTGCGGCGGTTGCGCGCTCGTTTTGGGGTATGCGCTTTTAATTTTTAAATACACTCAGAATCGCGCCCCTTGAACACCCCGGCGAAACCTGCTATAATCAGGTGCCTTTCGCCGAGGGCCAAACCATGCGCGGAGCGTGGCTCCTCGGCGTTCTTATTTTCATCCCCGGCCAGGGGCGGGCCGTGCTCGGGGGAAGCCCCAAGGAGTTCTCCGCCCTGCTCAATACCGGGGAGCTGCCTCCCATCCGGCTGGCGCCCCTGCCCGAACATCCCGGCGCCGTCCCGGCGCAGGTGCGGAGCGCGGTCCGAGGCGCTGCTCCGAAGCTTCCCCTGAGGGCCGTCCCCATCTTCCTCCGGACGCAGGCGGCGCCGCAACTCTTGTTCCAGGGACATCCCCTTTCCGAGGTGGAGAAGCTCGGCGAGGACCTGCGCAACGCGGTGCGGCCCCAGCCCACGCTCGAAGGGTTCCTCGGCGCCGTGCGCGACCCGGACCCGGCCGGCCGGGCGGCGGCCGTGGAGGCCTTCGGCTACGAGGGCAACTTCGCGGCCATCCCCTACATCAGCGCGGTGCTGCTGCGCCTCGACGAACTCCCGGCCGTGCGCGCGGCCGCGGCGCGGGCCCTGGGCCGCGTCGGGGACCGGCGCGCGCGGAGCTTCCTGGCCAGCGCCCTGAGGGGCGGCGAGCCGGCCGTGCGTCTGGCCAGCGCCGCGGCTCTGGAGCGGATCAGGTCCGGGACCCGGTCCGGCGGTCCAGCCGTCCTGGCTGCCAGCCTTCCCTGAGCGCGGCGAGCACGATGCGGGCGCAGGCCTCGGCGTCGGAGAGCGCCTGGTGGTGGTCCAGGTCTATGCCCAGCCGCCCGCAGACCGCGGGCAGCTGGGTCGGATAGATCGCCCAGGTCTTGCGCGCCAGCTCCACGGTGCACACGAAGGGCTGCTGCGGCGGCGGCAGGCCGGCGGCCCGGCAGCAGGTCTCCAGCACCTTGCGGTCGAAGCGCGCGTTGTGCGCGGCCAGGAATTGCGCGTCGCCGATGGCGGCGCGGATGTCCATCCAGAGCTCGCCGAAGCTCGGCTCCAGGCAGACCTGCGGCCAGGTGATGCCGTGGATGTAGGTGAAGACGAAGCGGTCCCGGGGCGGGCGGATGAGGCGGTGGAAGCGCTGCGCGATGCGGCCGTCCTCCACGCGCACCACACCCACGGCGCAGGCCGAGTCCGAGGCGTGGTCCGCGGTCTCGAAGTCTATGGCGGCGAAGGAGGGGTGGGCCGCGGGGCGGGCGCTCATGAGCGCCTCCTCCGGCGCTGCAGGCCGTAGGCCTTGTGCAGGGCGCGCAGGGCCGTCTCGCCGTGCGCGGCGTCCACCACGGTCGAGATGCGCAGGTCCGAGGCCACGATCATGTGGATGTTGATCTTGTGCGCGGCCAGGGCGTCGAACATGCGCGCCGCGATCCAGGGCTGGTGCCGGAAGCCCGTGCCCACGGCCGAGACCTTGGCCACGCCGTCGCGGATGTCCACGCGGGCGCCCAGCCGCCGGGCCAGGGGCGCCAGCGCCGCCTGGGCCTTGGCCGCGAAGGCGCGCGGGGTCATCAGGGAGATGGCGTTGACCCCTTCGCGCGAGGGGGCGGACTGCACGATCATGTCCACCGGGACGCGCTTCTCGGCCAGGGCCGAGAGGATTGCGGCCGCCACGCCCGGCCGGTCCGGGACATCGGTCACGTTGAGCCGCACCTCGCTCTTGTCGAGCGCCAGGGCCGAGACGAAGGCTTTTTCCAGCATGTTCTTCTCCTTGGGGACGATCCAGGTGCCCGGCTGGGGGTGGAAGGCCGAGCGCACGTGGATGGAGACCCCGAAGCGCTCGGCCACCTCGATGGAGCGGGGCTGCATGACCTGGGCCCCGGCGCCGGCCAGCTCCAGCATCTCCTCGCCCGTGATGCGGTCGAGCTTGCGGGCGTCGCAGACCAGGCGCGGGTCCGCGGTGTAGACGCCCTTCACGTCCGTGTAGATCTCGCACTCCCGCGTGCGCAGGGCCGAGGCCAGGGCCACGGCCGTGAGGTCCGAGCCGCCCCGTCCGAGGGTGGCCACGTCCCGGTCCTCGGTGACGCCCTGGAAGCCCGCCACGGCCACGATGCGGCCGGCGCGCAGCTCGCGCAGGAGCTTCGCCGTGCGCACGCGCACGATCTGGGCCCGGGTGTGGGAGCCGCCGGCCTCGATGCCGGCCTGGGCGCCGGTCAGCGACACCGCCGGGACCTTGCGGGCCCGGCAGGCCATGGCGAAGAGGGAGATGCCCACCTGCTCGCCCGTGGCCAGGAGCTGGTCGAGCTCCCGGTGGTCCGGCTCGGGGGCGACGCGGCGGGCCAAAGTGAGGAGCTCGTCGGTCATCTCGCCGGGGGCCGAGACCACCACGGCCACGGCCCGGCCGCGGCGGCGGGCCGCGATGGCGCGGTCGGCGGCGAGCTGGATCTTCTCGGGGTCCGCCACCGAGGTGCCGCCGAACTTCATGACCAGTATGCGCATGGGGGGACATGGGGATTCTACCAAAACCGGTGTCTTCTCATGGGTGCCGCAGGTTGACTTTCTTAACTTTCCTCCGGGAGTAAGTCAATAAAGTCAACCCGCGGCACCATCTGGGTCTTGACAAAGTGTATTATAAACACTATACTAGTGTTAGATAGACACTAGAAAGGAGGTGCCTTATGCTGGGGATCCGCTACGCGAAGACCTCGCCCACGACCTACGTGCTGCACTACCAGGGGGGCCGGCTCCGGCGCGAGGGCGCCGGACGCTCCTTCCTCTATTTCGCCCCGACCTCGACCTTGGTGCAGGTGCCCCTGGAGAGCGCGGACCTGCCCTTCGTGTTCAACGAGGTCGCTTCCGACTTCCAGGAGGTCACCATCCAGGGCCAGCTCTCCTACCGCGTCAAAGACCACAAGCGGCTGGCCGGCCTGCTGGACTTCAGCGTGGACGCGCGGGGGGGATACATCTCGGACGACCCGGAGCTGCTCAAGACCAGGCTGGTCCAAACCGTCCAGGTCCTGACCCGGGCCGTGGTGCAGAAGAAGCCCCTGCGCCAGGTCCTGGTGGGCCTCGACGAAATCGTGGCCGAAGTGCGCCGGGGCCTCCTGTCCGACGAGCAGGTGGAGATGCTGGGCGTGGAGGTTCTGGGGGTCTCCCTGCTGTCCATCAAGCCCGCCCCGGAGATGGCCAAGGCCTTGGAGGCCGAGGCCCGGGAGCGGCTCAAGGTGGAGGCCGACAACGCCATCTACGAGCGCCGCAACGCCGCTGTGGAGAAGGAGCGCATGATCAAGGAGAACGAGCTCAACACCGAGATCGCGGTGGAGGCCAAGCGCCGCGCCATACGCGAGAACCAGATGGCGGCGGATATCGCGGTGGAGGAGGCCCGGGCCGCGCTGGTGGAGCGGCAGGCGGCCAACGACAAGAAGCTCGCCGAGAGCAAAGCCTACATGCTGGAGGAGACCCTCAAGCCCTTGCGCGGCTTCGACTGGCGCACCCTCATGGCCGTGGGCGCGGGCGGCGGCGATCCCCGGCTCATGATCGCCACGGCCTTCCGCGAGCTGGCCGAGAACGCGCAGAAGATCGGCGAGCTCAACATGACGCCGGACCTGCTCAATTCGCTGCTCAAGGAGGGGGGAGGCGAGCGGTGATCGACAAGATCGTGCTGGTGACGCGCCAGACGCGGCTCGAGGGCCTGGTGGAGCGCTTCAACTCCAAGGGGCAGGCCAAGTTCTACATCGAGCACGCGGGGGGCGACTTCGCGGACTACGAGGCCGAGCACGACGCCTATCGCCGCGCCCTGGACGCCCTGCGCCGGTCTCTGGACCTGGGGCTCAAGCTCCAGGCCATGGACCGGCGCTTCGCCGCCACCTACCTCTTCAACGAGGCCGACCTGATCGTGACCGCCGGCCAGGACGGATTGGTGGCGAACACGGCGAAATATGTGGGCGGGCAGCCCATTGTGGCCGTGAACCCGGACCCGGAACGCTTCGACGGAGTCCTGCTGCCCTTCTCGGTGGGACAGGCCCGTGCCGCGGTGGGGCTGACGCTGGAGGGACGGGCCCGCGTGCGCGGCGTGACCATGGCCGAGGCGGTCCTTGACGACGGCCAGCGCCTGCTGGCCTTCAACGACCTTTTCATCGGGGCCCGGACCCACGTCTCGGCGCGCTACCGCATCTCCTTCGGCGGCGCCGCGGAGCCGCAGTCCTCCAGCGGCGTGCTCGTCTCCACCGGCGCGGGCTCCACGGGCTGGCTCTCATCGGTCTTCAACATGGCCGCGGGCCTGGCCGCAGGCTTCGGCGGCAAGGCCCCGCCGCCGCCGCGCCTGGATTGGGAGGACCGCAGGCTGGCCTTCGTGGTGCGCGAGCCATTCGTCAGCCGGCACTCCCGCGCCGGCATCGCGGCCGGCCTGGTCCCGGAAGGCGGGAGCCTGGTCCTGGAGTCCCTGATGCCCTCCGGCGGCGCCGTCTTCAGCGACGGGGTGGAGGCGGACTTCCTGGCCTTCGACTCCGGCGCCGTGGCCCGCATCGGAGCCTCTCCGCAGAAGGCCCGCCTGGTGGTGCCCGGCTGAGGGCGACTTGAGTATACTCTAACGCATGAGGGAGCCCCGGGCCGTCGTCATCCTCGCCCTGCTCGCCGTCATCCCGCTCTGGCTGATGGGCTGGCCGACCTCTCCGGGACCATATTCTTTTTCGGCGGGATACGCGCTGCCTCTCGTCCTTCTCGGGGCGGTTCTGGCCGCGGCGCTGTCGTCATACGGGTCCCGCATCCGTCTGCGCGACGCGGCCCGCCGACACGCGAGAGCGTGCCTGCTCGTCCTGAGCGGGTCGCTGGCGCTGCTCGCCGCCGAGGCTACCGTGCGGCGGCTCGGGTCGGCGGAATGGGGCGGCGGGGAGGGCCCCCTGCAGCCGAGTTGGGGCTTCCGGGGCTACGAGCTCAATTCCCGGGGCAGCCGCGGCCCCGAGGTGGGACCGGAGGAGTTGAAAGGGAAGCTGGTCGTCCTGGGTCTGGGGGATTCGGTCCTATTCGGGATGGGCGTGCGCTGGGAGGACACGTTCCTGCAGAGGCTGGAGCAGAAGCTCGACGAGCGTCTCCCAGTCCGGGTCCGCGCGGTCAACGCCAGTTTCCCGGGCGTGGGCACCGCCAACGAGGAGCATTACCTGCGGCATTACGCCGCTGACGAATACCGCCCCCATGTCCTGCTCCTGCAGTTCACGCTCAACGACCCCGAGCTCGACCTGTACAGGCTGAGGCCGCTGACCGGCTGGGGGGGCGAGAAGAGGACGCTCTGGCGGTCGCACCTGTTCTTCCTCTTCGCGCGCACCGTGGCCGCGATCCGGGACCCTTACCGCGGCCACATCCTGTCGCTCTACCGGGAGGATTCCCCGGATTGGCTGGCCTGCCAGAAGGCCCTGCAGAACATCCGGGCTCTCTGCCGCCGGAGGAAGATCGTTCCTCTCCTGGCCATCTATCCGCTCTTCGAGGACTTCTCCGCCTATCCCTACAGGCTGTGCCACGAGAAGGTGACGGCGGCGGCCGGCCGCCTCGGCTATCGCGTGATCGACCTCCTCGGAGAGTTCCAGGGCCAGCCCGAGCCGGCCGAGCGCCTGCGGGTGAGCCGGGGCGATCCCCATCCGAACGCCCGGGCGCACGAGCTGGCCGCCGAGGCGGTGGCGCGGCGGCTTCGGGCGGACTGGAAGGCCATCGAGAAGGAGCTCCGCTCCCGGCTCCCTCCGCGGCCGGGGACTTGAGTATACTCTACCCATGAACGAGTTGCGCGTGGCCGTGGATGTGGTCATCTTCCGCGTGCGGCAGGGCCTGCTGCAGGTCCTGCTGGTCAAGCGCGGGCTGGCGCCCTTCGAGGGGCGCTGGGCCTTCCCGGGCGGCTTCGTGCTCAAGGACGAATCCCTCGACGCCGCGGCCCTGCGCGAGCTGCGCGAGGAGACCGGCGTGGGCGACGTGTACCTGGAGCAACTCTACACCTTCGGCGAGCCCAGACGCGACCCGCGCGGCCGCGTCATCTCGGTGAGCTACTTCGCCTTGTTCTCCGGCGGGGAGCCCGAGGCCAAGGCCGGATCCGACGCCGCGGAGGTCGAGTGGGCCGCGGCCTACAAGCCGCCGCTGCTGGCCTTCGACCACAGGGCCATCCTGGACTACGCCCTGCAGCGCCTGCGCTGGAAGCTGGAGTGGACCACGGTGGGCTTCAAGCTCCTGCCCAAGAAGTTCACCCTGACCGAGCTGCAGAAGGTCTATGAGGCGATCCTGGGCCGTCAGCTCGACAAGCGCAACTTCCGCAGGAAGGTGGCCCTGCTGGGCGTCGTCGAGCCTCTCGACGAGCACCGGCAGGAAGGCATCCAGCGGCCGGCGCGCCTGCACTCCTTCTCGGCGCGCAAGTTCGAGCGGCTCAAGGACCGGGGCCTGCTCTTCCCTTTCTAGTCGAAAAGGTCCTTGCCCCGCGAGACGCGGTGCTTCACATAGACGGCGATGAACCCCACGATCGGGAGGAGCACGATGAGGGACTCGGGCCTGAGCTCTTCGCCGTCGAAGAAGAAGCGCCTGAGCAAGGGCAGGCCCAGGAACCAGCGGCCCGCCCCCAGGACGCCGTGCGCCAGCTCCACCCAGTCCAGCAGGAACGCCCCGGCCGCGACAGCGGCGCAGCCCAGGCCCAGGGCGAAGCGACGCCCGCGTCCCCGGGACACGGGCCCCATGGGATAGCGCCACAGCTTCAGGCGGCCACTCACCGTTTCCTCCTCCATCACGGCGCGCAGCTCCAGGCAGGCGTCCTGGCGGGTGCGCACCAGCAGGATGTCCTCCTCCGGGATGGCGACGGCCAGGACATCGGCCCGAGGGATCCGGAAGAAGCGCCCGCAGAGGCTGATGCGGGGGGCGGTCTTGAGGCAGGGCTCGTAGAGCGGAGCGGCTTCTTCGCGCGGGACCAGCGGAAAGGGAAGGCCCTCCACGTCCTCGCCCTCGAGCGCCGACGCCGCCTTTTGGGCAGCCCAGCCGCTGAGCAGTCCGCCGGTCAGGGCCGCGAGGCCGGATGCCGCCCAAGCCACCGGACCGGGGGCCAGCTCCATCCGCTCAATGAAGCAATAGAGGGCCTCGGGCGCCAGGACCAAGTGGCCGCGGATGACGCGGCGGCCGATACTGACCACCGCGTCCGGCAAGACGAACTGCGGCGCTTCGACCGCTGCCGCGGCCTGAGCCGGCTCCTTGCTCCGGGCCGGCTCCGGTGCCGGCGTCTCGGCGGCGTCCGCTGCGGGCAGCGGCTCAGGTGAGCCCTGGGCGTTGAGGGCGAGCAGCCAGCGGTATTCCCGCTCGATCTCCGCGGGGGAGTCGCATACGAATTCCACCAGGGGGCGGCCTTCGGCCAGGGCCCGCGCGCCCAGGCTGAGCCGCGCGCCCGGGGCTCGTCGCGACAGCTCCGCCAGCAAGATCCGGAGGTTCGGCAGGCTGCCCAGCTGCTTGAGGCCCTTGAGGCAGGAGAAATCGAAGCGTTGGGCGTCTATCCAGAGGTGGCGGGGCTCGGCGGTCAGCAGCCCGAGATAGTAGGCGGTCTCCGGCTCTGGGCTCCTGGGCAACGGCGCCGCGGCCGCGGCCTGCAGCCGCTTGGCCAGACCGCCGACCCAGTCCCCCGCGGAGTACGCCGTCAGATCCTCGAAGGTCTCGGCCGCGGAGTCTTCCGGGGACATGCGGCCGGCCCGTCCCTGCGCAGCGCCCGCGTCCTTGAGCCCGGCGACCATGATGACCGTGATCTCGCCCCAGCCGAAGGCCGCTCCGGTTTCCGGGCGGATGCCGTGGTCGTCGTATTCCAGGCGCCTGACCGGCTGCGACGCCGGCGCCCGAGGCAGGCGCGCGTCGGCAACGACCACGGCCGGGATGCCGGCCTGCAGGAAAGCCCGCGCCAGGGCTTCGGCGCCGGCCCGATCCATCCGCTCGGCGGCTATGCCGCGGCAGCGCTTGGCGGGTCCCAGCATGTCGAGCACGGGCAGTCCGCGGAACCTGGCCAGGACCTGGGCCACGGCCGACGCCCGCCACCGGGGATCCGCGAGCAGTACGGCGCAGGTCTCGGGAGTCATCAGGGTCCCCAGTCAGTATAGCTCCCCCAAGGTCCCCGGACAAGGCGCCGAATCAAATCACTTAAGATGTTACCGAAGCGGGCATCGTCAAATCACCTAAGATGTTACCGAACGGGACGATTAGACGCGTCTTTCGGGGGCATCGAGAATGGGTCCGCAGGCCAAGTGGGAATACATGAAGAAGGT
>JACRDS010000113.1 GCA_016212825.1 Elusimicrobiota bacterium | reverse complement strand
TGGCCAGGCGGTTCTGCTTCTGCTCCAGCCAGGAGGCGTAGTTGCCCTTCCAGGGGATGCCTTCCCCTCGGTCGAGTTCCAGGATCCAGCCCGCCACGTTGTCGAGGAAATAGCGGTCGTGGGTGACCGCGATGACCGTCCCTTTATATTGGCGCAGGTGCTGCTCCAGCCACTCCACGGACTCGGCGTCGAGGTGGTTGGTGGGCTCATCCAGCAACAGGATGTCGGGCTCCTGCAGCATGAGCCGGCACAGGGCCACCCGGCGCTTCTCGCCGCCGGAGAGGTTGCCCACGACCTGGTCCGCGGGCGGACAGCGCAGGGCGTCCATGGCCAGGTCCAGGCGGCTGTCGAGCTCCCAGGCGCCGCAGACCTCGATCTTCTCCTGGAGCTTGCCCTGCTTGTCCATCAGCTTCTCCATGTCCTCGGGCGTCAGCGCGGGGTCGGCCAGCTTCTCGCCGATGGCGTTGTAGTCGTCGAGGAGCTTCTTGGTCTCGGCCACGCCCTCCTCGACCACCTCCTTGACGGTCTTGGCCTTGTCGAGCGCCGGCTCCTGCTCCAGCAGGCCCACGGTGTAGCCCTTGGATTGGGTGATCTGCCCGATGTAGTCCGGGTCCTGGCCTGCCATGATGCGCAGGAGGGTGGACTTGCCCGAGCCGTTGTCGCCCAGCACTCCGATCTTGGCCCCGTAGTAGAAGGAGATCGAGATGTCCTTGAGGACCTGCTTCTTGGGCGGGTGGATGCGGCCCACCTCGATCATGGAATAGATGATCTGCTTGCTGTCTACCGTGCTTGCCATAGGGTTATGCCGCTATCTCCTCGAGGCTGCGCCCCTTGGTCTCCCGCCCGAGGGCGACCACGGCCACGAGCCCTATCAATACCACGAAGGCGAACTGGGCGAAGACCAGGTCCTGGCGGCCCGGGAAGGTGCCGAGTATCCAGCCCACCACGAGCGGCGCCAGTATGCCGCCCACCCGGCCTATGCCCGAGGCCCAGCCCGAGCCCGTGCCGCGCAGGGCCGTGGGGTAGCTCTCCGGCGTGTAGGTATAGACCACGCCCCAGGCGCCCAGGTTGAAGAAGGAGATCAGGCAGCCCCAGAGGATGACTCCGGAAGGAGAGCCCACCTTGCCGAAGACGAAGGAGCTCACCACGCAGCCGGCCAGGAAGGCCACCAAGGTGGGCTTGCGTCCCCAGCGGTCCACCAGCCAGGCCGCGCTGAAATAGCCGGGAATCTGGGCCGCGGTGATGATCAGGACGTAGGAGAAGGACTTCACCAGGCTGAAGCCCGCGGCCACGAGCAAGGACGGCAGCCAGATGAAGATGCCGTAGTAGGAGTAGATCATGGAGAACCAGAGGATCCACAGCATGGCCGTGCGCTGCGCCATCTCCGAGGACCACAGGGCGCGCATGCCCGGCTTCTCGGCGGGCTGCTCCTGCGTGCGCGTCATCTCGGCGGGGGGCTCCCCGCAGGCCCGCTCCGCCTCGCGCACCACCAGGACGGCCTCCTCGAAGCGGCCGCTGGCCTCCAGGAAGCGCGGCGACTCCGGCACGAAGCGGCGCAGGTAGAGCACGTAAAGGGCGGGCAGGCTGCCCAGGAAGAAGGCCGCTCGCCAGCCCCAGCGCGGGATGAAGAGGAAGGCGACGACCGCGGCCAGGGCCCAGCCGAAAGCCCAGAAGCTCTCCAGGATCACGATCAGCTTGCCCCGGTGCGCCTTGGGAGCGAACTCGCTGACCAAGGTGCTGGCCACGGGCAGTTCCCCGCCCAGGCCGAAGCCCACCAAGAAGCGCATGGCCAGGAGCGCCCCGTAGGTGTTGGTCAGGCCGCAGAGGCCGGTGGCGGCGCTGAACACGATGAGCGTGGTCTGGAAGAGCAGCTTGCGGCCGAAGCGGTCCGCCAGCAGCCCGACGAGCACCGCGCCCGCGAACATGCCGACCAGACCCATGCTGCCGATGCGGCCCACCTGCGCGGGCGAGAGCGCCCATTCCTTGGCCAGCACCGCCAGCACGAAGGAGACCAGCCCGGAGTCGAAGGCGTCGAAGAGCCAGCCCAGCCCCGAGGCGCCCACGATGTTCCAGTGGAAGCGCGACAGGGGCAGAGAGTCGAGGCGCTCGTTGAGTCGCATAGCCTACTTGATGTGCAGCTTCTTGGGGTCGAGCTTCTCGCGCAGGAGCTTGATCTCCTGGGCCGTGGGCAGGGCCACGCCGGCCAGCGGGTCCTTGGCCTTCAGGGCCCAGCCCACGTTGGCGCGCACAGCATCGATGGTGACGCCCGGGTAGATGGCGGTCAGCACCAACTCGCCCGTCCTCTCGTCCGGCTCCAGGGTTCCCATGTTGGTGATGCACTTGACCGGCCCGCGTCCGGGGTGGCCCCAGTCCTTGCGCTTCCTGCCTTTGGAGAAGGAGCCCGGGCTGGTGATGAAGTCCACCTTCTCAGGGAAAGCGCGCTTGTCGAGCTTGGCGATGAGCAGCACGCGCTGGGCGTGGATGGCGATCTCGCAGGCCCCGCCCGAGCCGGGCAGGCGCACCTTGGGCTTGGCATAGTCGCCCACCACGGTGGTGTTGATGTTGCCGTAGCGGTCGATCTGGGCGCCGCCCAAGAAGCCCACCTGTATCTTGCCGTTCTGGAGCATGGCCTGGAAGATGTCCTGCATGCTGGCCACCATCAAGGACCCCGTCACCAGGGCCGGGTCGCCGATGGAGGGGGGGACCCGGTCCGGCACCGCGCCCACGGCGCCGGACTCGTAGATCAGGCACATGTTGGGCGCGTGGGTGTGGCGGGCCAGGTTGCAGGCCAGGTTGGGCAAGCCGATGCCCACGAAGACCACGTCCCCGTCATGGATCTCGCGGGCCGCCAGCACGGTCATGAGCTCGTTGAGGGTGTAGTCCGTCGCCGCCTTCGTCTCAGTAGCCATAGTTGACCCCCTGGCAGACCATGTTCTTGGCGCCCAGGCGCTCGGCCAGGCCCGGCTGTTTCTTCATATACTCGGCCCGGCCCTTGACGCCGCAGACGAACTCGTCAAGGTACCTCTTTAGGCCCGCCTCGTCGCGGGCGATCTTGTCCCAGCTCACGTAGAAGTCGTTGTCCCGGTCGTAGTAGCCCTGGGCGAAGGAGGGATGCGCGCCCCAGGGCTCATGCACCACGGCGTCCACCTGGAAGCCCGGGATCAGTGTCCGGTTGGGATCGGAGCGCACCACCGACTCGTCCACGATCTCCTCGGCGACCACGATGACCTTCCTGGACGCGAAGGCCGCCTCCTTCTGCACTCCCATGAGGCCCCAGATCTGCGTGTTGCCCGCCTTGTCCGCGCGCTGGGCGTGGATGACGGTCACGTCCGGCCGCAGGGCCGGCACCGTGGCCAGCTCCTCGCCGGTGTAGGGACACTTCACGCTGCGGATGAGAGGATTGGCGCCCGGGATGTCCGAACCCTTGTAGTCGCGCATGACCCAGAAGGGCAGGTTGGCGCAGCCCGCGGAGAAGCGCGCCACCATGCCGAAATGGGAGTACTCCTCGATCTCCAGCCTGGGCGGCTGGGCTTCGACGGCCCGGCGGAAGGCGTGCAAAGAGCCCACGCCGGGGTTGCCGGCCCAGGAGAAGACCAGCTTCTTGGCCGTGCCGGCCGCGATCATCTGGTCGTAGATGAGGTCCGGGGTCAGGCGGGCCAAGGTCAGGCCCTTGCGGCCCTGGCGGATGATCTCGTGGCCCGCGGCGAAGCAGATCAGGTGCGTGAAGCCCTCGATGACCACGGTGTCTCCGTCCTTGACCAGGCCGGCGACGGCCTCCTTCATGCTGACCACCTTGCTTTTCATGGCAGGCTCCTGTTCGGGATGGCTCATTCTACCTAAATCGCGCCAGGGGTTTCACGGCCCCGCCTTTGACCGGACTTTGACATTGCTCAGGTAGACTTAAGAAAAGCCTCCCGTTCGGTCATGAATAGAGCTATAATGGAATCCCGGCGGCCGCCGTCCGCCGTCCTGGCTATGTCCCAGACGACCGAAGGCTCCTCGCTGCGCTACAAGATCCTGCTCGTGGACGACGAGCAGGATTTCCGCAGGATGCTGCGCTCCTTCCTGCGCGAGGCCGGCCACACGGTGCTCGACGCGGCTTCAGGCCGGGAGGCCCTCCTGGCGGCGGTGGACTCGCAGCCGGACATCGTCATCTCGGACGTGCAGATGCCGGACATGGACGGGCTGGAACTGTGCCGCCGCTTGCGCGCCGAGGCCAAGACCGCGGGCATCCCGGTCCTGCTCATGTCCGGCGCCAGCAAGGAGGAGCGCGACCAACTGGAGGGCTTCGCGCGCGGGGCCGACGACTACGTGCTCAAGCCCTTCGAGCCGCCGATCCTGCTGGCCAAGACTTTGGCCGTGCTGCGCCGCTACGCCACCGCGGTCGAGGTCTGCGAGGTGCTGCGCGCCGACGGCGTGCGCCTGGACGTGCAGGCCCGGACCGTCAGCCACGGCGGCAAGCGCGTCGACCTGACCCGCAAGGAGTTCGACCTGCTCACCCTGCTGCTGCGCAAGCGGGGGCATGTCCTCTCCGCGCAGTTCCTGCTCGAGTCGGTGTGGGGCTACGACCTGGCCGAGTACAACGACCCCCACACCGTGACCGTGCACCTCTCCTCCCTGCGCCGCAAGCTGGGGTCCAAGCTCAGCCGGCGCATCGTGACGGTCCCGGGCAGCGGCTACCGCTTCGAGATCTAGCGCGCTTGACGTTTTGTTGACGCCCCCCTGCTAAACTGATTGCGAAGCGGTTGGGGGGGATATGGAGCGCGATCCGCTAGCCGAACTCAGCGAGAAGATGGACGCCCTGCTCAAGGGGCGCGCGCAGCCGGGAGTCTGGGCTCGGGAGGAGTCCGCGGCCAGGGCGGCGCCGGAGCCGGCGAGGCCCCAGCTGGCGGGCGTGCGGGAGGAGCGCTGTCCCGCCGGGGGGCGGACCGTCCTGGTCGTGGAGGACAACAAGGATTACCGTTCTCTCGTGAAGGTCCTGCTCACCAGCCATTCCTACCGGGTCATGGAGGCCGGCGACGGCCGCAGCGCCCTGGAGCAGGTCGAGCGCCGCCGCCCCGACCTTGTCATCCTGGATTTCAACATGCCGAGGATGAACGGCTACGAGGTGCTCCAGGAGCTGCGCAGCCGGCTCGAGCTGCGCGGCCTGCCCGTGATCATGTTCACGGGCGCGCCCAACCGGCAGCACCTCAAGAGCCTGAACCTGGAGATATCCGATTTCCTGGAGAAGCCCGTGACCAACGCGCGTCTCCTGGAAAGCGTCGAGAAGGCGCTCGCCGCCCTGCCCGCGGCACCGGCGCAGGAAGAGACCGTTCCGCCTCCGGAGGATCGTTCTGCGGAGCCTCGGGTAAGCCCCCCAGCCGCACCACCGGCGCCTTCGGCGCTGGAGGTGCAGCCCGAGGCTCCGCCTCCTCCGGAGGCCCCTGAGCCGGAGGCCGCCGCTCCGGAGCTGCCTGAGCCGGAAGCCCTCATCGGCGAGGAATCCCTGGCGGACCTCTCAGGGGAAGAGGATATCGCCCTGGAGGCGGCGGAAGAGAAGAAGGAGGACACGGCGGACCTGCGCGGGCTCGAGCAGCAGCTGGCCCAGGACTCGCCGCTCATCAACCGGGTCAACCGCATCCTGATGCGGGCCGTGGAGATGCGGGCCTCGGACATCCACATCGAGCCCGGGGAGCAGAAGGTCAGCGTCCGGGTCCGGGTGGACGGGGCCCTCAAGCTCCTGTGCACTTTGCCCATCAACATCCACCCCCGGCTGACGGCCCGAATCAAGATCATGTCCAACCTCTCCATCACGGAGCGGCGCCTGCCCCAGGACGGGCAGTTCCGGGCGCAGATCAAGGGCACCCGGATCGAGTTCCGCATCAGCACCCTGCCCTGCACGCGCGGGGAGAAGATCGTCATGCGCGTCCTCGGGCAGAGCAAGCTCAAGGGCGACCTGAAGAGCCTCGACCTCACGCCCCGGGATCTGGCTTGCGTCGAAAAAGCCCTGCACGCGCCGCACGGCCTCATCCTGGTCACCGGACCCACGGGCAGCGGCAAGACCACCACACTCTACACCATGATCAGCATGCTCAACCGGCCGGACGTCAACATCATGACCGCCGAGGACCCGGTCGAATACGAGCTGGCCAACATCTCCCAGGTCAAGGTCCGGCCCAGCATCGGGCTTACATTCGAGTCCGCCCTGCGCGCCTTCCTGCGCCAGGACCCGGACATCATGCTCATCGGCGAGATCCGCGACCTGGAGACCGCGGAGATCGCGGTCAAGGCCTCCATCACCGGGCACCTGGTGTTCTCCACCCTGCACACCAACAGCGCTCCCGCGAGCATCATCCGGCTGACCCACATGGGCGTGGCTCCCTACCTGGTGGCGGCGAGCGTGCGCCTGATCATCGCCCAGCGCCTGGTGCGCAAGCTCTGCCCGCGCTGCAAGGCCCCGGGGACCCTTTCCGACGCAGACAAGAAGTTCCTGGAGGAGCGCGAGATCGCGGCGCTCAAGACCGTGTTCCGCGCCCCGGGCTGCGCGTACTGCCATCAGACCGGCTACATGGGCCGCAGGTCGGTCTTCGAGGTCATGCCGGTGGACAGCCTGGCCCTGCGCCAGCTCATCGTCAACAACCAGCAGGCCAATGCGCTCCAGGAACTGGCGGAAAAGGAGGGCCTGACCACCCTGCGCCAGGCCGCCCTGCGCGTGGTGGCCTCCGGGGAGACCTCGGTCGACGAGGCCCTCAAGATCATGATGGGAGGATGATATGGAGCCCCAACGACGAGCGGTCCAGACGCCCGCGGGCATCCCGGCCGGCGCCCCGTCCTTCGCCGCGGTCTGCGGCGAACTCCTGGGCAGCCTGGGCCGCGCCGTGCGCCTCACCGGCCTCTACCGGGCCAGCCACCCCATGGCCGCGGATTCCATACGCGACGTCTTCAACCTGCTGGACATGGCCTTCGTGACCGGGCGCCGGGAGCGCATCTCCGTGTCCATGGCGGAAGGGCGCTGGTTCTGCGAGGGGACGCTGGTGCAGACCGGAGCGCAGAGCACGGAGATCCTCCGGCGCCTGTTCAAGGAGCAGGGCCTGCGCAGCCTGGGCTTCGCGCGCGGCCTGCAGCCCGCGGAACTGACCATCTTCTGCGAGGCGGCCTCGGCCCCCCCGAGTCCGGAAGTCACCGGCTCTCTGGGGGATGCCCTGGCCAGGAAAGGGGTCGCGCATGTCACAGTCGAGCTCGCCAGCTACGTCTCTGCGGCTGACGCCACCGCCGCGCCCCCGGCCGCGCCTGCCGCGGCGCTCCCGGAACCCCGTCCCGCCGTCCGGCAACCTTCGTCAGGCATCCCCAGGCCCTTGGGTCCGGACTGGCGGCCGGCGCCTCGGGAGGCGCCGGCCCCGGAGGGCGGACGTCCCCCCTTCCCGGAGGGGGCGGCGCCCAAGGGGCCGGCCGCCAAAGAACGCACACCTGAGCCGCCGGTGGACCGCTATCCCTATCCGCCGGAGGACCGGTCCTGGCTGCCGGAGCTGCAGGCGCGGCCGGAAGCGAAGGCCCCGGAGCTCCCCGCGCCGGCTCCGGAAGCGCCCGCGCCGACGGGAGGCGGCGGCTCCTTAGCCGCCGGCAAGAGCTTCGGGGTCCTGCTCAAGTCCCTGGTGGAGTTTGCCGTCCAGGACCCGGCGGAGCGGCTCAAGCTCTTCGAGGACGCGGCGCGCCTGGTCAAGGACTCCATAGCGGAACGCGTGGAGGACGCCACTCGGAGATTGACCGAGGAGAAAGAGCGCATCCGCGGCGAGCAGGCGCGCACCGAGAAGGTTATCGAGAGCGTGGCCTACGGCAAGGTGGTGGTGGACAAGGAGGGGAAGGTCCTCATGATGAACCCGGCGGCCGAGGAACTGCTCGGCAAGCGGCTCCTGGAACTGGCCGGCCGGCACATCACGGAGGGCGTCGCCTCGGGGGAGCACATGGTGGCGCTCGCCGAGGATCTGGGGTTGAGCCCCGGCAGCAAGATCGAGGTGCGGGTGGTGGCCGACGAGGAGGTGGGCCGGGCCCTGCGCCGCTCCGTGGCCGTGGTCGAGGACCCCTCCGGCCGGGTGGTGGGCACCTACTCCGCGCTGCCGGACGTGGTCAAGTACAAGGAGACCCTGCGCCTGCAGGAGGAGTTCCTCTCCCGCGTGACCCACGACCTGCAGGCCCCGCTGTCCTCCATCACCTGCGCCCTGGAACTGCTCAGCGAGCGGGCCGCGCCGAGCCTGGGGTCCGACGAGAACGGCTTCATCGACGTGTGCCTGCGCAACAGCCAGCAGCTCAGCTCCATGATCCGGGAGATCCTGGACTTCTCCAAGCTGAAGGCGGGCAGGATGTCGATCCGTCCGACCCCGACCTCGGTCACCGGCATGCTCCAGGAGGCCGTGGAGAGCCTGCGGCCCTGGGCCGGGAACAAAGGCTTGGACCTCTCCTATCGGCCCCCGGTCCCGGACCTGATGGTGATGGCCGACCACCAGCGCATCGTGCAGGTGCTCACCAACCTCATCTCCAACGCCATCAAGTTCACGCCCGAGGGCGGGCGGATCGTGGTGGCGGCCGCGCCCAAGCCGGACAAGCACGGGCACGTGGTCTGCGCGGTGCGCGACACGGGCGCCGGGATCCCAAAAGAGAGCCTCAAGAAGCTCTTCGAGAAGTTCACCCAGGCCGACAACAACGACGGCTCCCAGCCGGGCGTCGGCCTGGGGCTGGCCCTGGTCAGCGAGTTCATCCGCCTGCACGACGGCACGGTCTGGGTGGAGAGCGAGGTCGGCCGAGGCTCGACCTTCTACTTCACTTTGCCGTCGCGCGAGGGGCTGGGCGCCCGGGCGGCCTGATCAGCCGCCCAGCTCGGCCAGGCACTCGTCGAGGACGGCCAGGCCCGCGTCCACGTCGTGCTCGTTGAGCACCAAAGGCGGCGCCACCCGGATGACCGACTTGCCGCAGGAGAGCAGCAGCAGCCCCTTGCGGAAGGCCAGCTGCTCCAGCTTGCCCACCAGCTCCCCGGCCGGCTCCTTGGTCTTGCGGTCCTTGACGAACTCCACGCCGATCATGAGGCCCGTGCCGCGGACGTCGCCGATGGACGGATGCTTCTCCTGCAGCTGGCGCAGGCCCGCGATGAGCCGCGCACCCATCCTGGCCGCGTTGTCGGCCAGCCCGTCCTGGACCAGATCCAAGGTCGCCAGGGCCGCCGCGCAGCAGACCGGGTTGCCGCCGAAGGTCGTGCCGTGCGTGCCCTGGCCCCAGGTCATCACCTTCTCCTTGGCCACGATCGCGCCGATGGGCAGCCCCGAGCCCAGGCCCTTGGCGGTGAGCAGGACGTCGGGCTCCACGCCGAAGTGCTCGCAGGCCCACATCTTGCCGCTGCGGCCCGCGCCGGACTGGATCTCGTCGAAGACCAGCAGGATGCCGTGCTCGTCGCAGATGCGCCGCCAGGCCTTCACGAACTCCGGCCGCGGCATGATGTAGCCGCCCTCGCCCTGGATCGGCTCCATGAACACCGCGGCCACGTCCTTGGGCGAGACCTTGCTCTCGAAGAGCCGGTGCGCCGCGGCCATCGGGTCTCCGCCGCGGTAAGGGTTGTCGTAGGGGAGGTGGCTGACTTCCGGGAGCATGGGCCCGAAGCCGGCCTTGTATTTGACCTTGCTGCAGGTCAAGGTCACGGCCGCGTAGGAGCGGCCGTGGAAGGCCCCCTCGAAGGCGATGAGGTGCGGCCGCTTGGTGTGGTAGCGCGCCAGCTTGACCGCGCCCTCGACGGCCTCGGTCCCGGAGTTGGTCAGGAAGACCCGGTGCTTGTCCCGGCCCGGAGCGGTCTTGGCCAGCTTCTCGCAGAGCCGGGCCATGGACTCGTAGTAGAAGTCCGTGCCGCAGATGTGCAGGAACTTGTCGACGGCCTCGTGGATGGCCTTGACCACCTTCGGGTGGTTGTAGCCCGTGGCCGAGACCGCGATGCCCGCCATCCAGTCGATGTAGCGGTTGCCGTCCACGTCCTCCACCATGGCGCCCTTGCCGCCGGCCGCCACCAGGGGATACTCCTTGATGTAGGAGGGGGAGGTCCACTCACGATCCAGGGCGATGACCTTGCGGGCCTTGGGGCCGGGAGGCACGGAGACGATGCGGGGATAATCGGGCTTCACGGGCGAGGTCTTGGCGGGCATAGGGTCAGCTCCTCGGGGCGAGCTTGCGCAGCGTCGCCTCCAGCGCGGTCTTGAACAGGGACACCAAAGAATCGATCTCGGGCGGCCGGATGATGAAGGGCGGGGCGATCATGACCAGGTCGCCGTTCTCGCCGTCGGCCTGGCCCACGTTGGGCCAGACCACGAGCCCCGCCTCCTGGGCGGCCTCGGTGAAGGTCTCCGCGAACTTCAGGGCGCGGGGGAAAGGCGCCCGGGTCTTCTTGTCCGCCACGAACTCCACCCCGGCCAGCATCCCGATGCCGCGCGCCTCGCCCACGGCCGGCAGGGTCTCCAAGGACCGCAGAGCCTTCTGCAGCAGGGTCCCGGTCGCGGCCGCGGCCTCCACGAGCCGCCGGGACTTGATGTAGCGCACCGCGGCCAGGCCCACGGCGCAGATGGAGGGGACGTGCGAGAAGGTCTGGGCGTGCTTGAAGGCGCCGCTGCCGCGGACGATGGGCTCGATGATGCGCGCGGAGGTGATGACCGCGGAGAGGGGGACGTAGCCGCCGCTGATGCCCTTGCCCATGGTGATGATGTCGGGCGCGGCGCCGAAGTACTCCATGGCCAGCCACTTGCCCGTGCGGCCGGCGCCGGTGAGCACCTCGTCGGCGATGAGCAGGACCTGGTAGCGGTCGCAGATCTCGCGCAGGCGCCGGTGGTAGTCGGGGCGCGGCACGCTGGCGCCGGTGGAGGACCCCCCCACAGGCTCCATGATCACCGCGGCCACGGTCTCCGGGCCCTCGCGCAAGATGACCTCCTCGAGCGCCGAGCCGGTGCAGGCCGGGCAGTCCGGGGCGCCCATGCAGCCGCAGCGGTACGGGTAGGGCGCCGGGATCATGGGGACCTTGACCAGCCAGGAACCGTAGAGCTTCTTGTAGTGCTCGCGGGCCGAGGCGGAGAGGGCCAGCAGGGTGTTGCCGTGGTAGCCCGGGGTCTGGGAGACGATCTTGTGCTTCCCCGGCAGGCCGGACTCGACCCAGTACTGGCGGGCGAGCTTGAGCGCCGCCTCCACCGCCTCCGAGCCGCTGGAGAGGAAGTAGGACTTGTCCATCCCGGCGGGAGAGAGGGTGGCCAGCTCCGCCGCCAGTTCCTCGACAGGCTCGTTGGTGAAGGCCGTGCCGTTGACGTAGGCGACGCGGGAGACCTGCTCCAGCAGCGCGCGGGAGAGCTCACCTACGCCGTGGCCCACGTTGGCCACGAAGGCGCCGCCCGAGGCGTCGAGGTAGCGCTTGCCGTTCTCGTCGTAGAGGTAGCAGCCCTCGCCGCGCACGATGCAGGGCAGGCTCTTGCGCAGGTTGCGGTAGAAGACCGGGGAGTTGGGGTAGCGGTGCTCGGCGGGCATGGTCGCGGGGGCTATTCTACCTTTTCGTCGAGTTCGGCGGTCTTGACCGCCACGCCGCGCGCGTCGGCCAGCGGCTTGCCGTCCTCGCCCACCAACTGGTCGGCCAGCCAGGTGACCGGCTGGGGCTTGTACGCCACCTCCAGGAAGTCGCGGCAGCCCCGCTCGTAGGCGGCCCAGACCGCGTCGAAGTGCCGCTCCAGGCGGTCGGCCTGCTCCACCAGCAGGGAGCGGATGCGCGCCGGGTCGAACTCGGCCAGACCCGAGGTGCCCATGAACACGGGGACCTGGGGGGCGCTGATCTTGAGCTTCTCCGTCGCGGCCTGCAGGGCCGGCCGGCAGGGAGCGAAGGCCGCGGTGTGGTAAGGGCCCTCCACCTTGAGGACCAGCACCTTCATGGGCCAGCCCTCCTTCTTCGCGTGGGCCGCGAAGGCCTCGATGTCGGCGAGCGTCCCGCCGATGGTGCCCTTGCCCATGGTGTTGTGCAGGGCCAAAGACACGCCCGGGAAAGAGGATATCCTGTCCTTGAACTCGCGCAGATTCTTGG
This sequence comes from Elusimicrobiota bacterium, assembly GCA_016212825.1. Classification (GTDB taxonomy): domain Bacteria; phylum Elusimicrobiota; class Elusimicrobia; order UBA1565; family UBA9628; genus UBA9628. The sequence goes on along the minus strand of JACRDS010000113.1, from coordinate 48,010 downwards.
TGATGACCGCGGCCATGCCTTGGGGCTCGGCGAAGGTCTTGCAGACGTCGGAGAAGGCCTGGGCCCGGGCCCGGATGAAGATGCCGGAGTCCTCCACGCTCATGGCGCCGGCCGCGACCAGGGCCGCGACGACCCCCATGGAATGTCCGATGGCGCCGTTGAGCTCCGTCTGCGGGTTCCTGGCCAGGTAAGCGTGCCAGTGGCCCAGGTGATGGACGTGGATGGCGCGCTGGGCGTTGAAAGTCCGGGCCAGTTCCGGGTCGGGCATCTCGGTGGTGATGTGCTCCAGGTCGTCGCCCAAAGACGGCTTGAGGCGCTCGAGGATCGCGCGGGCGGCCGGGATCCTCCAGAGGTCCCGGCACATGCCCTGAGCCTGCACGGACTGTCCGGCGAACATCACGCAGTATCTCGGGCTCATATGTCTCCTGACGCTAGAGGGCCATGCCGCCGTCCACGGGGACCACGGCGCCGGTGATGGAATCGTTGGCGACCAGCGCCCAGACCGCCTCGGCCACGTCACCGGGCGCCGCGAAGCGGCCCAAAGCCGTGCCGGAGCGTATCTGGGCCCGGACCGTCTCGGGCACGTCCGCGGTCATGGGGGTCTCCACGAAGCCGGGGGCCACGGCGTTGACGCGCACCCCGCTGCGCCCCAGCTCGGAGGCGAACTGCAAGGTGCAGGCCTCCAGGGCGGCCTTGGCGGCACGGTAGGCGCAGCAGCCGGTCAGGGCCTGTCGCGCCAGGGCCGAGCTGACGTTGACGATGCAGCCGCCGCCGGAGCCGGCCATGGCCTTGCCGAAGAGCTTCATCAGGAAGACGGGGGCCTTGAGGTCCACGGCCAGCATGCGGTCGAAGGACTCCTCGCGCAGGAGCAGGCAGGGCTCGTAGGGCTTGTCGATGCCAGCGCTGTTGACCAGGACCGAGACGTCGCCCTCCTTGCGGACCTTGTCGAAGAGGGTCTGGCGGCCTTCGGCGCTGACGAGGTCCGTCTGCACCACGAAGGAGCCGGGGATCTCCCGGGAGAGTTCGGCGGCCTCCTTCACGCCGGCCCGGCAGTGCAGGGCCAGGCGCAGGCGGCCCCGCGAGCGCTCGTGGAGGCATTGAGCCACGGCGCGGCCGATGCCGCCGGAGGCGCCGGTGACGACCGCGATGCCGTCCTTCGCGCTCAGAGGACCTCCAGCACGCCGGCGCCCCAGGCCAGGCCGGAGCCGACCACGGCGTAGACCACGCGGTCGCCGGTCTTGAGGCGGGATAGGTTCTGGGCCAGGACCGAGGGGACGCCCGCGGCCGCGGTGTTGCCCTGGTCCTGCACGTTGCGCAGGTGGCGTTCCTCGGGAAGGTCCAGGGTCTTGAGGATCTTGCTCTGCATGGCGAAGTTGTTCTGGTGCGCGATGGTGTAGACGGCCTTGAGGTCGAGGCCGCAGCGCGCGGCGGCGGCCTGGTAGAGCTCGCAGGTCTTGGCCAGGGCGAACTCCTTGACCGCGGCGCCCTTCTGCTTGAAATGGCCGCAGGTGTCGATGACCACATCGTCGGCGCCGTCGGGCTTGGTGCCGAAGTCCACGGGCGTGACCTTGAGCCGGCCGGGCTGGCGCGCGCAGAGCACCTGGGCCGCGGCCCCGTCGCCCCAGATGTAGCCGTCCATGCAGCGGCTGGTGTAGTCGGTGCGGGTGGTGTAGGCCGAGGTCTGCACGGCCAGGACGTAGTCGGGCAGGCTGGGCTCCATCTCGCAGAGCAGCTGCATGTGGCGCGCGAAGCTGGAGCAGGAGGTGTTGGCGTCGAAGTGCGGCCCGGAGCCGATGCCGAGCTCCTGGGCCACGAGGTTGGCGGTGCTGGGGATGGTCTCGAAGGGGGTGTCGTTGTTGGCGATCAGGAGGCCGATCTGCTCGGGCTTGACCCCGGCGTGCTCCAGGGCACGGCGCGCGGCCTCGGCGCCGAGGGTGACCGGGGTCTGGCCCTGGCTGCGGGCCAAAGCCACCGCGGCCCTGGGGTCGGCGTTTTTGGTGTCCTTGATGTAGTCCTTGCTGAGGATGGTGTAGCGCTTGTAGATCCCCAGGCGGTTCTTGACCCAGTCCGGGCCCAGGGCCAGGCCGACCTCCTTATGGAGGAAGTCGTTGTCCAGCTCGGTCTTGGCGAGAGAACAGCCCAGTCCCAGTATGCTCAGCATGCGGGATGATTATACAAAAGGCCCGGCAATATGGCGCGTCTGGGCCTTGAGACCCAGGGCGCGTGGGCCGGCCGGTGAAGGACCTTTTTTTACCGTTCCGTCAGGTGGGAAGGCGCCGATCCGCGGTACAATCTCTGCATGGAACCTGAACTCTGCCTCTCGGCCCTCCTCGCCGCCCTGTGCGCCGCTCCGGCCGCCGCCCAGACGGACCCGGACGCCGCCTTCAACGCCGCCCTTTCCGGGATATCCCAGACGGTGGCCGAAGGCTCCCTGCCCAAGGCCCTGGGCGGTCGCCCGCAATCCCCCGCGGCGACGGCCATATCCTGTCCGGACGCGCAGGAGCTGGAGATCCCCTTCACTCTGTCGGTGCCGGCCATGGCCGACGGCTACAGGATGGAGTTCGTCTACGCGGGCTGCCGGACCGAGCCCCGCAACGATTATCTGCCTCCCTACACCGAGCGCTCCTACAAGGGGCCGCGCGGCTACGGCCTGACCATGGTCACGGACGAGGGCGCCGCCGAGTCGCAGGTCCTGGTCTCCAAGGGCAAGGACTGGGTGGGGGATTTCGGCAAGCTCGCCAACGCGCGGCTGGCCTCGGGCGGCTGGATCGACGCCGGCAGCATCATCAGCATGGACAGCGCCAAGAGCCCGGCCAGCCTGCGCGGCCGGCCGGACTACCCCCAGCTCAAGGCCTGCGAAGCGGCGATGGGAGGACAGTTCGGCCAGTACCTCAAACCGGTGCTCCGCGGCCGGGACGGCAAGCCTTTCATGGGCTACGACGAGGCCGGCTACGGCCAGAGCCAGACCGTGGCGGTGTCCTTGGTCCTGCTCACGCAGGACGCGGCCTACTACTACTCCGAGGCCTGCGACATCTGCGCGGACGTGGACGTGTGCGACTTCAAGACCGGCAAGGTCAAGGGCCTCATCCACGCGCACTCCATAGACTGCCGCGACATGGCCCCCTACACCCAGGGGAACATCATCTACGACGCCTGCGCGCCGCGCCAGCCTTGAGTTGAGCTTTTTTTTACCTCAGCAGGCTATCATAGTCGTGCTATGAAGATGAATGGGCACGATCTGACGGAGCCGGAACGGCGGGACGGGCTGGGCCGCTGGGCCTGGATGGCGCTGGTCCTGGTCCTGGTCGGGATAATCGGGACGGACCTGCTGCCCTACTAGGACCATCGCCGACTGCTTTCTTCCCCATAGGCCCAGGCGCCGCGGGGATGCGTCTCTTATACCCGAGATTCCGGGCCGTTGAGGTCGGGGTTGTCCCCACGCCGCCCGTTCTGTATCATACCCGCATGAGAATCCCGGCCCTCGCCGTCTGCCTGCTCGCCCTCTGCTCGGCCCCAGCCTCGGCCCAGGATGAGGGGGGGGAGACCCAACTCGTCTGGCTCTCCACCCGGACCTTCGCCTTCGAGCGCATCGGGCAGTTCACCGCGCTCAGGTGCGGCCCCGACGAGCCTCGCGCGGCCTGCGCCCTCTTCGACCGCATGGACGTCTCGCCCCAGATCGACTGGGACGCGCTCCTGGACAAGGCCCGCCGGGCCGCCCCCAAGAAGAAGGTCAAGACCGAGGACCTCGCCGCGCCCATCGCCTCGGCCTACGCCGTGGACCGCTACAACGGCCCCTGGAAGGTCGTGCTCAGCGCGGGCGGCGGCCGGGACACGCCCCAGTTCCTCCTGCCCTTCGCGGCCCGCGTCACGCCCGACTTCCCCGGCTACAGGGTGACGCTCAGGGCGGACGCGGTCTCCGAGGTGGAGATCCTGCGCGACGCGGCCCAGTGGCAGGCCGTCTGCAAGTCGCTGGGCTTGGACGAGTACGGCAGGAAGAAGAAGCGCAAGGGCCTGGGCAAACTCTTCGAATAGGGACCAGGAAAGCGAAAGGCCCGGCGGGGGATCCCCAGCCGGGCCTTTTTTTGGTCGGATTCTACTTGGCGAGCTTGGCCGCGCTGACCAGGCCGTAGCCCTGCTCCTCCGCGGTCAGCCCCGGCAGTTTGGCCGCCGCCTTGATGAGCGCGTTCTTCACGCCCGTGAAGCCCCTGGCTCCGTTAGCCACCGCGAGGGCCGCCAAGCCCGTCATGTGCGGGGTGGCCATGGACGTGCCGGAGTGGACGATATAGCCGCCGCCCAGCTTGACGGAGAGGACGTCCTCGCCGGGGGCGATGAAGTTGGTCTCCGGCCCCTTGCTGGAGAAGGAGGCGAACTCGTCCTTGTCGTTGGAGGCCGTGATGCTGATGGTCTCCGGGTAGGCCGCCGGGTAGCCCGTCGGGCCGCCCGAGTCGTTGCCGGCCGCGGCGAGGATGACCAGCCCGGCCTTCTTGGCCGCGATGATGGCCTGGTGCAGGGCGTCCGTGCCCTCGGGGGCGCCCAGACTCATGTTGGCGACCTGCATCTTGTTCTTCACGGCCCACTCGATGCCGGCGATGATGGTCGAGTAGCTCCCGCCGCCGTCCGCGTCGAGGACCTTGACGCCGTAGAGGCTGGCCTTGGGGGCCACGCCGATGACGCCCGAGCCGCCGGCTCCCTGCCCGTTGTTGTAGGCCCCGGCGATGGTGCCGGAGACGTGGCTGCCGTGGCCCTGGTCGTCCATGAAGTTGTCCGGGTTCTTCTCGTCCACGGCGTTGAAGCCGCCCTTGACGTTGGCCTTGAGGGCGGCGTGGTTGTAGTCGATGCCGGTGTCCACGACCGCGACCTTCACGCCGGCGCCCATGTTGGTCTTCCAGGCGGCCGGGGCGTTGACCCGCGCGATGCCCCAGGGCAGCTGGCCGTTGGCATTGGGCTGGGTCGGATGGGCGGAGGGGGGGTCGATTGGGTTGCGGCTCTTGCCGGAGGGGACGAACGCCGGCACTGAAGAGAAGCCGAAGGACGGCAGGACCGGCGCCTCGGCCTTGATCCACTTGACGTACTTGTCTTCCTCATAAGCCCGGACCTCGGGGGTGGCGGCGAGCTTCGTCTCCGTGGCCTCCAGCTCGTCCTCCGGGACGGTGATGACCACGGCGTTGATGAGGGCGAGCTCGCGGGTGATGGAGCAGCTGATGGACTCCACCGCCTTGCGGCATTGCGCCATGCTCTGCTCGGGCTGGCAGGAGACGATATGGCGGCGCAGCTTGCCGGTGTCGACCGGGCAGGTCTTGGCGCCCGCGACGGCAGGGGCCAGAAGGCCCAAGGCGAGGATCAAGGCGAGTCTCTCGGCGCGGATCATTCGGATTCTCCTTGTCGGCGTTGTTTGGTCAGGACCTGCGGGCAGTATATCTGGGTCCTTTGGGCCCCAAAAGGGCCAGAGGGCCCAGAGACGAATAGGCCCAAAGGCCTAGGCCAAAAAACCGCGCCGCCTGCCCCATCGACCCAGGCCTCCGCCGACGAGCCAGGCTATAATCTCCGCATGACCATCAAGGCCATCCGACGGCTCGCCAGCCTCTCGATCCTGACGCTCCTGCTCTCTCCCCTGCCGGCCGCGGCCGGAGCCATGAAGACGGCCGTCGGGGAAGGCGGCGCCGCGCCCATCCAGGGGCCGGCCGGGATCAACATCGGGCGCTCCGCGCTCGGCTCGCCCTCCGCCTCCCTTTCGGCTCCAGGGCTGACCACTGCTCCCTCCGCCCTGGCCCCGTCGGTCGCCGCTCCCTCGGTCAAGGTCCCGCTCGCCGCCGCCCCTCAGGCCGAGAAGCCTGTGGCGCCGATGGTCCAGCTCTCCCAGGAGGTCTCCGCCGAGATCACCGCGCTCCAGAAGCCCGACATCGGCTCCGAGTCAGCGTCCTCCGGCGGACAGCGCATCGAGGACATCATCACGGGCCGGCGTTCGGTCTCCGGCTCCGGCGAGGTCTCCGTGGGCGTTCTGGCCGCGCCGGCTGAAGCGAACCCCTCCGGTCTGCAGCCCGCGGCTCCCGGCAAGTCCGTGGAGAAGAGCGCGGCCAAGCCTTCGGCGCCTGCGTCGGCGCAGGCGGTCAAGCCCGTGGAGGGCCGCTTCGCTTACGGGCTCAAGCGCCGCCTGCTCGCGGCCCTGGCCTCAGTCTTCGGCGTGAGCGCGAGCCTGCCTCCGGCCGGTCCGCAGCTGGCCGCCGCGGTGGTGGCCGAGGCGGGCCGCAAGCGCGTGGTGTTCAGCGATTTCGACGACACCCTGGGGCCCTACAACTCCGTGCTCACCCCGGAGATGGCCGCGGCCCTGGCCGCCGTCCGGCAGTCCGGCAAGCAGGTCGCGGTCATCACGGACCGCACCGACAAGGCGGGCGGGCACCAGCTCAGCGCCTTCGAGTCCCTGGCCACCATCCCCGCCGAGGCGCGCGCCGGCATGTACGTGGCCGCGGTCAGCGGCGGCAAGGTCTACCGCTATGACGACAAGGGGGAGCCGGTCTTGGCCTGGGAGTACCCGCCCCTCGACGAGTCCCGGCGCCAGCCCATAAAGGAGGCCATCGCCGCGCTCAAGGCCCAGTTGCCGGGACTCGGGACCTCCCAGCACCCCGGCGACGCCAAGAACCCGGCCGAGAGCTGGCAGCCCTACAGCTACGCCATGATGCTGGCCGTGGGCACGCCCGAGCCCGCCATCAAGAAGGCGGCGCGCCTATTCGAAGAGGAGCTCAAGAAGCGGGGCTTCGACGTGTTCGTCAACGCGCGGGTGCCCAAGGACCCGGCCAACCCGCCCTACATCCAGTTCTCCGTGGTGGACAAATCGGCCTCCGTGGGCACCATCGCCAAGGCCCTGGGCCTGGAGCCCTGGGAGGCCCTGGCCCTGGGCGACAACATGTACGTGCCGCGCAGCCCGGAGACACCCGGCCGCCTGGCGCGCCTGGCCCAGCGCGTCGCCGAGCGCCTCTCCGGCCGACCCCTGCCCTTCACCGGCAACGAGACGGACCGCAACATGGAGAAGGCCCTGCCCGGCATGCTGGCCCTGAGCGTGGGCGGCACGGCCGACTCCCGCATGGCCGACGCCTATGTCCTGCCCGGCAAGGGCGCGGCGGCCTCCCTGGAGGTCCTGCGCTCCGTCGCTTCCAAGCCTGCGGACGCGGCCGACCCGCTGCGCCACTGGAAGCTGGCCGGCGCCGTGCTCCTGATCGCGCTCCTGGCGGCGGGCATCTTCTACTCTTGGTACGTGTTCTGGAGCGCATTCTACGAGGCGGCCTCGCGCATGACCTTCCCGGGCGGCAACCTCAGCGACTTCTTCTGAGCCTCGCAGGTCAAACCGAGGCTAAATATCCGGCACAGGAGTGCCGGATATTTGTTGACACCCCTTTCACGTTAAAGTATCTTCTGACCAACGCCGTCAGTCTGAGGCAAGGAGGAAGTTCATAATGATGAAGAAGCTGCTACCGTTGGCTCTGGTGGTCCTCTCGGTCGGTCTCTCCGGTTGCTACGGGACGTTCGCTGCCAGCAAGAAATTCTCTGGCTGGAAGGACGATACAAGCAACAAGTGGGCGAAGGAAGGGTATTTCCTGCCGAAGTGCATCGGCTATATCGGCACGGGTTTGTACGACCTGGTCATAGCCAATTCCATCGAGTTCTGGAGCAGCAAGAATCCTCCTGGCCACACACAGAACGCGCAGCCGGCCCCGACCGTCGTCAGCAACACCCAGTAAGCCTCCTTCAGTCTGACGCCAGACGCCCCCCACGCCGGCTGAACCGGCGTGAGGGGTAGCGTCCACGCTTGGCGGATCCAATGAGAAACCTCCCTGCGGCCATCCTCGCCCTTCTCTGCGTCGTGCTATGCAGCGGCTGCTTCCTGGCGTTGGGGGCAGGAGCGGGGGTGGGAGGCTATTCCTACGTCAAGGGCGAGCTCAGCAGGACCTACCCGGCTGACCTGGATGATGCGTGGAGCGCTTCCATCGCAACCGTGCAGGAGCTTTCCCTCAAAGTCGCGGACAAGAAGAAGAACGGGTTGGGCGGCCGTCTGGAGGCGCAGCGCGCCGACAAGACCAAGGTCACGCTCAAACTCGACCCGGGGACGGAGGGAACCACTACGATACGCATCCGGGTGGGGGTCTTCGGCGACCGCAAAGCCTCGGAGGAGATCCTGGGCCGCATCGGCCGGCGCCTCAAGCGTTGAGCCTAGTCCCGCAATGAGAGCTCTTCGCCGTCGGAGCCGGAGGACAGCAATTGCGGGGTCTGGTCCCGGTTCTGGTGCCGGGCGGCGTCCTGGACCCGGGGCAGGAGATAGTCGTAGAGAGCCTTCAAGGTCGCCTGCCCCCTCTTCTCGTTGAGCCCCTTGAGCAGATGATAGGTGAACAGGCCGTGGCCTTGCGCCTCGTCGGCGCCTGTGATCTCGCTGGAATCCGAGGCCGAGAGCACCACGACCTTGCCCAGAGTGCCGCCGCCCACGTCGACTTTGCTGACCAGGGGACGGGTCCCTTTGGGCAGGATGGAGCGGCCCCCGGCGCCTGAGAAGCAGGAGTCCAACAGGACGACCACCCTCCTGGCCGCAAGGGCGTTGAGGTTCTCGTATAGGCGCTTGAGCGGATAGCCTGTCTTCGCGAGGAAATTCACGTCCCCGTCCCAGGGCACCAGGTAGGCTTGCCCGGAATCTATGCCCGGGGAGCCATGGCCCGAGAAATAGACGAGCAGCTTGGAGTCCGCGCCCACGCGCGCGGGCAGCCAGGACTCCAGGTATTTCTCCATGTTGGACCGGGTGGCCAGGCTGCCGGACAAGTGGACGATGTTGCGCCGCGGATAGCCCAAGGCCACCAGGTGGTCCTTGATGGTCTGGGCATCCCTCTCCGCGAAATCGGCCTGAGGCAGTTGCTGGTATTTCTCGATCCCGATCACCAGCGCGAAGTTGTCCTTGTCCTCCGGGGTCTGGTAGCCGGGCTTGTCCACGTCGGAGTCGTAGGCCTTCTCCTCCTTGGCGGTGGCCTTCTGGACGCTCTTCTCGACCATGCTCTGCAGAGCGGCCGCGGAGATGCCCGCTCCCGCCTCGGCCCGGGTCGGGACCGCGATATGGGCGAAGGTCTCGGCATAGCAGGACCGGTACGCCTCCGCGATGGGTCCCGTGCGGGCCCAGCCGAGGAAGAGGAGCCCGTAGTTCTCGGTGCAGGTCCAGGACATGTTGCCGATCACCGTCTGGCCGCGCAGGACCGTGGAATTGCCGTTGACCGTGACCGAGCCCTTCCGGGGGAAGAGCAAGGTGGCGACATAGATCGAGAAATACTGCGCGAAGGCGTTGTCATTCGCGCTGAGCGAAGGCCGCAGATCCACGTTGATGCTCAACGCGTCCGAGGGGATATCGAGCCCGCCCTGGGTGGCGTCGACGACCTTTTGGAACTTCCCGAGCTTGGTCAGGTAGTCGATGAAGTCCGCGCGGATGGCGGCCTCGGCGCGCGGGTCCTTCCCCTTCGTCCTCACCACGAAGGACCTCAAATAGACGTTCTCGCCCGCGTAGGGGCTGTCCGCGTCTGCGGCCTGGGGCGGTCCGACGCGCAGGAATGGGGACGGTGTGGCGCAGCCGGATATGAGCAGCGCAAGGGCGGCGGCCGCCGCAGGGATGAGCCGGCGGATCGCGGGCGCCTTCCGATCTCGGGGGGCATGTGACATGCGCTAAGGGTAGCGCTAATACCTGGTGCTGTCAAGGCTCCCGCAGGCGGAGCCGCCAGGCCCTAGCGTCCGCCCGCTTTCCGGCCCAGGCCCAAGGCAAGAGACAGGCTGGCGCCCATGGTCTGGAAGGGCTCGCCCAAGGTGGCGGAGATGAGGCGCACGCAGCCCAAGGCGCAGCCGGGCTCGCAGGGCTTGTGCCTGCGGTTGGAGCGCAGCCAGGCCAGGTCTATGTCCTCGACCTTGCGCCGGCAGTCCCTCTGCTGGCCGCACCACTGGGCCTCGCCTTTCCCATTCACGTAAAGGAACTTCAAGCCGGCCAGGCAGCGCCAGGGGCGGGAGAAATCCCCTTTGAGCATCTCGCGCAGGTGCTGGCCGTAGAAGTTCACGCCTTCGAAGACCCCGTACTTTTCGAGCAAAGACAGGTACTCCGAACCCTGGATGGCGATGCGGCCGCCGCGGCCGTGCATGATGGAGAAGCCGAAGGCGAAGGGCAGGCCCTGGAGCATGTCGCGGAACTGCGCGTAGGAATCCCGCGTGGTCTCGTTGAGCACGGTCTGCACCTCGACCTGGAAGCGGGCTTCCTTGGCAAGCATCTCCAGGCGGGGCATGAGGGTCTTGAGCGCCTTCTGCGAGAGGCTCGTGGGCTCTATGGAGTCCACGGAGACCTGCATGAAGTCCAGGCCCGCGGCGTTGAGGTCCCGGACGATCCGCTCCGTGAGCAGGAAGCCGTTGCTGATGATGGTGACCAGGTTGGAGCCGCCGCGCTTGGACTTGGCGTGGCGCACCAGCTCGGGCAGGCCCGGGTGGAGGAGGGGCTCGCCGCCCAGCAGGTCGTAGACCTGCACGCCCAGACGGTCGAGGATGTCCACGCGGCGCTTGAGCTCGTCCAAAGGCGGGAGGGGAGCTTTGGCCGTGTACTCGTCGCAGTAGGCGCAGGTCAGGTTGCAGTCGTCCGTGACCACGAGCTGGGCGTACATGGGCCGCGAGTCGAAGACCCTCTTGGCGCCGGTCAGGACGAAGCGCATGTCCACGGCCATGGGGTATTTTATCATTTATGGTAGAATGGATCTGGCGGCCGTCGCGGGCCGCCTGTGAGGTGCACTGGAATGGGCAATCTCGGTTACGGCGAAATCCTCCTGATCGTCCTGGTGGCCCTGCTGCTCTTCGGGCCGAACAAGATCCCGGAGCTCGCCAAGGCCTGCGGTCGGGCCGTGCGGGAGTTCAAGCACGGCATGCGCGAGGGGCTTGAAGAAGAGAAGGACACCAAGAAGACCCCGCAAGCCTGAGGCCGGAGCCCGTCGGGCCACGGTCTTCGTGGCCGGCTGCTTCAATCGGGTGCACAAGGCCCATCTGCGCACCCTGCGCCTGGCCCAGGCCCTGGGCGGGCGCCTCGTCGTGGTCCTGGCCCACGACAGCCACAACCACAAGCCCAACGCCGTTCCCGCCCGGGATCGCCTGCGCCGTCTGCGGGCTCTGGGCGTCGCCGACAGGGTGGTGGTGGGGGAGGCCGGGAGCTTCGCCGAGAGCCTGCGCCGTGAGAGGCCGGACATCCTGGCCCTGGGCTACGACCAGAGGCTGCCGGACGCGGCCACGGAGGCCGCCGTCCGGGAACTGGGGGTGCGCGTGACGGTGCTGCCCTGGAGCCCTGGGAAGGAAGAGCACCACGCCTGCCAGTATGTCTTCTAAGATGGACGACCCGGCCGAGCCGCTGACCGCGCACCTCGTCGAGCTGCGCCTGCGGCTCATCTACAGCCTGCTCTTCTGGGCCGCGGGCATGGCCCTGTGCTACTCATCCTCCGGCCGGCTGCTGGGCTGGCTGGCCCGGCGCGCGGGCGGCGTGGTGTTCACCATGCCCGCCGAGGCCTTCACGGTGCGCCTCAAGGCCGCGGCCTTCCTGGGCTTCCTGGCCGCCCTGCCCTTGATCTTCCATCAGGTCTGGCTCTTCGTGGCCCGGGCCTTGAGCCCGTCCTTGCGCCGCCTGGCCTCCGCCCTGGCCGCGGCGTCCTACCTGCTCTTCGCCCTGGGCGCGGCCCTGGCCCTGTTCGTGGTGGTGCCGGCCGCCATGCGCTTCCTGCTGGCCTTCGGCAGCGAGGACATCCGGCCGCTGATGACCTTGAGCGGCTACCTGGGCTTCGTGACGAGCCTGGCCCTGGCCTTCGGCGGGGTCTTCCAGGTGCCCATCGGCCTGGTGGTACTCAACCGCCTGGGCCTGGTCTCCCGGCGGGCCCTGCGCGAGCGCTGGCGCTTCGTCTACCTGGGAGCCTTCGTGCTCGCCGCCGTGCTCACGCCTGGCCCGGATCTGGTCTCCCAACTGGCCCTGGCCGTGCCCTGCGTCGCGATCTTCGAGCTGACGATGCTGGTCCTGCGCTGATCAGGGCTTCCCCGCGGGCGGAGCCTTGCGGCGCGGGACGCGCGCGGGAGGGGTCGAGACCAGGCGCATGCTCTTGACCTCCCAGCGCCGGCCGCCGAGGTCCACGGTGAAATCCGCCTGGACCGCGAAGTCCTCGTCGACTTCCCACAGCGCCGCGCGGCCGGTGTAGACGTTCCCGCCCCCGGCCTTGCGCACGGTCTTGGGGAGGACCTTCTCGAGCCTCAGGTGGAGGACCCGGGCGGAGCTCTTCTGCTTGAGGGGCCAGTAGCCTTTCGGACTGCGCGCCGCGATGAAGCTCTCCACCACGGTGGCGAAGTTCATGCGCGCGTCGTCTATGCTCATGGACGCGGCGTATATCGGCTCCGGCGAGGCCTCCTTCTCTTGAGCGGGCTCGTCCTGGGCCTGGGCCAGGGCGCAGAAGAGGATGAGCAGGACTTTCGTCAGCATGATGTGATTCTACATAGAAACCAGGCAAACTGCTAGAATCTGCCCTCTTCCTCCCCATGACCGGTTTCGACCGTCTCTACCTCTTCTGCGCGGTCAACTATCTCGCCCAGGGCATGGCCGGCATCGTCTATGAGCCGGTGAACTACCTGCTCAAGGACGGCCTCAAGCTCTCGGCGGGCGAGACCGCAGGGTTCGTCGCCTGGATGACGGCGCCTTTCCTCATCAAGCCGCTCTTCGGCCTGCTCACGGACCTGGTGCGCCTGCCGGGGGGCCTGCGGCGGCCGCACCTGGTCCTGGGGGCGCTTTTGGGCTCGGTCTGCTGGCTGGCCCTGGCCCTGCATCCGGCGCACCGCTACGCGCCGCTCCTGCTCCTCCTGACGGCCGTGAACTTCTCGGTGGTGTTCTGCGACGTGGTCTGCGACGGGGTGATGGTGCAGGTGGGCAAGACCGCGGGCAAGACCGGGACCTATCAGGCGGTGCAGATCGGCACGCTCTACGCGACCCTGGTGCTGACCGGCCTGGGCGGGGGCTGGCTCTCCGCGCACGCCTCCATGCGCACGGTCTTCATCCTGGCCGCGCTGTTCCCGCTCCTGATCGCCGGCTCGGCGGTCTGGGTGGAGGAACTGCCCGCGCGGGAACCGGCGCGCGAGGGCCTGCGCAGCCTGCTGGGGCTGGCGCGGCGCAAGCGCTTCTGGGCCTTGTGCCTCATGATGTTCCTGTGGAGCTTCTACCCTTTCCTGGGCTCGGCCCAGTTCTACTACCAGAGCGACGCGCTGAGGCTGGGCCCCCTCTATATCGGGGCCCTGAGCACGATGGGGGGGGCCGCAGGCGTAGCGGGAGCGGCCTTTTTCGGCTGGACCGTGCGGAGCGTCGGGACCGCGCGCTTCCTGCGCGCGGGCGTGCTGGTCTCGGGGGCGGCGAGCCTGCTCTACCTCCTCTACGTGGGCCCGATATCCGCCGGCCTGCTGACGGTCCTGTTCGGCTTCCTGGGCGTGGTGTTCCGGCTGGCCTTGATGGACATGGCGGCGCAGGCCTGTCCGAAGGGGGCGGCGGCCACGGCCTTCGCGGCGTACATGGCGGTGTTCAACCTGGCGGCCCTGGCGTCGAACATGGCCGGGGGATGCCTTTATGACCGGATGCGGCTGGTCTTCGCCTCCGCGTCCGACCCGGCGTATTGCGCCGCGGCGGTGCTCATCCTCATCGGCTCGGGATGCACCTTCTCCTGCTGGTGGCTGCTGCCCGCGGTCCTGGGCGAGGCGCCGGGTGAGCGCACGCCCCTTGCATAAGCCGGCCCCGTTTGAATAGAATCAGCGGTACTTGAATATGAGAATGGGGACCGCTTTGGCCGGCATCCTCGCCGCGGGGTGCCTCCTGGAGAACACCAGCGTGGTGCTCGCGGGCAGGCGGATGAACAAGGAGGTCCGGGCCGCGGAGCAGCCCGGGAGCCGGTTCCTCAGCGTCCCGGTCCTGTCCTTGGTCCAGCCCATCTGCGTCAAGGAATCCCATTCCGGGGCCGAACGCCAGGGCGTCAGGGAGCTCCGGCTGGCCGCGCACAGCAAGAGGATCTTCGAGGACATCAAGGCCCTGCGCAACGCGAGAGTCGACGTCACGGGGATCATCTCGCTGGTGCGGGAAAGCAGCGGCCCTGACGTGATCCTCACCGTCAGGGCCATCAAGAGGCGCGCCGCCGGGGATTGACCCCGCTAAGGGATGATGCGCCGCGCGCCCAGATAGCGCGTCTTGTAGTAGTTCTTGCTCAGCTCCGCCTCGGTCACGCCCTTCGAGGAGGAGGCATGGTAGAATTTCGGGCCGTTGGCGTCCACGACCAGCCCCACGTGCGAGACCCCGGCGCCCATGGTGTTGAAGAACACCAGGTCGCCCTTGCGCAGGTCCTGCCACTGGATCGGGTCGCCCGTCTTCCACTGGTCGCGGCTCACCCTAGGGATGCGCACCTTGTTCTCGCCGTAGGAGTTCTGCGTGAAGCCCGAGCAGTCGATTCCCTGGTGCGTGGTCCCGCCCCAGACGTAGGGAGTGCCCAGGTAGGACTGCGCCGAGGCGTAGAGGCCCGGCCACACGCTCCCCATGGCGATGCCCAAGGACTGCGGCGTCGGCTCGGGCGCCGGCCTGGGGGTGGCCGCCGGCTTGACAGGCATGACCGGAACAGGCTTGAGCGGCTCCGGCGGGGGCTCGACTGTGGGCGCCGCCGGCTCAGGCTGCGGCCGTGCAGGCTCCACGGCCGGCTGAACCGGCTCCGGGGCGGCCTCCTTGGGCTTGGCCTCGTAGACGATGTCCTGGAACGGCTTGGCCGAGAACACGCCCTGGTAGGGCGGCAGCTTGGGCTGGACCTTGGCCGCGGCGCACTTCTTGAAGTAGGCCATGGCGTCGGCGGACATCGCGCCCGGCATCTTCTTGCCCTCGAGATAGTGGCCGAAGAGGTAGGTCGCGTAGTCCTTCATATCGAAGCGCGCCTTGGCCGCGGCGTACATGTTCTGCTTGAACAGGTCGAAGGTCCGGATGTCCCAGTCCTTCTCCATGGCGTTGCGGACGAGGTCCGCGGCCACCTCCGGCGGCACCTGGGCGTCGGTCAGGTTCTTGTAGCCGCTGGCCCAGGCCGCGATGGTCTCGCCCGGGATCTTCTTGCGGTAGCCGTAGAGCGCGATGCCCTCCACCACCTCCGCCGGCGCGCCCCGGCTCAGCGCCTGCCAGGCCGCGAAAGAGACGTCGGCGATGCGGTCCTCCGGGCTCTGGTCGAACACGCCCTCGATGATCATGCGCATCACCACGTCGGCGTTGGCGGTGTCCTTGGCCGGCACCACCTTGAGCGCGTAGTCCGCGAAGCGCGTCCGGATGGAATTGACGATGCGGGCCTGCTGGGCCGTGGGCAGTCCCCCGTCCTTGCGCAGGTTCGCGGTGATGTACTCCAGCAGGTTCCGTTTGGTCTCGGCGGCGGCCGGGACGGCGGCGGCGAGGAGGATGAGGGCCAGGACGGCGCGTGCGGTCTTGGACATGGTCACTGTCTCCCTTTGCGCTTCATGATCTCCTGGTGCATCTCTTCGCCCAGGTCCTCCATCTCCTTGATCTCGGCCTCGATGACCGCGTCGCGGTCATAAGGCCGCCCCTCGGTGACGGTCTGGTGCTTGGGCTCGGCCGGCGCGGGAGCGGGCGGCGGAGCCGGAGCCGCGACCGGAGCTGGTTTGGGCGCCACGGTCCGGCCCACGCGGCCGGCCTGGGTCACGCCCTCGCGCATGGTGGGCGGCGGCGGGGGCATGGTCCGGTCGGCCATGGGCAGCTGTGGCGTGGCGCGCGCGTTGGATGCGGCCATGGGCGGCGCGGCAGGAGGTGGAAGCGGGGCAGGCTGGGCCGGGACTGAGGCGACGGCGGTCCCTTGCGGGAGAGGAGAACGGCTGCCCTCCAGGGACGGCGCGTAGGCCAGCTGCAGCCCCGCGTTCTGCGCGAGCCACTTCTTGGCCACGTCCGCTCGCACCGCGTAGTTGACGCCCGTGATGGCCAGCCCGTCGGCCGCTTTGCGCGACATCAAGGTGTTGACGCCGATGATATCGCCTGAGGCGTCCACCAGCGGGCCGCCGGAGTTGCCCCGGTTGATGGAGGCGTCGGTCTGGAAGCCCTTCTTCCCCTTCACATTGCCCAGATTCGCTATCACCGTGCTCACGATGCCCGTGGTCAGGGTCCACATGCCGCCCTGCTCCGGGTGGCCGATGGCGGCCACGCGGTCGCCCACGGACACGTCGTCCGGGTCGCCCAGGGACAGGGTGGCGGGCCGCGCCGGCGGGGTCTTGGCGCGGATGAGGGCCAGGTCCAGGCTGTTGTCGAAGGCCGCGACCTCGGCCTCGGAGGGGTCGACCAGGTCCTGCTGGGGGTCTCCGGTCATCTTCGCCGGCTTGTAGTAGACCCGGATGACGGGCCAAGGCTTGCGCGTGGAGTCGCGGATGACCACGTGGGCGTTGGTGAGGATGCGGCCCGAGGCGTCGAGGAGGCTGCCCGAGCCCAGCTCTCCGGTGCCGTCCTTGTCCGAGCAGATGATGAGCACCACGGCCGGAGAGGCCTTGGCGTAGACGGTCTTGGCGCTGAACTCGGGGCCGGCGGCGGCCTCGGAAGGCTCGGCCGCGCGGGGCGCGGTCTGGACCACCACGGTCTCCGCGGGCGCCGCCGCGACGGCTGACTTGGGGGCGGCCACGCCGGCGTACCTGGCGGAAGCGAGCTGGAGATAGACCTGGGCGGCCAGGAAATGCGCCTCGGCCTCGTCTTCCTTGGGGAGGGCCTTGCGCGACCAGGAGTCCTGCAAGCCCTTGAGCGACTCGTCGAGCCGGGCCGTGTCCGGCTCCGCCACGAGCTCGCCCGCCGCGGGTTCCTCTCCGGAGAGCGCGGGGGTCAGGTCGCGCACGTTCTGGCCCCAACCCGCGGACACCAGGGCCTTGTCGTTGAGGGCCGTCAGGGGCCCGCCGAGCAGGGCGCGCAGGGACTCCGGCATGCCCTTGGAGAGGTCCTTGAGCGAGGAGGCGAGCTCCTGCGCCACGGCCGCCCGGGGGGAGAGTTCCGCGGACTGCACCATCTGCGAGACGGCCAAGGACCGGTAGATGGAGCGCAGGGTCTTCTCGTGGGCCGCGGCCGGTCCGGTCAGGAGCCGGGCGCGCAGTTGGCGGGTGCGGTCGAGCAGGCGGTCGTCGAGGTTCTCGCCCTGCTCCGTGGGGATGCCGCCGCGCACCGCAGCCACGGCCGCGGAGACCCGGGCCCTCTGCACGGGCTCGGAGTTGATGTAGTCGGTTATGCGCTTGAGCAAGGAGGAGAAGGAGGACCTGGTCTTGGCGGGCTTGGCCTTCTGGGTCTGGGCCGCGAAGGCCGCTGGGCAGGCCAGGGAAAGGGTCAGCAAGGCGGCGATGGCTGATTTGTGGTTCATAGCATGAAGATACCAATTCAAGGAGAGACGGGCAAGCCTTCCGGCCTCTCTTTGCTATAATCACTCGCGAAGAGTTCCAAGGCAAAGGCAATGAAAACACCACCCCTCAAGACCATCCTCAAGATCTGCGCCGTGCTGGCGGCCCTGGGCGTGCTGGGCCTGGCCGCGGGCACGATCCTGCTCAAGCGCTACCTGACCCCGGAGAAGGCCCGCGAGCTCATCATCAGCCAGGCGCAGAAGAACCTGCACCGCGAGGTGAGCCTGGGCGACATCTCCGTGGGCATCGTCCAGGGCCTGGTGGTGGAGAAGCTCGCGGTCTCGGAACGGCCGGACTTCAAGGCGGGCACCTTCGCGCAGGCGGACTCCTTCTCCGTGAGCCTGGCCTTCTTCCCGCTGCTGCGCGGCCGGCTGGCCGTGGACAAGGTCTCGGCCGATGGGCTCAAGGTCTCCGTGGTCCGGCGGGCCGACGGCACCTTCAACTTCTCCGACATCGCGGGCTCCACCGCCGCCCCTTCCGGCGCCGCGCCCGCGGGCCTGGCCCTGTCCTTGCTGGTCAAGAAGGCGGCCCTGCACAACGCCAGGCTCTCCTACAAGGACGCGGCCGCGGGACAGGACCTCAAGGTGACCGTGGCCGGAGCCAGAATCTCGGACTTCCAGCTCGACGGGCCGTTCCACTTGGACCTGGAACTGCGCGCCGACGGCAAGGCAGCGGGCAAGCCTCTGGCCGCCTCGCTGGCCTTCTCGGGCAAGGTGAACCTGGGCGACGGCAAGCCGGAGCGCATGTCCGCGGTGATCAAGTCCCTGCGCCTGGAGGACTCGGGCCGGGAACTGCGCCTCACCGGCAAGGTGGTCAACCTGGCCGCGCCCAAGCTCGACCTGACGGCCAAGCTCTCCCTGTCCGGCAAGGAACTGGCCTCCGTGGAGGCCAAGGGCGCCATCACCAGCACTGGACCGAAGCCCGCCGGAGACCTGGCGCTGAAGGTTCACACGCCGGGCTTCGACCCGCAGGCGCCGGCGCTCAAGGCCCTGCCGAGCCTGCCCTTGCCCAAGGGGATGCTCGTGCCCGAGGCTGACCTGGAGGGCCGCTTCAAGCTGGCCGGCGAGGACTTGGCGATCGAAGGGCTCAAGGTCAAGACGGGCCTGGGGACCGTGGAATCCACGGGCAAGGTGGCCAAGCTCTACTCCAAGCCGGAGCCTGACCTCAAGGCCGTGGTGCACCTGGACGTGCCGGAGACCAAGGCCATCCCGGGCGTGAAGCTGCCGCCGGGCCTGGTGATACCGGCCGGCACGGTGGATGCGAGCCTCAGGCTGCAGTCCTGGACCGCGACCTTCGATTCCTTGCGCGTGAAGACCGCGGCGGCCCAGGTGGAGGCCTCCGGCGGCGTGGCCGAGCTTCTGGCCGCGATGCCCAAGCCGCAGGGGCTCAAGATCAAGGCCTCTTTGGATCTGCCGGAGACCAAGGGCTCGGCCGTGCCTTTCGCCAAGCTGCCGCCGGCGCTGGTGGTGCCCGCGGCCAAGGTTCAGGCTGAGTTGGCCTTGCAAGGCTGGGACGCAGCCATCAAGGCTTTGCAGGTGCAGGCCAAGGGCGCCTCCATCTCGGTCTCGGGCTCGGTCAAGGACCTGATGGGCAAGCTCGTGCCGGGCGAGCTGAAGATCAAGGCCAATGTGGAACTGCCCAGGATGAAGGGCTCGGCCGTGCCTTTCGCCAAGCTGCCGCCGGAACTGGTCATCCCGGCCTGCGCGGCGGAGGCGGACATCGCCCTGAAAGGCTGGGACGCGAACATCACGACCTTGAAGATCAAGGCGCAGGGCGCGGACATCGAGGCTTCGGGCCTGGTCGCAGACCTCATGGGCAAGCCCAAGGGCAGCGGCTTCAAGGCCAGGGCGCGGCTGGATTTCCCGGCGACCAAGGCCGAAGAAGTGCCGCTGGTCAAGCTCCCGGCGGGCCTGCTGGTCCCGGCCGCCAAGGTGGACGCGGCCTTGCGCTCCGATGGCGAGGACCTGACCGTGGACTCGCTGAAGATCAAGACCGCCTCGGGCGAGACGGAGATCAGGGGCGTGGTGCGCAAGCCGTTCTCGGACAAGCCGGCCCCGGAGTTGTCCGTGACCGCCAAGCTGTCTTTGCCGGCCTTCAAGTCCGCGGACCTGCCTTTCCCTCAGGTGCCGCCGGATCTGCAGGTGCCGGCCGCGCAGGTCGAATTGGCGGCCTCGGGCGGTCTGGACGCGGTGGACATCTCACGCCTGCGCCTGGTGGTGGGCAAGAACGACCTGGAAGTGTCGGGCAAGGTGAAGTCCTTGCGCGCCAAGGAGCAGGTCCTGGACCTGCTCCTGAAATGCCGCTCGTTCGTGCTCGACGAGATCACGGCGATTTCGCCGGAGACGCGGGAGATGCGACTGGGGGGCAGGGGCTTCTTCGCCTTGAGCCTCTCCGGGCCGGCCTCCAAGTTTCTGGTGGGCGGAAAGATGAAGTTCGAGGGCATCGGCGCGACCGTGGCGGGCCTGCCGCTGGCGGAGTTCACGGGCACGGCCTCGTTCGACGAGAAGCGCATCGACATCCCGAACCTGACTGGGAAGGTCGGCGACGGGAAGCTGGAGATGGACCTGACCGTGAAGAACTACCGGGCCCAGCCGTACGTCGACCTGATGGCGACCTTGGACCGCTTCGACCTGGGCAAGTACCTGGCGGCGAAGGCGGCTTTGGCGGCGCAGCAGAAAGAAAAGGACGCGAAGCAGGAGGCGAGGACGGGCGAAAAGACCAAGCCGGCTCCTCCGCTGGCCATGCGGGGCCGCTTCAACGTGGGCGAGCTGCGCCACCCGAACGTGAACGCCAAGGACGTGAAGGCGTTCTGGGAGCTTTCGGGCCTGACGCCGGACATGAAGTCCCTGGACGGGATCGCGACCTTGCAGGTGGCGGGAGGGAATTTCAACAATATCGGCAAGCTGGCCACGCAGTCGCCGATCGTGAAGGTGCTGATCTTCCCCTTGCTGATCATCCAGAAGATCGGGGGGGTCGGTGGCTTGCGCATCTTCCCGGACTTCAACAACATCACGTTCACGGAGATCGGGGGGGACTATAAGTTCGACCAGGGCGTGATGACGGTGCGCGACACGCATCTTTACAGCGACGCGGCCCAGGTGCAGTCGCAGGGGATGATCAACCTGCCGACGGAGAAGCTGGACCTGACGGTGACGGCCCAGGTGGGGCGGGTGGCGCCGATGGACATCAAGGTGACGGGGACCTTCGACAAGCCGGTGACCAAGACCCAGGTGGGGAAGTTCATCAAGGACCTGTTCCAGCGGCAGCCGAAGCAGGAAGAGGCGGCGCCGGCCGGGCAGTAAAAGAAAACGGCCCCGCCCATGCGTCGAGCGAGGCCGTCTCGCTACCGTCTACTGGTTCTCGAAATACTCGGTGATGCCGTTCTTGACCGCCTCGGCCACCTTCTTGGACAGGTTGGCCAGGCTGCGCCGCACCGCCGTGTTGTAGTCGCCCGCCGACCCCTTCTCCGCCACGTCGAACTGCAGGAACACCCGGCCGGTCTTGGCGTCCTTGCAGCTGATCGTCGCGTAGGCCCGCGCGAACTTCCAGCGCGGGTCCGTCCCCTCGACCGGGTTCACATCCAGCTTCCCCTCGACCAGGATGTCCGTCGCCGCCCCGGCCGTGCCCCCGCGGGCCTGCAGGCCGAAGCTGTTGAGCCCCTGGATCACCCCGGTCTCGATCTGGTTGGTCGGGATCTTCGCACCGCTGCGCGCCGGAGTCACCGACACCACCGCCGGCTCGCTCTGCGCCGCGGCCCGAGCCGGGGCCGCGTCCATCGCCCCCGCCTTCAGGTTGGCCGAGTTCATCCCCTTCGACTCCACCACCGTCACCCAGATGCTGTGGTAGTAGCCCGAGATGTTGATGGCCACGTGCGCCTCGCCGCCGCCCTTGGAGATCTTGGCCGCGATGTAGCGCGTGTCGTAGCGCGGGGCGAAGTGCCCGATGCCGATGTGGTTCGAGTCCCCCGTGTTCCGGTCGCCGCTGCCGCACTCCTCCTTGCTGCAGGAGAAGAGCACCTCGAACCCCTCTTTGCTGAGGTAGCTCTGGTAGTTGCGGAAGAGTTGCAGGGTCGAAAGCTCCTTGTCGTAGCTGTACTTCAAGGAGGATATCTTGCCCTCCAGGTCCAGTTCCTTGGTGAACTTCTGCTCCCACATCTTGCCCACCGGGAACTTCATCTCCTCGAACTGCACGATGTCCCGGTCCTTCAACTCCATCCCCGCCTGGGGGGGGACCAGAGGATGGTCCTGCGCAGATAGCGGCGCGGCCAGCGCCAGAACGGCCAGAGTGAGGAAGGTTCTCATGTCAGGCTCCTTGGCTGATGTCCACGACGATCTCGATCTCTTGCAGCGCCTTGGCCGCCGCCGCCTTCACGGCCGCCTCGTCCACCGGGTTGGGCATGCCCTTGCCGTCGAGCACGCGCAGGTCGCCCTCCAGTTCCTTGCGGGCCTTGAAGATGGCCAGCAGCTTCATGGCCGCCTTGACGCGCGGCAGCTTGTCTACGGCCTGCACCATCTGCGCGTAGTACTGCTTGACCTGGGCGTCCAGGTCCGCGACCTTGTCCGTCACCGCGGAGAGCGCCTTGGACTTGTCCAGCACCGCCAGCGCGTACCAGACGCGCGAGGCTTCGTCCTGCCAGGTCTGTTCGATCTCCACGCCTTCCAGCAGCTTCTTGGACACGTTCTCCACGCTCAGCGCCACGGACTGGGAGAAGGAGTTCTGGTCCTTCTTGCCCGTGACCTGGACCGTGGACTCGGCGGACATGGAGTTGGACACCACGTTCATCTGCGAGGTGAAGATCTTGGAGATCTCCCCGCGCGCCCGCTCCGAGGCCGTGTTGCGGTCGTCCGCGCTGCCCACGCCGGTCAGGTACTGGTCGCGGCGGAACTCCCGGCTCTCGCCGTCCACCCAGTCCGGCTTCGGCTTGGCCTGGGCCGGAGACGCGGCCGCGCAGGCGCAGGCCAGGACCATCAGGAAAGGAAGTATCTTCTTCATCATTTCGCTCCCGCTTTGATTTTACCGCCTCCGGAGCCCCCGCCGCCCTGCGGCGTCGGCTCGACGGCGTCCGCGGTGCGGTAGCTCAGGTAGATGCGCTTCTTCTCGGTGATCTCCACGTCGTTGTAGGTCTTGGTGCCGACCACGTTGCCGGCCCCGTCCTTGAAGGCCACCGCGATGCTGTGCTTGCCCACCGGCAGCTTCATGCGCGCCATGCGGATCTCGGCGGGCAAGGTGCCCCAGCAGCGGGTGTCCGCGAACTCGGAGGCCGCGGCCGCGCCCTGGGCGATGGCCGTCGCCGCCACCTTGCAGGCGATCTTGGCGAAGGCGTTGCCGATCTGGTCGCAGCCTTTCTGCGCGGCCTTGGCCGCCGCCAGGGCCAGGATGTACTTGACCGTGGCCCGGGCGATGGCCCGGGTCTTGATGATGGCCATGCGGTCCTGCAGGGTCTTGGCCGCGATGGCCTGCACGTCCTCCATCAGCGTCGTGGGCAGGGCCGCGCCGCCGTCCACCGAGACCTCGGAGGACTTGGTGCGGAAGGGCTGGGGCTGGTATTCGGGATAGGACACGGTGATGGAGTTGCCCGTGATGCCCGCGCGCAGGGCGTTCTGGAACTGCGCGCCGCTGGCCTCGGTGTCGTTCTCCTTGGCGATGGCCAGGGCGTTGCCCCAGGCCACCTGGAAGGTCTTGGAGACCTTGATGGGCGCCACGCCGTTGAAGTGCACGAAGACCAGCTCGCCGCGCGGCTCCTTCTTATCCGGCTTGGGGAAGTCGAACTTGGGCGGGGCCACGCCGTAGTCGCTCTGGTACCAGCCGTAGGCGTCCATGGCGCGCTCCATGGAGATGCGCGCGTCGTCCATCTTGCCCGCGTCCGCGTAGAGCAGGGCCGAGATGTACTGGGCGAAGGCGTCGTCCTTGTACTTGGCCTTGCCCTCCAGCATGGTGTTGAGCTCCTCGAGGAACAGGCCCGCCTTGCGCACCTCGACCAGGGCCTCGTCGAGCTTGTCCTGGAAGAGCCAGTTGAATGCCCGGTACACGTTGGTCAGGGCCCGCTCGAAGGGCTCGCCCGCGTAGTCCACCGTGTTGTCGTTGAGCACCAGCATGCCTGCGGACTTGGTGACGCTCTTGGTGTAGAGCTCCACCATGCGGTTCTCGGCGCTGTTGAAGGCGTCGTCGCTCTCCTTGTACTTGCCGTCATGGTGCAGGACCGTGCCCCGGTCCAGGTAGTAGAGCACCATGTTCTTCTTGCCGTACTGGCCTTCCTTGGCCTTGTCGATGTCCATCAAGGCCTGGGCGTAGTTCTGCGCGCCCAGGGAGACGTTGAGCTTCTTCTTGAAGGAGCCGGAGGGGCCGGATTTGCAGCCCGCGACGGCGAGGAGGAGGACGGCGGCCACCGCCGTCCGGATCGGGATCCTGCTAGGGACTCTCATCATTTTCTCTCCGGACGGCGATGGTTCGGATAGGACGGCTTACCAGCCGGCCTTGGCGCGCTGGACGAACTTCTTGATCTTCTTCGAGCCGTTCCAGGCGATCACGTTGGTCTTCATGTTGAGCAGCTTGAGGTTGGTCTGGTAGAGGACCACCGACTTGCCGCCTTCCTGGTCCGTGATGGTGCTGATGATGCCGCTGAGCATGAAGTCGGCGCCCGACTCCTGGCCGTGCTCCTTGCGGGTCTCCTCCGAGGAGTTGGTGTCCTGGTCCAGGCGCTCGTCGCGGACATCGCCGCGCTCGCCCTTGGAGGCCACGAACTCCACCTTGCCGGAGTTGAGGAGCTCGCGCTGCAGGTCCTCGGTGAAGGTGTCGGTGGCGATGTGTTCGCTGGACTGGTTGCGCACGGTGCCCACGATGACGGTCGGCATGTTGCCCTTCTTCGACGTCGCGGCGGCCAGCCAGGGGCGGGAGAGACAGTCCTTGATCATCTCCTCGGCGACCAGGCGGGAATCGGTGTCGTTCCAGCGGCCGCTGATGTCTTTGACTTCCCCCACGTCCATGCGCTGGACCTGGGTGCCGGCGCAGCCGGTCATGGCGGGGAACAGCAGGACGGCGATGAAGAGGGGGGCAAGCATGGATTTCAGCATGGTCTCTCCTTCTGGGTGGTCGAGGCCTCCCGGCGGCAGGCTCAAGCCTGCCGCCGGGAGTGGTCCTCAGGACGATCGTCGGCTCAGTGCTTGGCTTCCTCGGCGGCGAGCTCGTCGAAGGCCTTCTCCGCGTTGGCCTTCACGTAGTCGCGCAGCTTGGAGTCGAGCTCCTTGGACTCGTCGAGGCTCTTCCTGACCGCGGCCATGTCGAGCTTGACCAGGGCGAAGAGGGTGCCGTCGGTCGGGTCCTTCCAGTGGTCCACCGGCATTGCGCCATGCAGGGTGAACTTGGCGAAGTTCTTCATGGTCTGGGAGACCATCTGCTCTTCGCTGGACTTGCTCAAGTCGCCGGCCGTGATGGAGGCCATGTAGTCCTTGGTCAGGACGACGACGTAGCTGTTCATGATCTTGGCGATCTCGGCGCGGCCGCGATCGTCGGCGGCCGTGACCTGCAGGGCGCGGTTGCGGATGCCTTGGGCGATGCCGACGCCGTAGAACACGGCTCCACCGGCGGCGTCCTTGAAGGCGCCCGAGCCCTTATTGACCCATTCCGGCGCGTTGCTGGCGATGGGGCTGGCCTTTTGCGGGCCGGTGCAGCCCATGACGGCGGCCAGAGCGGCGGCGAACACGAACGTGCCCAACTTGGCGGCGTTTCGATACATTCCTGAGTCCTCCTTTGAGATGCGCCCTAAAGAGCTCGGCGTACCTGCGGAGCTAGTCTAACAGAAGCTATAAACAGGTGTCAAGATGACTTAAGTCACAAGAGCGCGGTGCATTTTGCTATGCTCATGGCGCGATGAGGGACGAGAAGAACCTGGTCTGGCTGGACCTGGAGATGACCGGGCTGTTCCCTGAGAGGGACACCATCCTGGAAATCGCCACCATCGTCACGGACAGCGCCCTGCGCGAACTGGCCGAAGGTCCCTGCTTGGCTATCCACCAGAGCGACGAGACGCTCTCCCGGATGGACCCCTGGTGCGTGGAGCACCACGGACAGTCGGGCCTGACCGAGCGCGTACGCCGCTCCACCGTGAACCTGGCCGACGCCCAGGCCCGGACCCTGGAGTTCCTGGGCCAGTGGTGCCGGCCCGGCAAGTCCCTGCTGTGCGGCAACACCATCGGGCAGGACCGCCGCTTCCTGGCGCGCTATATGCCCATCCTGCATGAGTTCTTCCATTACCGCTCCATCGACGTGAGCACGGTCAAGGAGCTGGTCCAGCGGTGGTATCCCGGGAAGGAATTCCAATATACCAAGGCCAAGCAGCACGAGGCTTTGGCCGACGTGCGCGAGTCCATCGCGGAGCTCGCCTTCTACCGGAAGATGGTCTTCAAGCAGTAGCGGCCGCTACCTGAGCCGCCACTGCCCCGCCGGCCCGGCTTCGGGCAGCATCCGGGGGGTCTGGCTGCGGTTGGAACGCCGGGCGCCGTCGGCGACCCTGGGCGCCAGATAGTCGAAGAGGGACTTCACCGTGACCCCGCCGGCCCGGTCCTGGGCCGCGCCGTTGAGACCCATGAGCAGGTGGTAGGTGAAGAGCCCGTGGCGGGCCTCCTCGTCCGCGCCCGAGACCTGGCTGGCCTGCGAGGCGCTCAAGGACACCACCTTGGCCCCTGTCGGAGCGCCCACGTCGATCTTGTTGACCAACGGCCGGGTGCCCTTGGCCAGCACCGAGCGGCCGCCGGCGCCGGAGAAGCAGGAGTCCAGGACCGCGATGACGCGCTTGGCCTTGAGGCCGCCCAGTTTCTCGTAGAGGCGCTTGAGCGGGTAGCCGGTCTCGGCCAGGTACTCCGGGTCGCCGTCGAAGGGGACCAGGAAGGCCTCGCCCGTCTCCGGCTGGGGCGCGCCGTGCCCGGAATAGTAGAAGAAGACCGTGGAGCGCTCGTCCACGTTGTTGGCCAGCCAGGCCTCTATGTTCTTGGCCAGGCCGGTCCTGGTGGCCTGCACGCCGGTGAGCAAAGCGATATTGCGCTCCGGGACCCCCAGGGCCTTGAGGTGCGCGGCCACGGCCTGCGCGTCGCGCGCCGCGAAGCGGGCCGGCGGCAGGGCGCTGTAGTCCTCGATGCCCACCACGACGGCGAAGTCCGCGCCGCGCTCTGGGAGCCTGTAGGACGGCGCGTCAACATCAGGGGCCGGCGCCGCCTTCCGGACCGGCTCGGACGCGGGAGCGGCCTCGACCGTCCGTCCGGCGGAACGGCGGCGGAGCTTGGCGATGCCGCCGCGCGCCGCGGCCGGGTTGGCCCAGACCCCCGTCTCCTGCGCGAAGACCTCCAGCCGGGCCACGGCATTGTCTATCTCCGCGCTCCGGGCCAGGAGCAGGTCCACGAGCTCCCAGTAGCCGTGGAAGGCGGCCACGGTCAGGGCGTCGTTGCCCTCCCAATCGCGGGAGTCCACGCGCGCGCCGTGGTCGAGCAGGAGCTGGACCAGCTCCGGGTCGTTCCTCCTGGCGGTCGTGACGATAGGGGGGACGTAGAGCCCCTGGCCGTGGACGTCCGCGCCGCGCTCGATGAGCAGCTTGGCGATGGTCCGGTGCCCCTTGGACAAGGCGCAGTCCAGGGCTTGGTGGCACTCTCCGAACGTCACCTGCCGGTTGATGTCGGCGCCCTTGTCCAGCTGCTCGCGCACCGCGTAGAAGTCGTTGCGATCGACCGCGCGCAGCAGCGGCGTGCCGCAGCCGGACAGGACGGGGAGCAGCAGCAGGGCGGTCAGGACGGCTCTCATGGCCGCCTCAGTTCCCGTCGGACTTGCGCTGGTGGTCCTTGATGCCCTCGCAGCGGCACCAGTCCGGGTGCGGCATGCCCTCGCGCCAGCCCGTCTTCTCCAGCTCGGTCTTGACCCAGCAGGGGTAGCACAACATCAGGCGGTTGAGGGGCCGGTCCTGGCCGCAGCGCTTGCAGGGGCCGTCCTTGGGGGGCCGGCGCGCCTTCTTCTTGAGCTTCTCCGGATCGGTCTCCTCCGCGGGGGGGGCGATCGGGGCGTCGACGGCGAACTCTTCCTTGGTCAGGGTCTCGGTCTCGGCGAGCGTGTTCATGGGCAGATACCTCTCTGGCACTTCTTGCACCAGCCTCCGATGCGGCCGTTGGCCGCCTTGCGGGAGAGCTTGACCAGGGCCTTGCAGCCCGGGCAGTAGACATCGAGTCCGTACAGGTCGGTCTGCGGGAAGTCCCGCTCGAAGACCTCCTGGCTGGCATGACGCGGCTGGAGCCATCTGCCTTCTCTCATGACGCCTCCTGGGCACGAATCGCCGCCGCGGCCGGGCGAGGCCGGTGCCCCAGCCATTCGGCGGTACGCTGCGCGATCTTCTGGGAAGAGATGCCGGTCAGGTCGTAGAGCTGGCTCAGCGAGCCGTGCTCGACCCAGCGGTCCGGGATGCCCAGACGCAGGACCTGCGCGCCCGAGCCCGCGGCCACCTCCAGCACGGCGCTGCCGAAGCCGCCGGGCAGGGCGTTGTCCTCCACGGTCACCAGCCGCGGCGTGGCGGCCGCGGCCTGGCGCACGAGCTCCTCGTCGAGGGGCTTGACGAAGCGCATGTTGATCACGCCCGTGGAGAGGCCCATGTCGTCGAGCAGGTGCGCCGCGGCCAGGGCGGGGTGCACGCGGTCGCCGATGGCCAGGATGGTCACGGCCGTGCCGTCCTTGAGCCGCACCCCCTTGCCCACGGGCAGGCTCTGGGGCTCCGGGTCCAGGGCCACGCCCACGCCCAGGCCGCGCGGGTAGCGCAGGGCCGCCGGCGTCCCCAAGGACAATGCCGTGCGCAGCATGTGCCGCAGCTCGTTCTCGTCGGCCGGCGCCATCACCGTGATGTCGGGCAGCAGGCGCAAAAATCCCAGGTCGAACACGCCGTGATGAGTGGGGCCGTCCTCGCCCACCAGGCCGCCGCGGTCGATGGCGAAGGTCACGGGCAGGTTCTGCAGGCAGACGTCGTGGGCCACCTGGTCGAAGCCGCGCTGCAGGAAGCTGGAGTAGAGCGCCACCACCGGCCGGTAGCCCTCCGCGGCCAGGCCCGCGGCGAAGGTCACCGCATGCGCCTCCGCGAGGCCCACGTCGTAGAAGCGGCGGGGGAACTCGTCGCGAAACTTGTCCAGGCCCGTGC
Source organism: Elusimicrobiota bacterium (assembly GCA_016212825.1). Taxonomy (GTDB): domain Bacteria; phylum Elusimicrobiota; class Elusimicrobia; order UBA1565; family UBA9628; genus UBA9628. The sequence goes on along the minus strand of JACRDS010000113.1, from coordinate 19,401 downwards.
CCTCGGGCATGGCCGCGGTGATGGCGGTCACGCGCGGATCGCGCCGGGCCTCCTCCACCACCGCCTGGCCGAAGACCGCCGTGTAGCTCGGCGGCGGCTCCTTGGGGGTGGGGTTCTTGAGGAACTGCCCGGTGCTCACGTCGAAGCGGCTGGGGCCGTGGAAGGCCGTGGCGTCGTTCTCCGCGTGCGGGTAGCCCTTGCCCTTCTTGGTCACGCAATGCAGCAGGGCCGGGCCGCGCAGGGTCTTGACGTGGCGCAGCACCTCCACGAGCTGGACCACGTCGTGGCCGTCCACCGGGCCGAAGTAGGCGAAGCCCATCTCCTCGAAGAGCATGCCCGGGAAGAGCAGGACGCGCGCGCGCTTGGCCACGCGCAGGATGCTCGAGCCCCAGAACTGGAAGCGCGCCAGGAACTTCTTGACCGAGTCCTCGGCTCCGCGCACCGCGCCCAAGGTCAGGAGCTTGGTCAGGAAGGTGCCCCAGGCGCCCACGCGCTTGGAGATGAACATCTGGTTGTCGTTGAGGATCACCAGCAGGTCCGACTGCAGCATGCCCGCGTTCTGCAGCCCCTCGTAGGCCTCGCCGCCGGTCATGCAGCCGTCGGCCACCAGGGCCACGACCTTGAAGTCCTCGCCCTTGAGGTCGCGCGCCGCGGCCATACCCAGGGCCGCGGAGATCGCGGTGGAGGCGTGGCCCGTTCCGAATGTGTCGTACTCGGACTCGCAGCGCTTGGGGAAGCCCGAGAGGCCGCCGAACTGCCGGATGCCCGCGAACCTCTCGCGGCGCCCGGTCAGGAGCTTGTGGCTGTAGCTCTGGTGCCCGGTGTCGAAGATGATCTTGTCGCGCGGGGTCTGGAACACGTAGTGCAGGGCGGTGATGATCTCCGTGGCCCCCAGGCTCGAGCCCAGGTGCCCGCCGCTCTTGGAGATGGTGTCGATTATGGTCTCGCGCAGCTCGTCGCAGACCTGGGGCAGCTGCTCCGGCTTGAGCCGGCGCAGGTCCGCCGGGTCCTGGATCTTGGAAAGCAGTTCCTGGGTCATCTATCCCTCGTGACGATGTAGTCGGCCAGCTCGTGCAGCACCGCGGCCCGGGCCCCGAAGGGGGCCAGGGCTCGGTGGGCGCGCCGGGTCAATGAAGCCGCCTCCGCCCGGGCGCGCTCCAGGCCGTAGAGCGAGACGTAGGTCAGCTTCTGGTTGGCCGCGTCGGAGCCCCGCTTGCCCAGCTTGTCTTTATCCCCGACCAAGTCGAGGATGTCGTCGGCGATCTGAAAGGAGAGCCCGATGGCGCGGCCGTAGGCGCGCAGGGCGCGGCGCTGGGCCGCGGAGGCCTTGGCCAGGATGGCGCCCGCCTCCAGGCTGGCCGTGATGAGCGCGCCGGTCTTGTGCAGGTGGATGTACTCGAGCAGGCGGCCGGCCTTGGCCCGGGACAGCCGGCCCTTCCACTTCTCAGCCCCCAGGTCCGCGACTTGGCCGCCCACCATGCCCGAGGTGCCCGCGCCCGCGGCGATGACCCGGATGAACTCGGACGTGTCCGCGGCGCCCAGCCCGCACTCCCTGGCGTTGGCGGCCGCGGTCTCGAAAGCCAAGGTCAGCAGGCCGTCGCCCGCCAGGATGGCCAGGGCCTCGCCGAAGACCTTATGGCTGGTGGGCTTGCCGCGGCGCAGGTCGTCGTCGTCCATGGCCGGCAGGTCGTCGTGGATGAGCGAGTAGGTGTGGATCATCTCCAGGGCCGCGCCGGCTTTGAGGACGCGGGCGGCGCGGCCGCCGCAGCACTCCGCGCCGGCGGCCACCAAAGCGGGCCGCAGGCGCTTGCCGCCGGCGAAGAGGGAGTAGCGCATGGCCTTGCGGATGGACGCCGGCTCCTCGGGCTTGGCCTTGAGCAGGCGGCCGAGGACCGCCTCCACGCGGCGCGAGGCGGACTCCAAAGTGCGGTTGAGCAGGCTGTTCACAGCGCCTCCAGGAACGATCTCATGACGGAAGACAGGACCGCGGCCGCGCGCCGCTGCACGGGCCAGAACGCGGCCAGCCGGGGCCAGAAGAACGGGTTGAGCATGGCCCAGCCCGCGGCGGGCAGGGGCCGGTCGAGCTCGTCGAAGACCACGCGCACCGCGAGGGCGGGCAGCCCGCGCCCGCGGGCCCAGGCCGCGATGGCCGAGGACTCCATGTCCACGGCCAGGGCGCCGCTGCGCTCGCCTGCTTCCCGCTTCTGCTCCGGCGTGGTCAGGACGAAATCCGAGTGCAGGATGCGGCCGAAGCGCGGGACCACGCCCAAGCCCACGGCCGAGGTCTCCAAGGCTTTGGCGGCCTGCGGGCAGGGGGTGAGCTGGCAGGCGACCAGGTCGCCGCAGCGCAGGTCCGGCTGCAGGGCGCCGGCGAAGCCGGCGCTCACGACCAGGGCGGGCTCCGTCTCCAGCCGCGCCAGAGCCGCCGAGGCGGCCGCGGGCCCCAGGCCCGTGCGCAGGACGAGGGCCGGGCGGGAGAGCGCCCTGCGGATGGGCTCCGACTCCCAGCGCGTGGCCGCCGCCACGAGGACGTTCCTCACGCGGCGTCCCTCACGTAGCCGTTGGCCTTGAACCAAGCCACCGCGTCGGCCAGGGCCTGGCGCGCCGGCGCCGGGGCGTAGCCCAGCTCGCGCGCGGCCTTGCCGGAATCGTACCACATGTAGTGCTTGGCCATGCGCACCGCGTCGAGCGGGGCGCGCGGCTCCGAGCCGGTCAGGCGCGAGACGGCGGTGTCCACCGCGGCGAAGCCGTAGGCCACGGCGTAAGGGGTCTTGAAGCGCGGCGCGGGCCGTCCCGACACCTCGGAGAGGATGTCCAGTATCCCCTTGAAGGTCAGGTTCTCGCCGCCCAGGATGTAGCGCTCGCCCACGCGCCCTTTCTGCGCGGCCAGCCAGTGTCCCAGGGCCACGTCGCGCACGTGCACCACGTTGAGGCCCGTGTCGATGTAGGAGGGCATGCGGCCGTTGAGGAAGTCCACCAGGATCTTCCCGGTCGGGGTGGGCTTGCGGTCGTAGGGCCCGATGGGAGCGGCCGGGTTGACCGCGACCACGGGGGCGCCCTGGGCGGCGAACTCCAGCACCGCCAGCTCCGCGAGGTACTTGGACTTCTTGTAGTCCCCGGGCACCGCGTCCACGCCCGGATAGCGGGAGGTCTCGTCGACCGGCGTGCGGCCGTGGGGCGGCATGATCGCGGCCACGCTGGAGCAGTAGACCACGCGCTCGGCGCCGGCCGCGGCCGCGGCGCGGACCACGTTGACGCTGCCGTCCACGTTGACCCGGCGCATCTCGGCGGGGTCCGGCACCCAGATGCGGTAGTCCGCGGCCACGTGAAAGACGTAGCGCGCCCCGGCGCAGCCGGCGCGCAGGGCGTCCTGGTCGAGCACTCCGCCCTTGACGGTCTCCACGTCCAGCCCGTCGAGGTTGGCGCGGTCGGAGCCCTGGCGCACCAGGGCCCTGACCCTCAGGCCCTTCTCCAGGAGCAGGCGCACCAGGTTGGCGCCCACGAACCCCGTGCCGCCGGTGACGAAGGCCGTGTCCATCAGCGCGGGTAGGCGGCCTGCGCCTTGCGCGGCCCGCGGATGGTGGCGTAGTCCCAGACCAGCTCCAGGAAGCGCTTGGGGGAGGAGAAGGCGTCGACGACCGAGGAGGGCTCGAAGCCCACGTGCGACATGCAGTGGGCGCAGGCCGGGTGCCCGGAGGCCCGGCCGTACTGGTCCCAGCGCGTGGTGGCGAGCAGCTCCCTGTAAGTCCGGGCGTAGCCGCCCTCCTCGAAGAGGTAGCAGGGCCTCTGCCAGCCCAGCACGTTGCGCAGGGGCAGGCCCCAGGGCGTGCAGTCGTAGTCCCGCTTGCCCTCGAGGAAATCGAGGTAGAAGGGGCTGTGGTTGAAGTCCCAGCCCATCCGGCGCCAGTCCTTGAGGGCCTCACGGAACCAGGCCTTGGTCTGGTCCGTCTTGAGGAACATCTCCTGGCCCTTGGCCTTCTCGTAGGCGAAGCCGGGCGCGATCATGATGCCGTCCGTGCCCAGGCCGGCGAGCTCCTCGCAGAAGCGCCGGAACTCGGCCGGGTCCTGGCCCTGGAAGATGGTGGAGTTGGTCATCACCCGGAAGCCCGCGGCCTTGGCCGCCCGGATGGCCGAGACCGCCGTCTTGTGCACGCCCTGGCGGCAGACGATGCGGTCGTGCACCGGCTCGCGGCCGTCGAGGTGCACGGAGAGGATCAGGCGCGCGGAGGGCTTGAAGCGGTGCAGGTTCTTCTCCAGCAGCAGGGCGTTGGTGCACAGGAAGACGAACTTGCCGCGGCGCGTCAGGCCGTCGACGATGCGGTCGATGTCGGGGTGGATGAGGGGCTCGCCGCCCGCCACCGAGACCACGGGGGCGCCGCATTCCTCGGCCGCCTCCCAGCACGCCTCCGGGCTCAGGCGCTTCTTGAGGACGTCCGGGGGGAACTGCACCTTGCCGCAGCCCGCGCATTCCAGGTTGCAGGCGAAGAGGGGTTCGAGCATGAGCACCAGGGGGAAGCGCTGGTCGCCCTTGAGCTTGCGGCCCAGGATGTAGCGGAAGACCGCCAACTGCAGGGAGAGGGGGGAGGGCATGTCCGCCTAGACGACCTCTTCCTCGCCGGAGAGGACCGCGCCCAGGGCCGACTGGTAGACGCCCAGGGCGTGGAGGGGGAAGTAGTTGCGGTACATGGTGTACTCGAGGTAGAAGACCTTGGGGAAGCCCGTCCCCGTGTACTCGGTCTCGTCCCAGGTGCCGTCCGGCCGCTGGTTGCGGATGAGCCATTCCACGCCGCGGCGCACCGAGTCGTCGTAGATCCCCGCGGCCATGAGGCCCATGACCGCCCAGGCGGTCTGGGACGGCGTGGCCGGGCCCTTGCCCTTGAGGGACGGGTCGGAGTAGGTGGCGCAGGTCTCGCCCCAGCCGCCGTCCGGCAGTTGGACGGACCTGATCCACTCGGCCGCGCGCCGGACGTAGGGCTGGCTCATGTCCTCGTCGATGGCGGCCAGGCCGCGCAGGACCTGCCAGGTGCCGTAGATGTAGTTGACGCCCCAGCGGCCGAACCAGGAGCCGTCCTCCTCCTGCTCGCGGCGCAGGAAGCGCACCGCGCGGGCCGCGGCCGGGTAGCCCTGGTCGTAGCCGATGTAACCGAGGAACTCGAGCACCCGGCCCGTGATGTCGGCCCAGGGCGGGTCGATCATGGCGTTGTGGTCGGAGAAGGGGATCTTGGTCAGGATGACCTTGGTGTTGTCCTTGTCGAACGCGGCCCAGCCGCCGGCGCGCGACTGCATGGAGAGCAGCCAGTTCAGGCCGCGCAGGCAGGCCTTCTCGCGCCGGTGCGCGGTGTGCTCGTCGAGGTGCACGTGGCGCAGGGCCAGCATGACCATGGCGGAATCGTCGATGTCCGGGTAGAAGGCGTTGTCGAACTCGAAGGCCCAGCCGCCCACGGGCCCGGCCGGGTTGGTCACCTTCCAGTCCCCCGCGGTCCGGATCTCCTTGGTCAGCAGCCAGTCCGCGGCCCGCACCAAGGCCGGATGCCCCCGTTCCATCCCGGATTCCGCCAGGGAGATGACCGAGATGGCCGTGTCCCAGACCGGGGAGCGGCAGGGCTGCCACTGGGTCGCGTTGCCGTCCGCGTCGGGCAGTTCCAGGCGGTCGAGCTCCTCGAGCTGTTCGACCAGGCGCGGGTCCGTGTCCGGGTAGCCCAGGCACTTCATGGCCATGATGGTGTTGACGATGCCCGGGTAGATGGCGCCCAGGCCGTCGGAGTTCTGCAGGCGCTCCAGCATCCAGTCCTCGGCCAGGCGCAGGGCCCAGAGGCGGATCCAGTGGCCGCCCCGGCCCTCCATGGCCTTGAGGCCCTGGTCCCAGAGCAGGAAGAAGGTGGTCCAGGACAGGACCCCGTGCGGCTCCACGGCCTCCTTGAGCGGCACGTACCGGCGGGAGTCCGGGAAGAGTTCGCCCAGCGACGCGTGCGGCGGGCAGGGGATGGCGGGCTGGTAGGACCAGACGATGGAGAGGGGGACCACGATGGCGCGGGTCCAAGAAGACATCTCGTAGATGTTGAAGTAGAACCAGCTCGGGAAGAGCATGAGCTCGGGCGGGATGGTCGGCACCCCGCGCCAATCGTACTGCCCGAAGATGGCCATGTAGAATTTGGTGTAGGTGTTGACCTTGTGGATGCCGCCGAGCTCCCGGATGCGCCGCCGCGCCCTGGCCAGGCGCTCGTCCGTGGCCTGATAGCCGGAGAACTTGAGGGCCCAGTAGGCCTTGACCGTGGCCGAGATGTCGGCCGGGCCGTTGCGGTAGATGGGCCAGCCGCCGCAGGGGAGCTGCTCCCTGAGGATGTGGGCGGCGAGCTTGCGGATCTTGACCGAGCCGCCCCGGCCCAGGAAATTGTACAGCATGATGGTGTCGGAGTCGATGGTCGTGTCGGCCTTGAGGTCGGCGCACCAGAAGCCCTGGCCCTTGTCCTGGCAGCGCAGCACCGCCTCCTGGGCCCTGCGGATGGCCTGGCGCAGATCGTGCGGGGTCTCGGGATGCGCGGGTGTGCCGTCCGGATCGGGCTTGAGGTTGTCCGCCCAGTCCTTGGGCTTCCTGTAGGTGCCGCCCCGGGGGACCATCCACTCAGGCACGATTCGCTTTATCATAAGCAGAGATTATAGCGAATGGCCTCCCCGGGTTGCAATGAAACCGGGCATTCAGCTATACTGGTGCGCCTTGTCCGTTAAGGTCGAGCTGACCGGACCGCGGCGCCGGCTGGGATCGTTCCTGGCCGGCGCCTGCGGCATCGGAAATTCCGCAGGTGCCGGCGGGACGCACCTCCTTACCGCCGGCGCGGTCGTGTCGGCCCTGGCCCTGGGCTGGGCCGGCTGCGTCTCTCGCCGTCAGGCCGTGCGCATCGCGGTGGCCCTGCCCCTGACCGGCGACCTGGGCAGCGAAGGGGCCGGCCTGCGGCGCGCCGTGGACCTGGCGCTCGAGGAGGCCAACGCTTCCGGGAAGCTCCCCTTCCGGGTGGAGGCCGTCGCGTTCGACGACCGGGCCGACCCGGAAGAGGCCCGCAACGTCGCCAACCTGGTCGTGGCCGACCCTCGGATCGTGGCGGTGGTCGGGCACTACAGTTCGGACTGCTCCGCCAGCGCCTCGCAGGTCTACGCCCGGGCCCCGCTGGCCATGATCTCCCCGGCCTCGACGAACCCCGAGGTCACCCGCCGCCAGCTGCGGCCCGATTGGCCGGGAGCCCGGGTGGTGTTCCGCCTGGTGCCCACGGACGACCTGCAGGGCAGCTTCGCGGCGGAATACCTGCGCGGGCGCCTGCGCCAGGAGCGGATGGCCGTCCTGCACGACGGCACCCTCTACGGGCAGGGGCTGGCGGAAGAGTTCCGGCGCACGTTCCGGCGTCTGGGCGGGAAGGTCCTGGCCGAGGCCGTCGTGAAGGTCGGCTCGCGCGACATCAGCGCGGCGCTGGAGAGCCTCCAGGCCCCCGGCCTGCAGGGGGTCTTCTTCGGGGGGCGCTATCCGGAGGCCGGGCTCATCCTCAGGGGCCTCTCGCGCCTGAGGCTGCGGCTCCTGTTCTGCTCCGGCGACGGGGCCCGCACGCCCGTGCTCTTCGACGTGGCGGGAGGCTCGGCCGACGGCGCCTACCTGACCACGGCCGGAGCTCCGGTCGAGACGCTGCCCGGGGCCAGGGACTTCATCGGCGCCTACCGGGCCCGCTGGGGGGACGAAGGCCCGCGCCCCTTCGACCACTACGGCTACGAGGCCGCGCGCATCATCCTGGAGGCCCTGCAGGCCGTAGGTCCCGAACGCGCGCGCGTCCTGAAGGCCGTCCGGCGCACCCGCCATGCCGGCCTGCTGGGGGTCACGAGCTTCGACGAGAAAGGCGACGTGCGGAGCCGGCGCATCGCCATGACCCGAGCGCGCAGCGCGGACCGCTCCTTCCCGGTCGTGCCGTAGGTGCCGGCCTTTGCCTTCCCGCGCGCACAATGATAGAATCCTGTCCGCGCCGGGGTAGCTCAATGGTAGAGCAATCGCTTCGTAAGCGATAGGTTGTGGGTTCGAGTCCCATCTCCGGCTCAGATCTTCCTCCCATGGCCACATGACCGTCGCCTTCACGCTGGCCCTCGTCGCCGCCCACTTCGTCTCGCCCCTGCTCTTCTTCACCAACCTGACGCGCAATCCGTACATCACGCAGATCTCCCTGCTCAACATCGCCCTGGCCGCCGCGGCCGCGGCCTACGTCCTGCGCGGGGTCCTGTCGCGCGACGGGCTGCGCCTGCCCCGCACCCCCCTCGACGGTCCCTGGCTGGGCCTGCTGGCCGCATGCGCCGTGAGCTGGACCGTCGCCTACCTCGGACACGCCGCGTTCTTCCGACCCTCCATGGCCAGCGAGGGTTCGCGCAACTCCATCTTCCTGCTGGGCAACTGCCTGGTCCCCTTCTACCTGTCAGCGTCCCTCTCCTGGGAGGGGGACGGACCGCCCCCCGGAGCGTGGGCGTTCTTCGCCCTGGCCTGGGGCTTCCTGTGGCTGGGCTATCCGCAGCTGCGCACGCCGAGCAGCCCGCTCGCCGGGGTCTGGCAGCAGGTCTGGGACCCCTACGGAGTCCTGGTCTGGGCCGCCGGCCTGGCCGCAGCCTACGCGCTCTGCCGCCGGGCCCGGGTCCTGGACTTCCTGCACCTGGCCCTGGCCGCGGGGACGCTGGCCTCGCTCTACGGCATCTGCCAGTACTTCAATTTCGAGTTCATCTGGCCCAACGTGCTCAACCCCTACGGCGGCCGCTCCGTCTCGTCCTTCGGCAACCCCAACTTCCTCTCCACCTTCAACGTGCTGCTGCTGCCGGCCGCGGTGGCCTGCTTCCTGGCAGCCCGCTCGACGGGGCGCCGCCTCATCTACGGCGCCGCGGCCCTGATCCTGCAGGCCGCGCTGCTCTGCACCATGACCCGCTCCTCCTGGGCCGGCGCCCTGGCCGCGGTCGCCCTGCTGGGGCTCTTCCCGGACCTGCGCCGCGCCGCCCTGGCCTCTCCGAGGCCCTGCGGCATGCTCGGGGCCGCGGCCCTGGCCGTCGTGCTGCTGTGGCCGGCGAGCTCCATCTCCGCGGGCTACACCCCCAGCGTCATCAGCCGCCTCACCGAGATCGGGCAGGCCGCGCAGTCCGGCAACCCCTACAGCCCCCTCCACCAGCGCCTGCTCATCTGGGGCTGCGCCTGGCTCATGGGGGCCGAGAACCCGCTCACCGGGAAGGGCTGGGGGCTCTTCGAGCTCTTCTACCCGTTCTACCAGGGCCATCTCCTCAACAGCTTCGACAGCTTCAGCTTCCTGCGCACCCACGCCAACAACGCCCACAACGAGGTCCTCGAGTTCTGGGCCCAGACCGGCCTCCTCGGCCTGGGCGCCGTGGCCTGGATGTGGACGGCTTTCTTCTGGTCCGCGAAGCGCTGGGCCGGCACGGCGCGCATGCCCGGCCTCTGGGCCGCGGCCGTGGCCGGGGTCGCCGGCGTGCTCCTCGACAACCTGCTCAACGTCTCCCTGCACTTCGCCGTGCCGGGGTTCCTGTTCTGGTGGATGGCCGGGTTGGCCATGGGGAGGGGGGCGCAGGAGTCCGAGGGCGGGCGCTGGCGGACCCTGTCCCGGCCGGCCGCGGCCCGGGCCGCCGCGGTAGGCGCCGTGCTCCTGGCCCTGGGCGCGGGCTGGTACTGGCTCCGGGTCTGGGAGCGCGAGACGCACTACTTCGCCGGCTTCAAGCTCATCCGCCAGGGCAACCTGCCCGGCGCCATCCGGGAGCTCGAGCTCTCCCGCGCCTGGGGCCCGCGCGAGGTCAACGCGGTCTACGAGCTGGGCAACGCCTACGCGCGCGCCGAGAGGTTCGCCGACGCGGACCGGACCTACGCCCAGGCCCTGCGGGCCAACGCGGGCTACGACGAGATCTACTTCAACATCGCGACCGTCAAGCTCTCCAGGCTCAAGGAGCCCGAGCGCGCCCTGGACTTCTACCGCATGGCCTGGCGGATCAACCCGCTCTCCGCCGAGGTCTACAACAGCCTCAGCGCGGTCCTGCTGCAGGACCCGTCCCGCCACGGGGCCGAGGCGCGGGAGGTCTTGGAGCGGGCCACGCACTTCTTCCCGGAGAACGCCCAGCACTGGCACAACCTCGGCTTCCTCCGCGCCCTGGACAAGCGCTGGGACGACGCCATCGCGGCCTATTCCCGCGCCCTGGCCCTGGCCCCGGACATGAAGGCCTCCCAGGCCGGCCTGCTGGCCGCGGCGGCGCGCGCGGGCCGCCCCGCGCCGCCGGTCGTCGAGGCCGTGGCCCGGCTCCAGGAGCTCGACGCGCGCCTGAGGCGGGGGGACTATTCCCGGGCCAGCCTGGACGCCGCCCTGCGCCTGACCGAGCGCTTCCCGGACATGGCCAAGGCCCGCTTCCTGGCCGGCAGCCTGCTCCTCGTCCACGGCCAGGCCGGAGCTGCGCGCGGCCATCTCGAGCAGGTGGTCGCCCGCGACCCGCGCAACGCGGCCGCCCTGGCCAACCTGGGCCAGGCGGAACTGGCTCTGGGCCGGGTCCGGGAAGCCGCCGCGCGGTTCCGGGAAGCCCGCGCCCTCGACCCCGCCAATGCGACCGCGGCGGCGGGGCTCAAGGCCCTCGGCCTGAAATAAATCAGTAATGGCCTTTAACTAAGATTTATCCAGAGGCGGCTTGCATCGCTATTTACATGAGATTTCGCGCACTCTGGGTCCTGCCCGTCACCGCGCTCTGCGCGGCCGCGGCGCTCGCCCAGAGCGACGAGGCTTCCGACGCGGGGACGAGCCGGACGATGAAGACCGCCGTCATGTTCTATGAGCGCGGCGACGACATGCAGGCCATGGACCGGTTCATGGACATCCTGGTCAAGGGCGACCCGGCGGAACGGGCCATGGCCAACGAATACCTCAACCTGATCACGCACCGCATGAACGTCGGCACCAAGGATTTCAAGCGCCCGTCCCCGCCGCCCGCCACCCAGATCGAGGACGTGGAGAAGGCGCCCGCCGTCAGGCCGGCGCCGCGCGCCCCCGAACCCGAGGGCGCAGCCGTGGAGCTCGCGGCGGTCCCCGCCGCGGCGCCGGCGGCGGCGGTGCGCCCCCTGGTGCGCGCCGACGCCCCGATGCCGACGGCCAACCGCGACCTGATGAAGAAGGAGATCCGGGCCAAGCTCCGGCACCTGCTGGAGACCAGCCTCAAGGAGCTCAAGTCCTTCGAGGGCGTGCGCGTGCCCATGCTCGAGAACGGCGACCCGCAGGCCGTGGCCATCCCCTCGCCCCTGTTCTTCACATCCGGGATCTCGTTCAACAAGGACGCCGGCCCCCTGCTCGACTCCCTGACCCGCCTGGTCTTCAGCCTGGGCAGCACCCAGGTGGTGATCCTGCCCGAGGGCGCGGGCGTGGGGGACGCCAAGGTCCTGGACATGCGCCGCGGCATGGGCGTCAGCGCCCACCTCTTCGGCGCCGGGGTCGCGGTGCCGCGGGTCCGGGTGAACCTGCTCAGCAGCCAGGTGGACATGCCCAAGACCCTGAAGGATTTCAAGGGCATCGTCCTCATCTTCATCTACAACCGCCCCCTGGAGCTGGTCGTGGAGAGCTCCCTGGGCGAGGAGGCCGGGCCGCCCATCAGCCTGGGCGTGTATCCGCAGGCCATCCGCACCGAGGACGGCGAGGGGGCGGTCATCGAGTTCTCCGTCTCGGACCCGCCCGCCGGCCTGGTGTCCTGGCGCTTCCAGCTCCTGCAGCCCTCCGCCGACGGGACCGAGCTGGCGCCCCTGCAGGAGGTCACTTCGGGAGGGCCGGCCTTCCACCAGATCTACTGGAACGGCAGGCAGAACTACTTCGGAGCCGTGCTGCCGGGAGGGCGCTACGAGTGCATCCTCTCGGCCACCGACGCCAAGAACCGCACCCGCACCCTGCACCGCTGGATCAACGTCCTGGCGCCGGGTCCGGCCGCCGGCGGTATCGGAGGTTCCGCCGGTGCCGGCCGGACGGACTCCCTTACGGCCGGCGCGCCGGCGCCCAAGAAGGAGGCGCCCCCGGCCCAGCCTGCCGCCGCGGCCAAGCCCGCAGCCCCGGCCAAGCCGGTCGTGGAGCTTCCGGGCCAGGGCGAGACTCTCCTTAAAGAGGAGAAGACCCCGGTGCGCTCCGTCCAGATCAAGAAGCCGCCGCGCGCCGCCGCGCGCAAGGGGCCCAAGAGAGGACGCCAGGGCAAGCCGGCGGCCAAGGCCAAGCCGGCGGCCAAGGCCGCGCCCGCGCCCAAGCCGGAAGCCGAGCCGGCCGCCGCGGAGTCCCCCGTGGACGCGCCCGAGGCGGCTCCCAAGGCGGAGAAAGCGGCGGCCCTCCCGGGGCTCTCCGTGATCCCTTTCAAGGTCGGGACGCATCAGATGACTCCGGAAGGCGAGAAGGTCCTGGCCCGGGTCGCGGACGCCGCGGCGGGCGATCCCAAGAAGGAGATAGACCTCCTGGGATTCGCCTCCGCCCAGGAGGCCGACGCCCCGCGGCTGGCCGAGCGGCGCGCCCAGATGGTCGCGGGACTGCTCATCAACAAGTACCAGCTGGAGCCCAAGCGCATACAGGTGCGCTCCGAGGTCCCGGAGGACGTCGACGCCCGCAAAGTCGAGGTGCGCCTGGCGGGCAAGGAGCAGAGATGAACTGGGATGGCCTCATAGAGAGCGTGGCCTTCGGCAAGACGACGCCCAAGCTCAGCTCGAGCCTGGGGATGTACCTGAGCCCCGACACCATCTACATCGCCCAGACCAGCCTGGACCGGTCCGGCAAGCTGCGCGTGGAGCACCTCGTCCGCATCCCGGTCCCGGTCCCCGAAGGCAAGTCCGCCGGGACCATGACGGGCACCCTCAACACGAGCTTCCTCACGGAGAACCAGAAGCTGGGCGGGCTCATCCAGCAGTCCATGTCCCAGTTCAAGTGGAGCAGCAAGAACGTGATGGTCACGCTCTCCCATCACCTGGGCCTGCTGCGCTACTTCACCATGCCGGCCATCGAGCGCCGCTTCTGGAAATCCGCCGTGCCGGTGGAGGCCAAGAAGTACATCCCCATCCCCTTCGAGGCCCTGAACTACGACTACCAATGCATCCCCCTGCCGCACGACTCCAGCAACCGGGCCCGCCAGGGCACCCTGATCGCCGTGACCCAGAAGCAGAACCTGGCCAACATCTCGGCCATGCTGCAGGGGCTCGGCCTCTCCATCGCGGGCATGGAGGTCGCCCCGTGCTCGACGCTCAAGCTCTGGCAGGTCCTGAGCCCCGGGACCTCCGGGGCTGCGTACTGCCATGTCCATTTCGACGGCGGCAACGTGCGCATCCTGGTGGCGGACAAGGGTTTCCCGGTCTTCTTCCGCGAGGTCTTCCTCGGCGAGGAAGCCAACCTGGCGGACCAGCGCAAGCTCGACCTGGGCGGCTGCATCACCTTCTCCCAGAAGCAGCTGGCCGTGGGCGCGCTGGGCGGGATCTCCGTCAGCGGCTCCACCGCCAACCTCGCCGCCTGGAAGGACGCCTTCTCCCGCGAGCTGGGCCTGCCGGTCGCCGTCCAGGACACCCCGGCCCTGCTGGGCATCAAGAGCGGCGACTGGGGGGGCTACTCGGCCATCGGGGCCTCCCTGCGCTTCCAGGTCCCCAGCACCGTCTTCCTGGACCTCGGAGCCATCGGGCGCGTCACCGAGGACGAGAAGACCGTGGCCCGGGACTTCCTCGCCGCCAGCGCGCTCTTCACCGCGGGCCTCCTCCTCATGGGGCTCCTCAAGTTCGCCGCCTACATCTACAAGGCCCGCGAGTTCCGGTCCCTGCAGCGCGACCGACAGGTCGAGGAGGTCTTCCGCGGCAAGAGCGAGAACGACATCCAGGAGATGTTCCGCAAGATGCGGGCGCAGAACGAACTGACGCTGACCCTCTGCGGGCAGGACCGGATTCGGATGACCGACATCCTCAAGGACGTGGTGGAGACGCTCCCCGAGAAGTCGTTCATCTTCAAGCTCCTCGTGAACCGGCCGGCGGCCTTCGGCGTCGGCAACGCCCCCAGCCTGAGCATCACCGGCCACGCGGTCGGGGAGAACACGGCCAACGAGCAGGACCTGAGCTTCCGGTTCCGGGACCAGCTGGCCAAGACCCCGGCGGCCGGGAAGCTCTTCCCCGACCTCAAGATGACCGTGCAGGCGGCCGACCCGGCCGGCCTGGAGACGGGCGCCGCGGCCAACTCCGAGGAGCACATCCGCAAGATCGAGGACCGCACCACCTTCACCCTGACCGGCACCAAGGGGAGATGAGCCATGGTCAAGGTCAATCTCAGCGCCGTCATCCAGAAGATCCAGGACGAGCTCAAGCTCGTCATGGGCACCCTCAAGGACAAAGGCACCTCCCGGTTCGGCCGCATGCTGGTCGTCGCCATCGCCATGCCCGCCGTCTCCTACTTCATGGTCTACACCAAGGCCGAGCAGCGGCTGGCCGAGGTCGGCGGCGAGCTGCAGGTGTCCCGCAACGCGGCCAAGCACGCGGACACCTACAAGGAGCTCAAGCAGCGCCTCGACGAGACTTACGCCCTGCTGCCCCGGCCCCAGGACCGCGCCGACCTCCTCTTCGAGACGGTCAAGGAGGCCCTGCGCAGCGAAGGCATCGTGTCCACGAGCTTCAACCCCCCGAACGAGACGGAGATGACGGGGGGCGTCGTCCAGAACCTGGGCATCAACATCCGCGTCAAGTTCCCGGAGCTCCTGGCCTTCCTGGCCCGGCTGGAGGCCAACAAGCCGGCCATCCACATCAGCGTCCTCGACCTCACCAAGAAGCAGGCCCCGATCGGGAGCAACGAAGCGAACTGCACGCTCAGCACCATCATCTTGACGGAGCGGCACTGAAATGGCGACCAAGAGCTCTGTCGGCTGGCTGATCCTGGCCTTCGCCCTGGCCGTCCCCGGGGTGCTCTTCTACCAGTGGTACACGCACCTCGACCTGGAGAAGAAGAAGGCCCTGAGCATGAAGGTCCGTCTCTCGGAGACCGGGCTGTTCCAGAACTCCCCGAAGAAGGACAAGCTGGTCAACCCCATCGCGCAGGCCGCGCCCCCCGCGACGGCGCAGCCCGCGTCGTCCTCCTCCGCGCCCGCGGCCGGCCTCCCGGCCGCGGCCGTCCCGCCCGGCGAGGCTCCGCCGCCGGACGCCGCGCCGGCCGAAGCCTCCGTCCCGCCGGGCCTGCCGGACCAGGCGGCGGACGCGGACGCTGCGGTGGCGGGCTCCACAGGCTCCCTGATCAACACCTTCCTGGCCTGGCGGGACCCGACCCTCTCGCCCTACGACCAGGTGCGCATGGAGCAGATGGAGCTGGAGAAGCAGATCCGGCTGCAGGAGCTGCAGGAGGCCGCCGAGCAGCGGGCCAAGCCCGCGCACAAGCCGCAGGTCCAGATCGAGAAGCTCATCGACCTCCAGGGCATCGTCTCCGCGGGCGGGACCAACAAGGCCATCGTGAACAACGAGGTGGTGGGCGAGGGCGACCTGGTGAAGACCTCGGCCGGAACGGTCAAGATCATGCGCATCACGACCCAGGGCGTGGCCTTCGCGTTCAAGGACAAGAGATTTAACAAGTCGGTGAGCCGGTGACGGTGGGGGGACAACATGAACAGACATCAACGCAGACCCGGACTCCTGAAGCGCGCGCTGGCCGGCGCGGCGGCGCTCGCGCTCATGACGGGGACCGTCCCCTCGGCGCAGGCGCAGCGGCGCCGCGGCGAACCTGAGGCCAACCCGCAGTTCCAGCAGCAGCTCGGCGGGTCCTCCGCGACCGGCGGAGCCCCCATCGACGGCACCCCGACCGCCGAGACGCCGACCGTGCGCGAGGTGGAGGCCCCCTCTCCGCGCAGCGTGCAGGGCGTGCAGATCGGGACGGGCGGGGCCGCGCGTCCGGCCCCGGCGGCGCCCACCTCGCCCCTGGAGACCCGGGTCACCGTGCGCGTCAAGGGCGCGCCGCTGGAGACCTTCCTCGACACCATCCAGGCCCAGGCCCACGTCAACTTCATCGTGACCGAAGGGCTGGAAGCCAAGCGCGTGACGGCCTTCCTGCAGAACGTCTCCGTGCGCGAGGCCCTGCAGGTCCTGCTCGAGATCAAGGGTCTGACCTACCAGCAGATCGGCCGCAGCAACACCTACGTCGTGGCGCCGCGCTCCAAGACCGTGGAGAACGTCATCACCCGCATCTACACCCTGAACTACGTGCCGCTCATCCCGCTGCAGAGCTCCGCAGAGGAGACCTCCGCCCTGTCGGTGAGCGGAGGGGGCCAGGCGGCCGGAGGAGGAGGCGGCGGGGGCGACAGAGACTCCAAGACGGCGGCCACCAGCGGCGACGTCGCCATCGTGGATGTCCTCAAGAGCGTCCTGACCCCGAAAAACGGGCACGTGGCCCTGGAGCCGCGCACCAACTCCCTGGTCGTGACCGACGTCCCCGAGGTGTTCCCGCAGGTCGAGCAGATCCTCGCGGAGCTCGACCGCAAGGCGCCGCAGGTCATGATCGAGGCCCAGATCGTGGAGATCGATTCCAACCGCACCCGCAACATCGGCTTCGAATGGGGAAGCCAGACCGGCCAGCTGGCCCAGTTCACGGCCGGCCAGCGCGACACCAGCTTCCCCATGAACCTGCAGTCCGACCTCTCCAAGGTGCGCTTCTTCGACCCGTTCGTCCCCGGTGAGTCCATCCTCATGACCTCTCTCGGTTCGGGGGGAGGCGGCGGGAACGCGGGACAGGCGCAGACCGACGAGGTCCTGTGGGGCATAAGGCCGGTCGTCAGCAACATCCGCTCCTCGCTGCTCGACCTGACCTCCCTGCAGATCACCCTCCGGGCACTGGTGGCGCGCTCCGAGGCCCGGTTCCTGGGCAAGCCCAAGATCCTTACGCTCAACAACAAGCCCGCGCTCATGCAGATCGCCTCGTCCCAGGCCGTGGGCCGGAACCTCACCCAGTCCGGAGGAGGGACGGGCGTGACCAACCAGACCGCTGCCGCCGAGCGCGTGACCACGGGCCTCGTCCTCAAGGTGACGCCCCAGGTCAACAAGGAAGGCTACATCACCATGCTCGTGCAGCCCAGCTACACCGACGCCCAGATCTCCAACATCTCCACGCAGGTCAACCCCGTCTGGGACCCGGTCAGCCGCGCGGCCTCGACGCTGGTGCGCGTGCGCAACGGCCAGACCCTGGTCATCGGCGGCCTGCTGCAGTCGACCGAGTCCAAGACCGTGCGCAAGGTGCCCCTGCTGGGCTACATACCGCTCATCGGCTGGTTCTTCACGAGCTCGGACACCATCCGCAAGAACACGGACCTGGTCATCTTCCTGACCCCGACCATAGTCTCCGACTAGGCGCCAGGCTTGTCGAGTGAGCGCTGGGCGCGCTTGAAGCCTGGCACCTGGACATAGTCTTGACATTTATGTCCAGTCCGCTATACTTACCCGGTCATGAGCGATAAGCCAGAACTCCCCGAGATCCTCCTGAGCAGCGGCGTCCTGACCGCGGAGCAGCGGGAGAAGGCGGCCCGCGCGGCCGCGGCCTCGAAGTCCTCCTTCGGCGAGGCCGCGGTCAAGCTGGGCTTCCTCACGGACGAGGCCATCGCCGTGGCCATCTCCAAGCAGCTGGGCGTTCCCTACGCCTCGCGCGAGAACAAGATCCTCAAGGTCGAGAAGGGGCAGAACCTGGAGCGCATCATCTCCGAGGCCTACGCCCGGGACCACTGCGTCCTGCCCCTCTTCCTCGACGAGAGCGTCCTGGCCGTGGCCATGACCAACCCCGAGGACATGATGCTCGTCGACAACCTCAAGCTCCTGACCTCGGGGCTGGAGATCCAGCCCTTCGTGTCCACGCGCGCGCAGATCCTCAAGGCCATCGACGAGTTCTACACCAGCGGCGGCCAGGGCATGATCGAGAAGTCCATGGCCTCGGCCGCCATCTCGGTCGACGACGTGCAGGAGGTCGAGAACGCGGGCGACACCCGGGTGGACCTGGACCAGATGGTCAAGGGCGCCGAGGGCGTGCAGATCGTCTCCCTGGTCAACGCCATCCTCAAGCAGGCCATCAACGAGCGGGCCTCGGACATCCACCTGGAGAGCTACGACGAGCGCGTCATGCTGCGCTTCCGCATCGACGGGGTCCTCTACGAGCGCATGGCGCCCCTGAAGAAGGACTTCAACGGGGTGGTCTCCCGCATCAAGATCCTCTCCAAGCTCGACATCGCGGAACGCCGCCTGCCCCAGGACGGCACGTTCTCCATCAAGGTCCAGAACCGCAACATCGACCTGCGCGTCTCCATCTGCCCGACCGTGTTCGGCGAGAAGGTGGTCATGCGCATCCTCGACAAGGGCGCCGTGGAGCTCAACATCGACAAGATCGGCTTCGAGCCCCGGCAGAAGGAGGACTTCCTCGTCGGGGCGCGCCGGCCCCACGGCCTGCTCTTCCTGACCGGCCCCACGGGGTCGGGCAAGACCACCACCCTCTACTCGGTCCTCAACACCATCAAGACGCCCGAGCTCAACTTCATGACCATCGAGGACCCCGTCGAGATCAAGATGGAGGGGCTCAACCAGGTCCAGGTGCGCTCCGCCATCGGGCTGACCTTCGCCGCGGCCCTGCGCTCCTTCCTGCGCCAGGACCCGGACGTCATCCTCGTCGGCGAGGTCCGCGACCAGGAGACCGCGCAGACCTGCCTGCGCGCCGCCCTGACCGGCCACCTGGTGCTCTCCACCCTGCACACCAACGACGCCCTCTCCGCGGTGGTGCGCCTCATCGACCTGGGCATCGAGCCCTTCCTGCTCTCCAGCAGCCTCTGCGTGGTGGCCGCCCAGCGCCTGGTGCGCCGGCTCTGCCCGCACTGCAAGAAGGTCTTCACCCCGGACCCCAAGGACGTGGAGATGTGCATCCGGGAGTCCCAGCTCAACCCGGCCCCGGACCCCACCAAGCTCACCTTCTTCGAGCCCCGGGGCTGCGACAAGTGCGCGCGCACCGGCTACTCCGGCCGGACCGCCATCTACGAGGTCTTCCTGGTCGTTCCCGAGATGCGCGAGATCATCTACAAGTACGGCGGCGACCTGGCCCGGCTCAAGGACGCCGCGGCCCGGGCCGGGATGTGGACCCTGCGCGCCAGCGGCTGGCGCAAGGCCATCGCCGGCGTCACCTCCCTCGAAGAGATCCTGGGCGTCACCATCGAAGGCGACTAGGCCTTCCGCACCGTTTCGCTCGCGCGCCTGCGAGAATATTGAATTCACATTCTCCTCATTGACAAACCCCACCCCTCCTGTTACACTTAAAATGATATGGGCCGTTTCAATTACACTGTCCAGGACAGCAAGGGCGAGACGACCTCGGGCAACCTCGAGGCCGGCGACGAGAACGAGGCCATAGCGGCCCT
>JACRDS010000110.1 GCA_016212825.1 Elusimicrobiota bacterium | reverse complement strand
GGGCCGGCTGGCCGGCGAGACCGTCATAGAGGCGAAGAAGAAGGGGGACTTCTCCAAGTCCGCCCTGTCCGCCTACGAGGCCAAGCTCACGGCCTCCTACGTCCTTCCCGACATGGAGGACATCAAGGACCTCGAGGAAGCGGTGGCGTCCGTGCCTGATTTCCTGACTGCTTACCCGAAACTGGCCTGCGACCTGGCGCACCTGCGCTACGCCGCGGACGGCGTGCCCAAGGGCGAGCACCTCAAGGCGGCCATCAAGCGCGTGCGCCGGCACGGCCTGCTGCGCCTCTTCCGGGACCTCTGGCCCCTGCGCAAGGTGGCGATATGAAGCCCGAGCCCAAGGTGGACATGACGGTGGAGGCCAAGCTGGGCACCCTGGAGTGGAAGAAGGCTCCGGAGACGCACATCACCTTGCGCGACGCCTCGCCGCAGGCCCCCTGCGTGGAGAAGTGCCGGGAGAGGCCCTGCGTCACGGTCTGTCCGGCCAAGGTCTACGAATGGGAGGCGGACCACCGGAAGGTCGTGGTCAACTACGAGAACTGCATCGAGTGCGGCGCCTGCCGCATGATCTGCCCCTACGACAACATCGCCTGCGACTGGCCCGTGGGCGGCATGGGCGTGAAGTACAAGTACGGCTGAGTCCCGGCCGCGTCTCCGCGTTGACAAGCCCCCGGCTTTATTCTACCGTTGACCGAGACCCGGGACCGGGTCCCCTAAGGAGAGAAGAGGAGCTTATGAGAACACTGCCCTGGATGCTGTCGGCGTTGCTGTGCCTGTCGGCCGCGCCCGCGGCCGCCGCTGAAGGCAAGCCCTTTGGAAAGGGGGGAGGGATGAAGGACCGGATCGCCTATTCCCTGGACCAGGAGATCGTCGTCAAGATGCCCGAAGAGGTCAAGACCGTCCTGCGCGACATCAGCCTCGCGGGCCGGCCGGTGGGCAGCATCGGCGGCAAGGAGATCCGCGGCCTCGGCGACATGATCAAGACCCCCGCCGACGTCATCACGGCCGTGACGGCCGAGGGCCAGGTCACCGAGGCCATGGTCAGCGGCGAGATGAAGAAATTCCTCGTCAAGCTCGGCGCGGAGCCCGTGGGCGAGACCGGCTATTCCTTCCGCGGGTTCCTCCTGGTCAAGAAGGAGGGGTTCTGGACGAAGCCCGGGCCGCTCACCATCACGGTGAAGGGCAAGGACGCGCCTTTCGTCTTCGAGGTCTACCCCATGAAGAAGAAGACGATGGACCCCAAGATGACCGAGGGGAAGATGGGGGGGGAGAAGGCCAAGGAGAAGTCCCTCGAGAAGGCGCAGCCCGTCAAGGAATAGCCGGAGACTATCCGTCGTCCGGCCCTGACCGCCGGGCGCGGCGCCAGACCAGCAGGATGAGCGCCGCGCCTGCCGCGGCCAGCGCCCACGGCCAGGCCCGGCTCGGCCGCCGGGAGCCGCGAACGCGCAGGCCGGCGGCGTCCGGAGCGTCGGGAGGCCGCAGCCCCGGAGCGCCGCGCGTCCCGGAGGGGGCGCCGCCCCGAGCCGCGGGGGCCGAGCCCTGGCCCTCCCCGGACACGGCTTCGGGGAGTTCCGCCTCTTCCTTGGACCAGCCGAAGGCTGAGAGGATCTTCTCGGTCAAGGAGGCCCGGGGCGCGCCGATGCGCCGGCCGAGCATGCTCTCGGCGTGCTCGTAGCCGCGGATGGCTTCCTCGAGGTCCTCCACGTCCCACTCCCAGTCCTCGTCTTCGCCCGGCTCCTCCGGCTGCGCGGCCTTGGATACGGCGGCGAGGTCCTCCGGGGGCACGAGCTTCCCCTTGTCGTAGCGCCAGGAGCGGACGAAGGCGTTGCAGTCCCCCGAGACCCGGCTGCAGGACCGGCTCCAGGCGAAGTCGCGGTCGTCCGGCGTCAGCCCCATGTCCCGGAAGGCCGGGGCTTGCGGCGCCTGGCGGTAGGAGCCCTTGAGATTCTGGAAGTCCTCGCGGGGCATGACCGTGAAGAAGTCCGGCCTGGTCGTGAGGGCGCGCGGCTCTTTGCGGATCTCGTCGCGCAGGGCCGCGAGCTGGGCGGGGGCGGCCGGGGATCCGTCCTGGCGCACGACACGGCCGGCCCCTTGCGGCGCCCGCTCCACGCGCAGGCCATGCCGCGCGAAGGCGTCCTTGAAGCCGGAGACGGAGGCCAGGGCCAGGCCGGCCTCGTCCTCCGGCGCGGCCGGGTCGAGCGAGGGCCTGCGCAAGCCGCCCGCCACCTCCTGAGCCAGCCGCTCCGCGGCGCCCGGCGTCCCTTCCGGCACGCTCTGGCGCGAAGCGTCTCGCCGGGCCGAGTCCGCGAAGCCCGCGGCCATGCCCCGCACCCGTCCCATGACCGCTTCCGAGCGACCTCTCTGCATGACGGGAAGCTCCGCTCCGGGGGGCGGCCGGGCCGGCGCGGCGGGGCGCGGAGCGTCCGCCGCGCCGGCGCCCGGCTGAGTCTGCCGGTCCGGAGGTTTGCGCGGGTCGTCTTTCCCCGGCGGGAGCTTCTCCCGGTCCTGCGCGAGAGCCTTCTCGCGCAGGGCGGCGTACTTGTCGATGGTCTTGTCTATCGAGCCCAGTTCAGCCTCGAGCTTGAGGGCCGCCTTGGGGTCGGTCTTGACGAGTTCGGCCGCCCTCTTCTCCGCCTGTTCGCGCCTGGCCGAGAGCTCCTTGAGGTAGGCGTCAACGTCCCGGCCCTCGTAGTAGACCCTGCCTTCTTTCACCTTCAGGGCGGCGTCCTTGCCGCCCGCTTCCTTGTCTTCGACCTCGGACACGGCCGCCTTCACCTCTTTCTCGATGGCGGCGCTGGCGCCGAACGATGGCGGGGCGGACACGGCCGCCGCCGCGCAGGCGGCGGCAAGGAGCGGGCCGGGAAGGCGCATTTCCATCCCAGTATAACCTCGCCTACGTGCCCCGTCAAGGCGGCGACCCAGGTCTTGACGCGCGGCCCCGGACAGTCTACACTCTCTGCCAGGTCATCCATGAGCGCAGCTGAGACCGCGTCGCCCGGCGTGCTGGCCGCCCTGCGCGTCCCTTCCGAGACTCGGATGCAGTCCGAGCTCCTGGCTGATCCCGAGCTCAAGCGGCTCGCCGAGGACCTGCGCCGCCAGGAGGGCTGCGACTCGGGCCGGCGGCGCCTGCTGGCCGACGGTCTGCGGGTCACCGAGCGCGTCATGCCGGCGCTGGTCGCGGCCGTGCGCGAGTGCCAGGCCGTGGTGGGAATGGCGGAGCGTCCCATCGAGCTCTACGTCTGCAGCGAACCCCACCAGAACGCCTCTTCCATAGACTTCGGCACGGGCCAGCTCTTCCTGGTCTTCACCTCGAGCCTGCTGGAGCGCATGTCCCGGCCGGAACTGCTCTTCATCATCGGCCACGAGCTCGGGCATTCCGGCTTCGGGCATCACGCCCTGCCGGCGGCCGCGCTGCTGCGCCGCGACGGCTCCCTGGCCCCGGACAAGGCCCTGGCCCTGATGTCCTGGAGCCGCCGCGCCGAGATCTCCTGCGACCGCGCCGGGCTCCTCTGCAGCAAGAGCCTGCAGGACGCGACCACGGCCCTCATCAAGCTGACCTGCGGCTTGGGCGAGCCGCTGGTGCGCTTCCAGCTCGACGACTATCTGTCCCAGATGCGCGACATCCAGGCCCTGGGCGGCTCCGTCAAGGACGACCCGGACTGGTTCTCCACCCACCCCTTCAATCCGCTGCGGGTGGCCGCGCTATACGATTTCTCCGCGTCCCAGCTCTACGCGGGCTTGAGCGGCGGGACGGGGGCCAAGCTCGGCACCGCGGAGCTCGAGGCGCGCATCGAGGGGCTGCTCAAGTCCATGGAGCCGGGCCGCGCCGAGTCCCGGCCCGAGGTCCAGGAAGCCCTGCTCTGGGGCGGCTACTGGATCGCCTCCTGCGACGGGAGCGTCGACTCGAGCGAGGCCGCCCTCCTGCGCACGCTGGTCCCGGAGGCGCTGGTCCAGGCCGCCGCCGAGGAGACCGCCCGGGCTCCGCAGCGCGGGGCCCTGATCCAGGGGCGCTTCGCAGCCGCGGCCAAGCGCTGCGCGGCGCTGCCGGCCGCGGATCGGCACGCCTTGCTGCAGAAGCTCATCGTGATGGCGCGCGCCGACGGGAAGCTCGCGGACGAGGAAATCCGCGCTTTGCACGAGGCGGCCGGGGCGCTGGGGACGGCTCCGGGCTTCGTGGACCAGGTGGTCAAACTCTTCGATTAGGAGGGAGCATGGGTCTGGAAAGGGAACAGGTGCAGGGGCAGGGCGCCGGGGTGACGTTCACTCAGTTCATCCAGGGCGTGGCGGCCGCGGCCAAGCTCAACGTGCAGGTCAAGTCGCCCGAATTGGTGGTCGTGCCCTGGGATTTCGAGGGGCGCGGACAGAACACCTTCGTGCGCTTCATGGGCGAGACCGGCAACGGCGACCGCATCATCTCCTTCTTCTCCCCGGCCCTCAAGCTCGCCGCCGGCCAGGAGCTCGGCCAGAAGACCTGCAACGAGCTGCTGCGCAAGAACGCGGCGCTGGCCCACGGGGCCTGGGGCATCGTGCGCATCGAGAGCGACGACTATCTCGGGGTCGTCGATACCCAGACCGCGCAGACCATGGAGCCTACCGAGTTCTACGCCTCCGCCATCGCCGTGGCCAAGGTCGCCGACGACATGGAAAAGCAGCTGGGCACCGACGTCTTCTGAGCCGGCCATGCCGGTGAAGTGCCCGAACTGCGGGTACGGGAACGAGGACGCCGCGCTCTCCTGCAACCTCTGCCAGCACGTGCTGCGCCGGGAGAAGCCGGCGGCGCCCGCCGTCCCGGCCGCGGCGGCGGACGAGTTCAAGGCGCTGATCGACAAGGGACTCAAGACCTACCTGACCCCGGGCGGGCAGGCGGAGGGGCTCGCCATCCTGGAGAAGGCGCGCGCTGCCATACCCGACCCGCCCCGCGACGAGCGGGACAGGGAGAGGTTGGCGAGGCTCTCGGCGCTGCTGGCGGGCTTCCGCCAGAAGGCTGCCGCCGCCCCGGCGGCCGCGCAGGCTGCGGGCCCTGCCGCCGAGGTCCGACAGCTCAGGCAAAGGGCCGGGGAAGCCGCGCAGCGCGGCGACCTCGCCGCGGCCCTGCCCTGCTTCGAGCGCCTGGTCCAGATGGACCCGAAGGATGCCGAGTCCTGGGGCAACAAGGGCGCCTGCCTGCATCAGCTGCAGAGATTCGAAGAGGCGCTGGCCGCCTACCAGAAGGCCGCCGAGCTGCGGCCCCGGGACGCCTCGGCCTGGCTCGACCAGGCCCTCTGCCATCAGGAGCTCAAGCGCGGCGAGGAGGCGCTGGCCTGCTGCGACAAGGCCCTGGCCCTGACGCCCATGGCGCCTCCGGTCTGGTACACCAAGGGCTCCATCCTCCTGGAACTGCTCGGCCGTCATGAAGAGGCCGCGTCCTGTTTCGACGAGGTGCTGGGCCTCAATCCCGGCTTCCACTGGGCCCTCTACAAGAAGGCACTGGCCCTGGACAAGGCCGGCCAGGCGGCCCCGGCTCTCGCCGCTTTCGGGAGATTCCTGCATGCGGCCCCTCCGGAGATGGCGGCCCAGGCCGAAGCCGCCCGCAGCAGGGTGGAAGAGCTGCGCCAGGCCGGCTGAAGGCCCCCCTTGCGCACGGGCTCCGATATTTAACTACAATCTTCACAGCTTGACACTGGAGGCGCGACCATGGCCATTGTAGAACGCGGAGAGTTTAAGGGCAACAAGATGATCATCCTCAAGCGCAATGCCGAGGACAAATACCCGTTCCAGTTCGGCCTGAGCAAGGCCCGCCTCATCCTGGAGTCCCTGGAGGACATCAAGAAGTTCGTCGAGGAAAACCCGAAGCCGGAAGTCTGAATTGGCGGCCTCTCTTGGGGCCGTCGTCCTGACCCTGTCCTGCCTCGTCCCGGCGGCGTCCGCAGGAACAGAATACCGGGACTTCGATGACTTTGTGCGTTGCCGGTTCATCCTCGAGGATATCTGCTCCAGACTCGAGGGGGGAGACAGGCAGGGTGCCTCCGGGTTCCTTCTGCACCCGAGTCGGGGATCCTTCGATGCCCTGCCCGAAGACCAGGGCTCCATCGTGTCCTGCCGCGAGCGGGGAGGTCCCTCGCCAGGGCGGCAGGAGCGGACCCTCCTGCTGCGCTACGCTTCAGGCTTCGAACAGAAGGCGCGGCTCGGCTTCTCCGTGCTTGAAGACCGGACCTGCGGCGTGATCACCCGGCTCGACGTTCGCCCCCGCAAGGCCTCCAAGGCCAAGGCGGTCTTCTCCGCCAAGGAGAGCGATATCGTGCGGCGCGTGAAACCGGAACTGGCCGGGGCCATGCGCGCCGCCTCCCCGGAATCTGCGCGCGCGGCCTATATCGACGCCGTGCTGATGCAGATACTGCAGGAGGGCATCCGCCTCACGCAGGAGAGGGGGGAGAAAAAAGCCGCGCCGGACCCCCTGGACCGGCCGCTGATTCAGAAGGAGTAGTTGATGTCCATGAACACGGCGAGGCCTTCCTGGCCCACGCCGAAGTCCACGGACCCCACGACCTGCGGCCGGGCCACGGCGCGGGTGGCCACGCCCAGCACCGGCCGCGTGTAGCGCGCCGCCATGCGCCCCGGCTCGTGGAACGAGGTCCCCAGGCCCGCGAAGGGGGCCAGCTCGAACTCGGTCCAGACGTCGGCCAGCTTGACCTTGTACATGGTGAAGCGCTGCTCCACGTTGGCCGTGAGCAGGCCGCGCTCCGTGTAGCGGCCGCTGCCGTAGGCGCGCAGGCAGTACTTGCCGCCCAGCCGCGGCTGGAGCCAGAAAGGGGCGTCCCCGGTCATCTGCTCGAACTGGGTCTGGACCGCGGTGACCCGGGAGGAGTCTTCCCGCCAGCGGTGGAAATAGCGTGCGTCGACGCCGTAGCGGCCGAAGTCCTGGGAACTGCCCAGGTTCTCAGCCGAGAGCTCGGCGAAGGTCTGGAAGAAGGCGCCCCGGCTCGTGGTTATGGAATGCTCCCGCGTGTCGTAATCCAGGATGAGGCGGTCGGCATGGACCGACTGGCGGCCCGGGTGGACGGCCAGGGGGAAGGTGCCGGTGAAGCTGGGCAGGTTGGGGAGAGGGCCGTCCGTCAGCCGGTTCGTGGTGAACAGGTCGGAGAGGTGCACGCGCCAGCGGCTGTCGCGCATGACCGGGATGCCCGCGGTCAGGCGGTACATGAAGTAGTTCTCCTTGTAGTTCGTCTCCCGGCTCTTCTCCGTGTCCGGCCCGAGGCCGAAGAAGCGCTGGCCCGAGTCCGTGTTGTACTGCACGCGCATGGCCAAGTCGATGGCCGTATCGAACACGTTTGCGTCCTGGAACTCCCCCAGGACCTCATGTTCGTACTTGCCCACGGCTCCGCGCAGGACCAGGGCGGAGTCGGACTCCGGATACCAGTAGTAACGGTAGGTGGGGATGGCCCCGAAATTCTTGTTGTAGGTGATGGAGGGCGCGTGGATTTGCTCGATGCGCTCGCCGTCGCGCTCCTTCAGGACCCAGATAGGCATGAAGCCGCCGGTGACGCCCCGGTTGGGGTCCGTGTCCACCACGGGCAGGCGCAGCCACATGCCGCGCTTGATGGGCTGCATGATCAGGCGCAGGACCAGGGGGACCTTCTCCTCGGCGGCGCGCGGCGGGAGGTCGCGTTTCGGGACGAGCTCGACGTCGTAGCCGGCCCGCCGCTCCTGAGCGGCCAAGGGCGCGATGCCGGCCAGCAGGAGCGCGGTCAGCAGGAACCTCAAGGTCTTGGGCCGCTCCATCGTGGGGGATGAGTGTATAAGATTAACGGTCAGCGGGGCAAACGGGCCAGGCTCCAGAGCGACTGCTCGCTCAGCACCGGGTCCGGGTCCTGTCCCCAGCGCTCCAGGACCGGGCGGAAGCGGGGCAGGCCCGAGTTCCCCATGGCCAGCAGGGCGTTGCGCTTGAGGCCGCGCGCCTTGAGCCTGGAGACCGGCGTGCGCCCGAAGCGCTCCCGGAAGCCGGCCTCATCGCAGGCGGCCAGCTCCTCCAGAGGCAGGCCCTGGGGCAGGGCGGGGGCCAGGACGCCCTCCCGCGGGGCCGCGCTGTTGAACGGGCAGGCCTCCTGGCAGAGGTCGCAGCCCGCCACCCAGCCCCCCATCCGGGGCCGGTGCTCCTTGGGCAGGGGGCCGCGGTGCTCGATGGTGAGATACGCGATGCAGCGCCCGGCCGCGAAGGGGCGGCCGTCGTCCAGGGCCCGGGTGGGGCAGGCCTCCAGGCAGCGCCGGCAGGAGCCGCAGCGTTCCGGGACCGGCCGGTCGCTCTCTAGGGGCAGGTTCAGGGCCAGCCCCGCGATGAGGAAGTAGGAGCCGATCCGTTCCGAGATGAGGAGGCGGTTCTTCCCGACCCAGCCCAGCCCGGCCGCGGCCCCGTAGAGGCGCTCCAGGACCGGGCTGGAATCCGCGAAGGCCCGGCCGTCGGCTTCGGGCGCGCGGGTCCTCAGCCAGGCCAGGACGGCCTCCATGCGCCGCTTCAGAGCGGTATGGTAGTCCTCGCAGGCCGCGTAGCGGGCGATGCGGCCCATGCCAGGCCCCTTGCTTTCGCGGCCGCCTCCGTACGCGAACCCGCAGACCAGGACCGACTGCGCCTGCGGATACCAGCGCCGCACGTCCTGCCGGACCGCGGCGTCGCGCCTGAGGAAGGACAATGATGCGTCGCGGTCTGCGGCGAGCTGGGCCTCCAGGAGGGAGGCCTGGGGCATGGGCGCGGCCGGGGCGATGCCCGCCAGGGCGGCGCCTTCCCGGCGGGCGCGTTCCTTGAGCTCTTCCGCCAGGGACACGGCCGTCTAGGCCGAAGCCCCGATCTTCAGGATGGTGAACTCCCGGGCCCCGGCCGGCATCTCCACCGTGACTTTCTCGCCGGCCTTCTTGTGGAGCAGGCCCTGGGCCAGGGGGGAATAGACCGAGATGCGCCCTTCCGCCGGGTCCGACTCGTCGGCGCCGACCAAAGTGTAGGTCGACTCGTCGCCGTCCTCGTCCTTGATGGTGACCGAGCGGCCGATGGCCACCGTGTCCTTGGGGGCCTTGATCTCGTCGATGAGCTTGGCGCCCTGGAGCTTGTCCTGCAGGGTGTTGATCCGGTTCATGACTTCGCCCAGCTTGTCCTTGGCGCTGTGGTACTCGGCGTTCTCGCTGAGGTCGCCCTTCTCCCGGGCTTCGGCGATGTCGTGGGAAAGCTGGGTCTTGCGCTTCTTGAGCTCTTCGATCTCGTGGCGCAGTTTCTCGTATCCGGCGCGGGTCAGAAAGGTCTCGGTCATGTCTGTCTCCGTCGGCATAAGCTCCGTAGATTATACGATAAATCGGCTCCGCTTCACCGGAAAGAGCGGTAGGCGCGCTGGAAGCTCCGCAGGAAGGAGCGCAGGACCTCTTCGAGTTCCCAGCAGCGGCCGGTGAGGCCTTTGAGGCTGGCCGCGCCTTTCACGCCGGAGACGGCGTTGTTGACGTTGATGCCCACGCCCAGCGTCACCCAATCCACGCGGCGCGAGCCGCCCGAGGCTTCGGCCAGGATGCCGCAGACCTTGCCGGAGCGCCTCCCGAGGGAGCCGATGACGTCGTTGGGAGGCTTGACCGCGGTGCCGATCCCGGTGCAGGCGAGGGCTTCGGCCGCCGCCGCCGCCGTGGCCAGGCTCAGCTCCGCCAGGCGCGCGGGCGGGAAGGCCGGCCGCAGGACCAAAGAGAAATAGAGCCCGCCCGAGCGCGAGGCCCAGCGTCTCTGCAGGCGCCCGCGGCCGGCGGTCTGCAGGTCGGCCCACACCAGGGTCCACTCCGGGGCGCCCTGCTCGGCCAGGAAGCGGGCCACGGCCTGCGTGGAGTCCGTGACGCGCAGGCGCAGCAGCTGGGCGATGCCGGGGAAGGAGTCGTTCATCGGGGAGTCCTCAGAGGAGGTCCAGCCCCAGGTCCAGGGCCGGGGCGCTGTGGGTGATGCGGCCCACGGAGATGCGGTCGGGCCCCAGGCGGGCCAGACGGCGCAGTCCCTCGAGCCCGACCCCTCCCGAGACCTCGATGAGCGTGCGCGGGGAGGCCTTCCGGATGAGGCCTATCGCCCGGCGCAGGCGGGACCGGGGCATGTTGTCGAGCAGGATGATGTCGGCGCCGAGCTCCAGGCTGCGCCGCACCTGCGCCAGGCCGTCGGCCTCCATGATGAGGGGCAGGCGCGGGTGGCGGCGGCGCAACTCGCGCACCGCGCGGGCGAAGCCGTCCCGGCCCAGCCAGTGGTTGTCCTTGACCATGACCGCGTCGTAGAGGCCCATGCGATGGTTGCGCCCGCCCCCGCAGCGCACCGCGTACTTCTCCAGGGCCCGCCAGCCGGGCAAAGTCTTGCGCGTGTCGAGGATTGCGGCCCGGGTCCCGCGCACGGCCGCGACGTAGGATGCGGCGGCGGTGGCGATGCCGGAGAGGCGCTGGAGGAAGTTGAGGGCCGTGCGCTCGGCCGTGAGCAGGCCGCGGCCTCCCGAGACCTCGAGGACGGCCTGGCCGGGCCGGACCCTGGCGCCGTCCCGGAGGAGGAGGCGGACGCGGCAGCCGGGGTCGCAGGCCTTGAAGACGCGGCGCGCCAGGTCCGCGCCGCAGACCACGCCGGCCTGGCGCGCGCGCACCTGGCCGCGCAGGCGCGTCCCCGCCGGCACGAAGAGCCGGGTGGTCACGTCTCCGCGGCCGCCCAGGTCCTCGCGCAGAGCCTCGCGGATGAGGTCTTCCGTCTTCATCAAGGCAGTCTACAATACCTGGTGCCTGGTTTTCACGATTTCACGATTTATGCGACAATATGGAAAATATGAGAAAGCCAGGCACCGGCCGCGTGTCCAAACAGCAGTATTACCTTAATATCGCCAAGGAGGTGGCGCGGCGCAGCACCTGCCTGCGCCGCCATTACGGCGCGGTCATCGTCAACAACGACCAGATCGTCTCCACCGGCTACGCGGGCGCCCCCGGCAGACCGCCAACTGCACCGAGGTCGGGACCTGCATCCGCATCAGGCTGGGGGTGCCCAAGGGCGAGCACTACGAGTGGTGCCGGGCCGTGCACGCGGAGCAGAACGCCATCATCCACGCGGCGCGCTTCGACATGATCGGGGCGGCCCTCTACCTGGTGGGCGTCTCGCCCGAGACCGGCGAGGTCATCGAGGGCGCCGAGCCCTGCCGCATCTGCAAGCGCATGATCATCAACGCGGGCATCGAGAGGGTCTTCATCGAGACCGCGCCGGGCCGCTACAAGGTCCAGCTCGCGGCGGACTGGATCAAGGGCAACCTGGCCGAGCTCAAGAAGGTCCGGGGTCGCTGGCAGCCCATCATGCCCAAGGGCTACTGACTACCGGACCAGTCCTTCCCTCAGCCGAGTCCGGAGCCCCCGGAACTTTTTGCGGGTTCGATCGTATATATAAGTAGGGCCCTCTGGCGCGCCGGGGGCAAGGACGCTATAATGGAGGCATGAGGCGGAGAATGGGGACATTCCATGCGGATTGCGTCGTGGCAGACCACGTGCGCAGGGATCAGCGGGCCCCGGTCCCGGGCATGCTCGTCGATACCGGCAGCGAGCATACCTGGATAGCCGAAGACGTCCTCAAGGCCATCGGCGTGGTCCCGGAGAAGAGGGCTGTCCGCTTCGTGCTGGCCAACGGCCGCACCGTGAGCCGCGACATCGGTTTCGCAGTCATCCATGTCCGGGAGCGCTTCACCGTTGACGAGGTCGTCTTCGCCAAGCCCGGCGATCTCCAGCTGCTGGGGGCGCGGACCCTGGAGGGACTGAACCTCACCGTGGATCCCCGCCGCAAGCGGCTGGTCGCGGCTGGACCGCTGCCCGCAGCCGGCTCCTGATGCTGCTGCAACTGGCCCTGTCGCTGCTGGCGGCCGCCCCCGCTTGGGCCGGTTCCTTGGCGGGGCCCGCCCTGCCCTCCGACCATCTGCGCGTGCCGCTGATGCCGCAGTCCACCAACTATTCCTGCGGCGCTGCGGCCATGATGGCTATTTTGCACTACTGGAAGGTCTCCGACGGCAACGAGAGCTCCCTTTATCCCCTGCTGGGGACCACCCCCGAGGAGGGGACCCATCCGGCCAAGCTCGTCGCGGGCGCCCGTCATCACGGCCTAAGGGCCGAACTGCGCGAGGGGCTGGGCCTGCCGGACCTGGAGGCGGCTCTCAAGCGCCGCGAGACCGTGATCCTGGACATCCAGGCCTGGCAAGAGAACGACCCCACGCCGGAGGATTGGACCGACAATTGGGAGGACGGGCATTACGTGGTCCTGGTGGGCATGGACCAGGACTATCTCTACGTGATGGACCCTTCGACGCACCTGAGCTACGGCTACATCCCGCGCGCCGAGCTCCCCGGCCGCTGGCACGACTATGAGAACGAGGGCGGCAAGCTCCGGGAGTACCGGCGCATGGGCATCTTCATCTCCGGCAAGGAGCCTCTGGCCGCCTTCCCGGCTCAGCTGGAGCGCGTGCGTTAGGCTGAAGTTCCTCAGCCGAGGCGGCGCGGCCTCTGTTCAGCGCCCCAGGCAGGCCAGGAGGGCCTCGCGTTCCTTGGGCGACTGCTTGCCGTCGGCGCCTGCCATCGTCTTGGACTGGTAGGCCGCGAACTGCCTGAGATACTCCGGCTCAGGGGCCGCCTTGTCCGGATAGAGCTTGATCTGCTCCATGAGCTGCGGCGTGTAGGCCTGGGGTGCCAGGCCAGCGTTGCGGTCCATCTCGGCGAGGTACTCCTGGCGGTCCTGGAAATAGGCCCGCGCCTCCAGGGCCTCGGCCTTGGCCTCGGGGCAGCGCTGGGTCAGGGACAGGAGCATGGTCCTGCCCGAGTGGTAGTTGGACATCTGCTGCCTGGCCGTCTGTTCGAAGATGGGCCGCATCGCGTCGGCCATCATCCCCTTGAGCTGGGGTCCCTCGCCCCGGAGCTGGGCGGCATAAAGGGCCTTGACGCTCTCGTAGTCCTTCAGGGCCTCGTCGTACCTGCCCTCCGCGGTCAGCAGGCCCCCGCGGAAGAAGTGGCAGCTGCCCAGCGCCTGCCGGGGCATGAAATCCATGAAGTCAGCCTTCTTCTGCGCGTCGATCTCGGCGACCAGGCCGGACTGGAACTCGATGGCCTGGGCCAGCGCGTCCAGGGCCCGGTCCTTCTCTCCTTTCTGGTATAGGATCATGGCCCGCAGCAGCTGGACGTCGGCCGGGGAGGTGGTCCTCTTCTTGGGTTTGCGCAGCTCCTTCAAGGTGAACCGGGGGAACTCCGGACGGGCCAGGGCCTGGTCCAGGGACTCGAGGGCCTTGGCCTGGTCGCCGGCCTGCTGGCAGTCGCTGGCCAGGTGATAGTAGGCGTCGATGAAGGAAGGGTCGCTCTTTATCTCCTTCTCCCAGGCCGCGATGCGGGCCTGGGGGTCGGGCAGGGTGGTGATGCGGGTCACGGCGTTGAGGCGGTGCCCCACCGCGAAGGTCATGATCCCGGCCGCCATGACCGTGGCCGCGGGCTTGATGGCGAGGTTCATGGGGTTGAAATCGCCCCCCGCGAGCCCCGAGCCCATCCCCGTCGAGGACATGTCGGACGAGGCCTTGTGGGCCTCGCCGAGATTGTGGCCGAAATCCTGCATGGTGGCCCCGCAGCCGCAGAGCGCCGGGGCCAAAGCCAGAAGGCAGGCGAGAGAGAGATTCCTTGGGCGGCTCATGATGGGCTCCTCCGTGCTGCGATACTGGGCAGCGGCCGCCAGAGCATAGTAATAATGGTACCGGATGGCAAGCTAGCGGACGTGGCTCAGTGCGCAGCCGGTGCCCAGGAAGGGACGTCAGCAGGTTGCCCGGCTCAGCCATTTCATGGCTTGGGCGCGGGACGCGATCCGCCCTGACCACTGGGAGCGCGCCGCCTCGTCGAGCACGGCGCTGAAGGACGGGCCCGGCGTGAGGCCCGCGGCGTGAAGGTCAGCGCCCTTCAGGAACAGAGGCTTCAGCGCGGCCGCCGGCAGCCGCGGGAAGGCCAGCGCCGCGAGGCTGCGGACCTCGGGCTCCAAAACGGTCCGCGGAGACGCCTTCTGCCGGCAGAGGCTCAGCGCCTCCCGGACGCGCCGGGCCATCGCGTGCTCCACGGGCAGGGAACCCAGGAATGACTCCCCTTTCTTGCCCAAGGCCAGAGCCAGGGAGAAGATCCTCTCTTCCGCACTCTTGCCGCGCACCCTGACCGGCAGGCGCGGATGGACCAGGTCCAAGTAGCCCCAGGAGCGCAGCAGGCGCAGGGGCGGCTCCGGCCGGTCCTCGGCCAGGATGCGCAGGAACTCCTGCGCCACGCGATGGCGGGAGAGCTTCGCCGCGATGCCCCGCAAGAGGGATTCGCGAGCCATGGCGCGCAGGCCGGGAGCAGGCTTGAGCCCCAGCCGGCAGAGGAAGCGCGCGGCGCGGAAGACCCGCGTGGGGTCGTCGCGGAAGCTCGCCGGATGCAGGACGCGCAGGGTCCCGGCCTCGAGGTCGCGCAGCCCGCCGTAGGGATCCACCAACTCCCCCGCGCCTTCGGGCTCCAGGCGCAGGGCCATGGCGTTGATGGTGAAGTCCCGGCGGAAGAGGTCGCGCTCCAGAGGCGCGGGACTGACCTTGGGCAGGGCGGCCGGCTCGGGGTACTCCTCCCGGCGCGCCGCCGCGAAGTCCGCGCGCAGGGCCTCGCCCTTGACGCGCAGGGTGCCGAAGGCGCCGAAGGCCTCGGCCTTGCCGCCCAAGAGCCGGGCCGCCGCTCCGGCGATGCCGGCGGGATCGCCCTCGGCCACGAGGTCGAGGTCCGGGACGTCCTTGCGGCCGAGGAGCCAGTCCCGCACGCAGCCCCCGACCGCGTAGAGCGGCAGGCCCTCGCGCCGCGCGGCCTCGGCCAAGGGCTTCAGGATCGCCAGCGTCCTGGGCGGGATGCGCGGCGCCTTCATCAGGCTCGAGAGGGCGGCAGGGGAGAGTCCGCCGCGGCGCGCAGGGCGACGAGGCAGTCCTGGTAGGCGCTGAGCCGGTCGTTGGCCGCGAGCAGCTTCTCCAAGCCGGCGATGAGGTTGGCGCGCGTGACGCCTTCGCCCTTGGCCGGGGCGAAAGGCAGGGAGGCGGGCAGGCCCTGGCGCCGGGCGAAGCCGGGGTGGATGCGGTAGACGGAGAGGCCGAGCTCGCCGGCCACCGCCTCCATCACCTCGCGCTCCTCGGAACG
This sequence comes from Elusimicrobiota bacterium, assembly GCA_016212825.1. Taxonomy (GTDB): domain Bacteria; phylum Elusimicrobiota; class Elusimicrobia; order UBA1565; family UBA9628; genus UBA9628. Next base: position 24,646 of record JACRDS010000110.1, on the reverse strand, counting down.
GTAGGTCTCGCTGTTGAGCAGGTCCGCGATGCTGTCGAGGCCGAAGAAGAGCTCCGGCTCCATGTCCAGGGGCATCTTGCCGCCCAGAGCCTTGCGCAGGCCGATGAAATCATCGTGCATCTTCCGGCGCCAGCGCTCTTCCTCGGCGCGGAAGGACTCCGGGAAGACGAAGGCCAGGATGTCCTCGGCCGGCTCGAAATAGATGTAGGGCGCGGGCACGAAGAAGACCCCTTGGCAGCCGGGGCAGGCGACCAAGTTGCACTCCTTGGCCGCCACCAGCTCGCGCAGTTCCGGGCTCTTGCCGCCGTGGATGAAGCTCCAGAACTCGGCCTCGAAGGGCTCGCAGCCTTTGGGGCAGCTCGTCTCGAGGACGCCCTTGATGGACATGGCGATATTATAGCTCTTAGCGCCTGGGCCGGGGTCACTGGGAGATGCGCTTGAAGTACTCCTTGATGACCGGGTCGTAGGCGGCGGGGCGCCGCTCGCGCAGGGAGCGCTCGAGCTCCTCGCGCAGCTCCCGGGGCGGCAGGTAGTCCCGCGCCCGGGGCCGGGGCACCGGCTCCAAGCGCGCCCCCAGGCCGCCGCCCGGAGCCGAGCGCACGCCGCCGGCCGGCTGGGAGAAGCCCGCCCCGATGCCGAGTTCGATCTGCTGCTGGGACGCGGCCGCGTTCTTCATGTCCTGCCCGCCCTGCTCCAGCTGCTCCAGGGCCTTCTCCTGGTGCCCCAGCGCCGATGCCGTGTCCCCTTTCCCGAGATCCGCCTCGGCCAGGCCCTGCTCCTCCTGCGCCGCCTCCAGCCGGGCCGCGGCCTTGGGCGGCGCGGCGCCGAGCTCCTCGGCCAGGACCTCCAGGTCCCTCTGCAGGGCCGCGGTCCTGCCCCGGACCTCGGCCTGGCCCTGCGCCGCGACCCGGGTCTGCTCGTCCGGGGTCCCGGGGGGCGGCTGCATCGGCGCCTCGACCAGTCGCCGGCCGATCTCCTCCTGCGCCGAGGCGAAGGCGGCCATGGCCTCGCCGTGGCGGGACCCCGGAGCCGAGCGCCGGGCCGAGGCGCGCATGGCGGAGGCGGCGCCGTGCACCAGGTCCGCGGCCCGGCCGGCGCGGCCCGAGGCGAGCTCCTCTTGCAGGGCCGTCATCAGGGACAGGGCGTCCGCCGGGAAGCTCTTCCCGTAGGCCGCGGCCGAGGACAGCAGCACCGACTCCTCCCGCGCCAGGCGGGCGAGCAGGTCCTTCTGCGCCGCCACGAACCGCCCGCGGCGCTTCTCCTCCAGGCCCTGGCTCGCCTCCACCAGGCGGGTCTGCCCCTCCACGAGCTGCGCCCAGCGGGCCTGCAGCTTCTCCAAGCGCTCGGCGCCCTGCCGCGGCGCGGCGCCTCCCGCCGCGGAGGCGGCGGCCGCGGTCACCGCGGCCTCGACGGCCGCCAGCTGCTGCGCCATCTCCTGGGCGATGGCCGAAGCCAGGGCGTAATCGCCCGCGCGCAGGGCCGCCTGCAGGGCGTCGGCCGAGGTCTGGGCCGCGAGCAGGGGCATGGAGTAGCCGCGCCGGGCCGACTCCTCCGCGCCGCCGGGCTTGGCCTGCGGCAGGGCCTCGATGGCCTTCTGCAGGGAGGCCATGCGCTCCTGCAGGCGCTTGAGCGTCTCCTGGACCTGCCCCAGGGCCTCCGGCGGCGCGCCGCCCTTCCGCGTCCCGGCGAGCTTCTCCAGGGCCGAGGCGAGCTCCTCGCCCTCCTGTCCCATGCGGCCGGCCTGCATGTAGAAATCCTGCAGCTCCTGCAGGGGCCGCCTCTGCTCCAGGAGCTTCTGCGCGCGGCGCGCGGCGCCCGCCAGGCGCTCATGGCGCCGGCGCGCCGCGGAGGCGTCGTTGCCGCGGTCCGCGGCCAGGGCCTCGGAGAGCTCCAGCCCCGCGGACTCCTCGACCCGGCCGGCCAGCGCCGAGAGCTCGTCGCGCAGGCCGGGGTTGGCGTAGGCGTCGGCCTCCATGGCGCGCGCCAGGCGCCGGGCCGCCTCCGCGGCCGACTTCCAGTCCTCGGGCAGGCCGGGGAGCTCCCGGCGGGCCTGGGCCAGGTCTCCCGAGGCGTAGAGGTCGCGCAGGCGCTCCTCCCGGCCGGCCAGCCGGCCCAGCAGGTCCTCGGCCTGCCGCCAGCGGCGCCGGGTCTCGCGGTGCCCCGCCTCGAAGTCCACGATCTCCACGGAGCCCGGCTCCGAGGCCGCGCACTGGGGCGGGACCGCGTCGTCGCAGGCCTTGACGCGGAAGGCGACCCTGGCTCCGAGAGGCAGGCCGGTGAGCGGCCAGGGATGGTCCCCCACGAGCTCCTGAGGGGCGTCCCGGCCGAAACGCTGGAGAAGACGCTCCTGGGGAGGCTGTCCCGGGGCCTGGATGAGCAGGGAGACGCTGGTCAGGGCCGAGTCGTCGCGCGCCGCGTAGGCCACCGGCAGCGAGCCCGCGGAATCCGCCTGCACGGGCTGAACCGGGGAGAGCAACTGGGCCGAAGGCGGCGCGTCCGGGACCGCGCGCAGGGAGAAGACGACCGGCGAGGGGTCCCGGCGCCCGTCCACTGATTCGAGGAGGAACTGGAAGGAGCCGTCCTCCCGCGCCAGGAAGCCGACCTCGCAGCCGCCGGACGCGCACTGCAGGGGGAGCGGCGCGGGCAGGAAGGAAGCGCGCAGCTCCGCCCGGGCCAGCGCCTGGTTAGGCCGCCCCTGGAGGCGCACCCAGGTCCCCCGCCGCGCGGCCAGAGGCTCGGCGCCGGTCACGGACACGGCCGCGGCCTGCCCCGAGAGCCGGGCCTGCAGGGATTCCAGCTGGGGCGCGGATTCGGGCTGGAGGCGGTAAACGCGGCTGCGCAGCCCCTTCCAGGAGACCCGGTACTGCAGGGGCTCGGTCACGGAGGAGACCGTGAAGGACGCCCTTTCCGGGGACTGCCTCTCCCACGGCGCCTCGATCCAGGCCCCGGTGGTCCTGAGCCAGAGCCTCGTCTCCGCGATGCGGCGCGGCCCTCCCTTTCCATCCGTGAGGCGAACGGAGAGTTCCGCGCCCTGCCCCAGGCTCCAGGCCGCGTCGCCGGGCCCGACGGTCAGGAACCTCTCCAGAGGGACGTCGCGCCACGGCCTGAGCACGCGCTCCCAGGTCGCCCGGCTCAGCCAGGGCCAGGTGAGGACCGCGGCGGCGGCCAGGACCGCGGCGCGGCGCAGCAGCGGCGAAGGGCGCCAGCGGAAGGCCGGCCGGTCCGGAAGCCCGGCGATGAGCGCCTCGGTGTCCGCCAGATGCGCCTGCGCCAGCCGGGCGGAGGTGTGGCCCTCGCGGGCCTCGCGCAGCTCCCAGGCCGGCCTCAGATGCAGGCGCAGCTGCGGGAACTCCCGCGCCGCCTCGTCGAGCACCACCGGCCAGGCGTTGCCCCGCCAGGGGCGCCAGCAGAGGGCCCAGGCGCCGGCCAGAGCGGCCGCGGCGCCGGCCAGAGCGGCCGCCAGGCGCAGAGGCTGGGGCAGGAGGAGGAGCTCGTCGCACCAGAGCGCGACGCTCAGCGCGGCCAGGCCGGCGCACAGCAGCCGGCCGCCGCCTTCCTGGACCAGGGCCTGGCCGCGCTGCCGGCGCCAGGTCCGCGCGCGCTCAACCAGCAGCGACATGTCTCCTGCGCAGCCAGAGCGCCGCGGCCGGGTCCCCGGCCGCTTCCGCGAGCCCGGCCAGCCGCAGGACGGCCTGAGCGTCGTCGGTCAGGTCGTAGAGGAAGATGGAGCGGCCGGCGGCCAGCAGGGGACGCCGCGCCTTGAGCCAGTCGAAGAGGGCGTGGTCCGCGTAGTAGGCGGCCTGCAGGTTGGTCGCGGAGACGGCCAGGAGCACGCGGTCGGAGCCCGCGGGCCTGACCACGCCCTCGCGCCGGTCCACGTTGGTGACGGGGCCCAGCGGGGCGTAGCGCATCCCGTAGTAGGACGGGTCGGCCACGCCGAAATAGCAGAGGAACACCGGGGGGTTGCCCATGCGGCGCAGGGCCGCGGCCAGGGGCTTGAGGCCCTGGCCCCAGTCCAGGTTCGAGTCCACCAGGCACCGGTAGCCGCGGTCCGGCCCTCCCGCAGCCTCGTTGAAGTAGGCCAGGTAGTCCGGATGGCAGCGCAGCACGGAAGCCGCCAGCCAGGCGCAGAGCAGGACGGCCGCCGGCCTGCCCCGGGCCTGCCGCCAGGCCCAGCCCAGGCCCACGGCCGCGGCCACGGCCAGGAAGGGGTAGACGGGCAGGATGTGGCGGTAGCCGATCTGGGTCTTGGAGGAGCAGGCCAGGAGGAGATAGACGGCGGGCGGGGCGGCCAGCCAGCTCAGCTCCAGGAAGCGCTCCACTCCGGTCGGCTGGAGGCTCGCGCTGCCCGTGCGCCGCCACAGGGCCCAGCCTCCCACCGCGGCCGCCAGGAGCAGGGGCAGGGGGGTCTTGACCGCCAGGGCGGCCGGGAAATAGAGGGCCGTGCCGGTCAGGGTGTGGGACCCGAAGAAGAAGGACGGGCGTCCCGCGCCGAGCCGCGCCAGGGTCTGGCCCAGGCCCTGGAAATAGAGCCTCCCGTCCCAGAACCGGTAGGCGGCGGCGAGCACGAACGCCGCGGCCAGCAGCATCCCGACGGACCCGGCGACCGGGAAGCTCTCCTTCTTCTGGCCGGCCATGACGCGCAGACGCCACTCCGCCAGGAGCATGGCCGCGACGAAGAACGGCAGGACGAACATGCTGAATTTGCAGGCCACGGCGGCGCCCAGGCAGGCGCCCGCGCCGAACCAGCGCAGCGGGGTGCGCCGGCTCTCGCGCAGAAGCTGGAAGGTCAGGAAGAAGAAGACCGCGGCGCCCATGTCCGTGGTGACCAGGGCCGCGTTGGAGAAGAGCGGCGGGCACAGCCCCAGGCACAGGGCGGCGGCGGCGGCGCCCGCCTCGCCTTCGAACCGGCGCGCCCAGCTCAGGACGCCCCAGGCCAGCAGCAGGCCCCAGGAGAACAGGCACCAGGTCCGCGCCGTGTCGAGCAGGCGCTCCGGGTCCACGCGGTTCTTGTAGAGGAAGAAGTCGGAGTAGTTGTAGATGCGGCCGGCGCGCCAGTCCGGGTGCTCGAAGAACGCCGCGGGCCGCAGGGCCAGCAGGGGCAGCGCCGCCCACATCTCGGCCAGGGGCGGGTGGTCCATGGCGTTGAGCAGGCGCGTCGCGCCGCGCAGGGCCGTGTAGCCTGAGGCCAGGTGGACCGGCTCGTCGTAGGTGGGAGCCGAGGCCCGGATCATGGACCAGCCCAGGAAGAGGAAGAGGGCCAGGCCCAGGGCGGTGAGGAGGCGCGCCATGGGGGCATTATACAAGAATGCGCGAGGCGCCCAGAGGGCGACCCCTCTCCTCGTTTGATTGCCCTCTCGCAAAGATGTTGAATGCCCTCGGCGGCTGGAGCATGGTGAAGAGAGCGGGGATCGGGAATAACGACCGGTGGGTGGCTTCGGCCATCTTCATCGTCTTGGCCATGGTCTATTGGCATGGCCGCTCCCTTTCTTTCGGCGGGGGGGACAGCCCAGAACACGTGGTCAGTTGCCTGACCTGGGGTGTCTCGCATACGCCGGGCTATCCGCTCTACACGCTGTTGGGGCACCTGTTCTCCAAGCTCCCTTTTGGGACGCCGGAAGGAAATGTCAATTGGTTCTCGGGGGTCTGCCAAGCGGCTGCCGCCGCGGTCTTGTTCCTTTTGATGCGCCGATTCAAACTGTCTCTCCCAGCCGCCCTGACCTCCGCCGGTTTGGCGGCGTTCTCACCGCTCTTCTGGTATTATTCCGAGATCCCAGAGGTGCGGTCCCTCAACAACCTTTTGGCTGTGCTGTCCGCGCATCTCGCTGTCCGGTATGGTCAGACCAAAAGGAGACGAGACCTCAGCGCTTTGGCCGCAGTCCTGGGGCTTGGGATCAGTCATCATCCGACCTATGTATTGATCCTGCCTGCCATCGCTTTCTGGCTGTGGCGTGAAGGGGTCCTGCCGCGCGGTCGCCAGGCTCTCTACGTCTGCCTCGGAGTCATAGGCTGCTGTACGCTGCCTTACCTCATCCTGGGAATCCGGCTCCATGTCTCGCCGCCGGTCTATAACACCTGGGGGATCCGGACCTGGAGCGATCTATCGGGGCTCTTTCTGCGCCGGGAATTGGGTGCCCCCTGGCGAGTCGTGGCTGGTGGCCGGGGGATGTTCGAGTCGGTTGCCGGCTCTGGTGGAGGTTTCAAGCTAGAGCTGCTGGTCCTACATTCGAAATGGTTGGCCGACTCGCTTTGGTTCGATGGGGGCTCGGCTGGGTTGGGTTTGGCGCTCATCGGCGCCATATGGCTTGCCTCACGGCAACGACAGATTTTGGGCTTCGTAGGGATTTGGCTGGGAGTCTCGGTAGCCGCATGCCTGCTGTTGGTCAGCCAGCAACTTATTTTGTTCGACGTGCCCTATGTGCATACAGTCGCGCTCCGATTCTATCTTCTGCCGTTGTTGGCCGTCTTCATCGTAGTTGGCTTCGGGGTTGATGGTCTTGCTCAGCGGAGCAAGCCAGTGACAGCATGGATCCTGATGGCCGCCGCTGTGCTTCCGTTCGTCGCCAACCCCGTGAACCTCAAGGGTCGAGACGTCCAGTTGCGCTATGGGCGGGATATTCTGAATAGTTCCGGGCATGATGACTTGATCATCATGATGACAGAGCCTGGGATCTTCGCGATGGATTATCTAGACTACGTGCAGCACCAGACAGAGCATCGCGCCTTCTTAGTGACACCCCTATTCTCATCTCCCCGGTATCTCCACGCACTCAAGCGCCGATATCCGGACCTGAATGTGCCACTGGACGGCTCGGGGATGATTTCTACTGATTGGCGGGAATGGCTGCGGCGCAACCCGAATCGCAGACTCTGTTCCGAGTCGGTTTTCCCATTGAGTTTGGCGCAACAGTTCCCGGGACTCTCCCCATCCGGGGTGTTGGTTTCTCCTTCGGTCAAGCGGCCCAAGCCGCAGATTGCGGCGGCTAAGGCGCGACGGTTCCTCGATGAGACCTCGATAGGGCGGCTCTCCCTTGCTGACATCTACCCCCGTTCCCCCGACATATATATGCGGCGTGTGGCGCGTGGACTGCTGTCGTGGTACAACTCGCTTCTGGACGCCAAGAAGGATGCGGCGCTCAGGGCTGATATCCAGCGGCGGCTGGCGAGGCTATAGGACCCCGGCTTGCCATGGCCGACATCCTATCCTGGGCGACCTTCCGGCGCATCCTCGTGCCGGCTCTGTGGACCATCGCCGTCGTGACCATGACGCGCCTCCTTTGGCCTGATCCCGCCGCGCTCCCATGGCATCTGCGCATCCCGGCGATCGCGGTCTACGGCGCGATACTCCTCGGCTGCTACCATCTCTGCTGCGAGCGCCTGGATGCGCTCGGGATGTGGCCGAGTCTGGCGGCGATCGTCATCATCGCCTTGGGTTTGCGGGCGGCATGGTTCGGGGCGGTGAAGAACGAACAGGTCTCGGATTTCGCCATCTATCAAGAGCTGGCCGCGTCCTTGGCGTCCGGCAAAGGCTACGCCATCACGGGCCCCGTGGGGGTGGAGGACATGGAGTTCAGTATCGGGAAAGGTCATAGCCTGCCCTACACCACGGCTTTTCGTCCTCCCGGGGCCCCGTTGTGGGGAGCCCTCCTGTACAAGGTCTTCGGGCCGAACCCGAAGGTGTTCTTGGTCTCAAACATCATCTTCGGAGCCGGGACGGCCGCGCTGATCTTCCTCCTGTTCGAGCTCCAAGGCGCCAGGCTCGGCCGGCGCGCGGCTCTCGCCTGGTCCGTATACCCCTCTTCGGTCATGGCCACGAATCTCTACGGAACCGAGGCGCTGTCAGTCTTCTCCCTGATGCTGATCGCCTGGACCCTGACCGCATGTCCCGACCGGGCGCGCGCGAAGATGCCGCTGGTGGGGCTGCTCGCCGCCGCGGCCGCGCTCATCCGGTCTCTCCTGGTGCCGCTCATCGTCTCGATAAGCGCTGCCATATGGATGGGCGCCGGCATGAAGCGGGGGATGTCCCGGGTCGCCGTATTCCTGGCCTTCGCGGCCCTGGGCCTGATGCCGTGGACGGTCCGGAACTGGAGCGTGTTCCACCGCGTCATCCCTGTATGCACCCTAGAGGGGATGTTCCTGGGGCAGCATACGGCGCTGAACGTCCCCCCGGATGGGCAGGACGCGCCCTGGCAGGAGGCTTCCTACCGGCGATGGCGGGAAACGTCAGATGAAGCTGAGAGATCCGCCCGCGGCTACGGGATCGCGGCGGACAACCTGCGACGGATGCTGCTGGGCGGGCCGCTCCATGCCTCGCTCTGCCTGTTTTTCAATGTCTGGAGCGTTTTCTCGGACGACCAGGACATCCTGCTGTGGTCGATCCGCCGGTCTTTCATGAGCAGTCGACGTTCGGGGCCGGAGTTCGTCATGGAAGGCCCCTCCTATCAGCGGTGGCGCTGCTTGCTGACGGCCTTCCATCTGCTGGTCGTGCTGGGCGCCTTGGCCGGGGCCCTGCGGCTGGGGACGACGCGGGAGAGCCATCCTCCCGGGCTGGCTTTCTTAGCCGTCTTTTTCCTGATGACCTTCGCGGCTCATGCCCTGACGAGGGGCACACATCGCTATCAATTCCTCGTGCAGCCCTTCATGCTGATTCTGGCCGCTCGCGGATATGACGGGATCCGCGAGCGGCGGGGGCTGATCCGGGATGCCGTGCGGAGGCTACGGCCTAGCTGGGGATGATGTCCGTATCCGCCGCGAACCTGGGCGGCCGAACCTGGCTCAAGCGGCTCTCGATCTCGTCGAGCTCCTTCATCTGGCGGCGGCGCCAGTCCACGATGCGGGTGTTGGTCTGGGGGGCGTTGCGCTTCTCGGCCTCGAGCAGGATGTCCTCGGCCCGGACGTGCTCCACGTGGCCGCCCTTGCCCGAGCAGCTGATCATGACGCGCTCCGCGATGTCGTTGAAGGCGTCCCACTCGTTGAAGAGGGTCTCCAGGAGCACCTTGAGCACGGCCCCGAGTCCGATGAGGCCGAAGGCCAGGGTGCTGATGAACCTCACGTAGAGTTCCATGGTTTTCGCCTTCCGCTATTATTGTAGACCGCGCCGCGCCCCGGCTGCAGGGCCCCTTGGGCCCCTAAAGCTGCACAAAGGTCCCAGCCTTCCCTGGGCCTTTAGGCCCAGAGGCCTGGGAACAGAGCATGGAGGCCTGGTCCAGGTAGCCCGCCGCCCTGGCGGAAAGGGGCTTCAGGGCCAGGTCCTCGCGCAACTGCGCCACGCCGCTGGCCCCAACCACGGCGGCCGCGATGCCGGGCCGGGAGAGGACCCACGACAGGGCCGCGGCCGCCGGCGTGGTCCCCTCCTTCTGCGCCACGCCGGAAAGGACCTTCACCACCCCGGAATAGCGGCTTGCGTCCACGGGTGGGAAGCCCCGCCCCGCCTTGTGCCGCCGACCCAGAGGGGTCAGGAACCCCCCGGCCAGGGGGCTCCAGGCCACCACGGAGACGCCCTCGGCCGCGGCGACAGGCAGCGCGTCGCCGTCCGCGGAGCGCGCCGCGAGGCTGTATTCCACCTGATCGGACTCGAAGCGGGGCCAGCCCTTGCCCTGGCTCACGGCCAGCGCTTGGCGCCACTGGGCGCCGGAGAAATTGGAGCAGCCCAGGACCCGGACCTTGCCGGCCTTGACCGCGGCGGCCAGAGTCCCCAAGGTCTCCTCCAAAGGCACCTTGGGGTCAGGAGAATGGGGCATGTAGAGGTCCACGTGGTCGGTGCGCAGACGCTTGAGGCTGGCGTCCAAGGCGGCCTGGATGCGCTTCCTGGAGAGCCCTCCGGAGGAGGGATCCCCCTCCTTCATCTCCCAGCGGGTCTTGGTGGCGAGCAGGACCTTCTGGCGCCGCCGGCCCAGGATGCGGCCCAGCATGGCCTCGGACGCGCCTCGGCCGTAGATGTCCGCGGTGTCGATGAGGTTCACGCCGGATTCGAGCGCCAGGTCGAGCAGGCTGCGCGCCGTCTTCTCGTCCACCGGCGTGGAGCGCATCCAGTCCGAGCCCCAGTTCATGGTGCCCAGGGCGAGCACGCCGACTTCCAGCCCGGAACGGCCCAGCGCCCTCTTCTCCATATGTGGGGACACCATACTTAATTCCCCCCATCCCCGGCAATTGAGTATGGTGTCCCCGGATTCTTTTCTACAATAGGACCGATGACGAAGCGGGACTGGATCGCCCTGGCGGCCGTCCTCCTCCTCGGGCTGGGCCTGCGCGCCCCCATCGCGGGGATCTTCCTGGAGCGCGACGAAGGGGAATACGCCTACATCGCCCAGCGCTGGCTCAAAGGCGAGGTCCCTTACCGGGACAGCTTCGACCAGAAGCCCCCCGGCGTCTTCGCGGCCTACGCGGTCATCGAGCGCGTGCTCGGGGAAAGCCAGTCCGCCATCCACTGGGGCGCGCAGTTCTACACGCTGCTGACCCTGGCCGTGGTCTTCCTCATCGGCCGCCGCCTCTTCGGGCTGGAGGCCGGCTTCGCGGCCGGGGCCTTGGCCGCCCTCCTGACCACGCACCACCGGCTTCTGGGCAACGCGGCCAACACGGAGACCTTCATGCTCCTGCCTCTGGCCGCCGGCTTCCTGGCCGCGCTCCTGGCCGCGGAGAAGGACTCCTGGCGCTGGGCCGCGGCCAGCGGCGCCGGCGCGGGCCTGAGCCTCCTGTTCAAGCAGGTGGCCCTGACCGACGCCGTCTTCTATCTGGCCTTCCTGCTCCTCTCCCCCCAGCCCCGTCGGAAATGGCTCTGCGCCGCCGCCTACATCGGCGCGGCCGCGGCCGTCTGGGTCCCGGCGGGCGCCTACTTCGCGGCCCAGGGCGCCGGACGGGAGTTCTGGGACTGCGTCATAGGCTACAACCTCGCCTACGCCGGAGGCATCCCCCTGCGCGACTATCTGCGCAACTTCTGGACCACCTTCTCGCGCACCCTGCCCGGCCTCTGGCCCGTCTATCTCCTGGCCCTGGCCGGAGCCGTGTTCCGGGCCGGCGCGGCCGCGTCCTGGGTCATCGCCTGGCTGGCCGCCTCCTTCCTGGGCGCCTGCGTCGGGGGCTTCTTCCGGCCGCACTATTATCTCCAGGCCGCGCCGGCGCTGGCGGTCCTGGCCGGCTCCGCCGCCGCTTGGCCGCGGCGCTGGGACCTGCCGCGGCTCGCGGCGCCCGCGGCCGCCGTTGCCGTGGTGCTCTACGGCATCCTCGCCTCCTTCTGGTACTACGGCCCGGGGTCGGCCGTGGACAAGTGCGCCAGGCTCTATGCCGGCAATCCCTTCCCCGAAGCCACCGGAGTGGCCCATTTCGTGGCGGAGCGCGCCGCCGAGGACGAAAGGGTCTTCATCTTCGGTTCCGAGCCCGAGATCCTCTACTTCGCCGGCCGCAGGAGCGCCACGCGCTACATCTTCATGTATCCCCTGCTCCAGGCCTCCGCTGACGCGGCGGCGCGCCAGCAGGAGATGCTCGCGCAGGTGCGCGCGGCCCGGCCCAAGGTCATCGTCACCGTCTTCGCGCGCCCGTCCTTCCTGCGCGCGGCCGGCGCGCCGCTGGACATGTTCGGGCAGGTCAAGGCGCTCCTCAAGGACTACCGCATCTCGGCCGTGGTGCTGTCCAACCCGCGCAACCCCACGGAACTCATCGTGGGAGAGGGCGCCCAGGAGATGTGGGACAAGTTCCCCATGTGGTACGACCGCCCCTTCTGGGGGACCATGGCGGTCTGGGAACGCAAGTCATGACGCGGACACGCCGCTGGGCCGCCCTGGTGGCCGCGGTCGTGTTCATCGCCTGCCTGGGCGTGCTCAGGAACCAGTTCGTGAGCTGGGATGACGACGGCTTCCTCTACCAGAACCCCTATTTCCGGGGCCTGGGCTGGACCCAATTGCGCTGGATGTTCACCACCTTCCTCAAGGGCCCCTACCAGCCCCTCGTCTGGATGAGCTACGCGGCCGACTACCTGCTCTGGGGCATGGACCCGGCGGGCTTCCACCTGACCAGCCTGCTCTGGCACTGCGCCAACTCGGCGCTGGTCTTCCTGGCCTGCCGGGAGCTCCTGCAAGCCTCGGCGCCGCAGACCGAAGCCGCGGCCTGCTCCTGGGGCGCCGCCCCCTCCGGGGGAGGAGAACAGCCGCCCTGCGGGGACGGCGCCTCCTGGGGCGCCGCATTCGCGGCGCTGGCCTTCGCCCTGCATCCCCTGCGCGTGGAGCCCGTGGCCTGGGCCGCGGCGCGGCGAGACCTCATGGGAGGATTCTTCTGTCTCTGCGCCCTCCTCTCCCACTTGAGAGGCCGCGCTGCCTGGACCTTCGCCTGCTACGGCCTGTCCTTGCTGTGCAAGCCCGCCGGCATCGGCCTGCCCCTGGTCCTGGCCGTCCTGGACTCAGCCGTGCTCGAACGCCGCGTCCGCTGGCAGGCCCTGCTTCCCTGCCTCTTGCCCGCCGCGGCCGCGGCGGCCCTGGCCTGGCACGGCCAGGCCGCCACCGGCGCCATGAGGGGAGCCGCGGGTTTCGGCTGGCCCCAGCGCCTGGCCCAGGCCGGCTACGGCCACGCCTTCTACCTGGTCAAGACCCTCTGGCCTTCGGGGCTGGTCCCCCTGCACGAGTTCCCGCTGCGCTTCGACCCTCTTGCCGCGCCGTTCGCAGGGAGCGCGGTCCTGGGCCTGGCTGCGGCCGCGGCGGCCTTCCTGCTGCGCCGCCGCCTGCCGGCCGTCTGGGCGGCCTGGCTGTGCTACCTGATCCTCCTGGCCCCGGTCCTGGGCGTGGTCAAGTACGGGACCCAGCTCGTGGCGGACCGGTATTCCTATCTGCCGTGCGTCTCCTGGAGCGCGCTCGCCGGGGCCGCGCTCCTCGCGCTCTGGCGCCGCCGCGAAGGGTCGGGCCGCCTGCTGATCCTGTCCGGGACGGCCCTGGTCTGTCTGCTCATGGGGCTGACCGCGCAGCAGATCCGCTACTGGCGGGACTCCGAGACCTTGTATCGCCGGGTCCTGCAGGTCGACCCCGGACAAGCCATGGCGCGCAACAATCTGGGCTTGGTTTACAGCAGCGAAGGCCGCATGACGCAGGCCTTGGAGCAGTTCCACCTGGCCCTGGAGCAGCGGCCGCGCTACGCCACGGCGCGCAACAACCTGGGCTCGGCCCTCCTGCGGCTGGGGCGCCTGCAGGAGGCCGAAGCCGAGTTCCGCGCCGCCATGGCCGACGACCCCGGCATGCCGCACCCCTACAACAACATCGGGCTGATCCTGGCTCACCGCAAGCGCTACCGGGAAGCCGTCGCCATGTTCGAGACGGCGTTGAGCCTGGACCCGGGTTTCGGCCAGGCCGCGGCGAACCGGGAGGAGGCCTTGCGGCGCATGCGGCCGCGCTGACCATGCCGGATTTCCGCCTGCAGTCCCCCTTCCAGCCCGCCGGCGACCAGCCCGCGGCCATCGCGCAGTTGACCCGCCGCCTGCGCGAGGGCGCCGGCCACCAGGTCCTCCTCGGCGTGACCGGCTCGGGCAAGACCTTCACGGCCGCGCACATGGTGGCGGCGCTGCAGCGGCCGACCTTGGTCATCTCCCCCAACAAGGTCCTGGCCGCCCAGCTCTACGCGGAGTTCAAGGCCCTGTTCCCAGACAACGCCGTCGAGTTCTTCATCTCCTACTACGACTACTACCAGCCCGAGGCCTACGTCCCCTCCACGGACACCTACATCGAGAAGGACTCGGCCATCAACGACCGCATCGACCGCCTGCGCCTCAAGTGCACCAGCGCGCTGCTCTCGCGGCGCGACGTGCTGGTGGTGGCCTCCGTCTCCTGCATCTACAACATCGGCGCGCCGGAGAACTACCGCAAGGCCTCCATCCCGCTGCAGCTCGGCTACCGGACCACGCGCGCCAAGCTCTTGGAAGACCTGGTCAAGATCCACTACGAGCGCAACGAGACCGAGTTCGTGCGTGGCCGCTTCCGGGTCAAGGGCGCGCTGGTCGACGTCTTCCCCGCCTACATGGAGACGGCCCTGCGCGTGGAGCTGGGCGACGAGGGCGTGACGGCCATCACGGAGTTCGACCCGCTCACCGGAGATAAGCTGAAGTCCTTGGAGCGCGAGTGGGTCTACCCGGCCAAGCACTTCATCACTCCGGGGGACCAGCTGGAGACGGCCCTGGCCGCCATACAGTCTGAGCTGAAGGAGCGTCTGGATTACTTCAAGGGCAAGAACAAGCTGCTGGAAGCCCAGCGCCTGGAGCAGCGCACGCGCTACGACATGGAGATGCTGGCGCAGATGGGCTTCTGCCACGGCATCGAGAACTACTCACGGCATCTCTCGGGCCGCCCGCCCGGGGAGCGGCCCTTCTGCCTGCTCGACTTCTTTCCCACCGACCACCTGCTCATCGTAGACGAGTCGCACGTCTCCATCCCCCAGATCAACGGCATGTACGAGGGCGACCGCTCGCGCAAGCAGACCTTGGTGGACTTCGGCTTCCGCCTGCCCTCGGCCCTGGACAACCGGCCGCTGAAGTTCGCGGAGTTCGAGGCTTTGGCCGGGCAGAGGGTCTACGTCTCGGCCACGCCCGGGCCCTACGAGCTCAAGAAGTCCAAGGGCGAGGTCGCGGAGCAGGTCATCCGGCCCACGGGCCTGGTGGACCCGGAAGTCCTGGTGGTGCCCAGCGCGGGCCAGATCGACGATCTCATCAAGCGCATCCAGGGCCGCGTCGAGCGCAAGGAGCGGACCTTGGTCACGACCTTGACCAAGCGCACGGCCGAGGACCTGGCCCGGTTCCTCAGCGAGAAGGGCCTGCGCGTGCGCTACCTGCACTCCGACATCGACTCCCTGGAACGCATCGAGATCCTGCGCGACCTGCGCGCGGGGAAGTTCGACGTGCTGGTGGGCATCAACCTGCTGCGCGAAGGCCTCGACCTCCCGGAGGTCTCCTTGGTGGCCATACTCGGCGCGGACCACGAGGGCTTCCTGCGCTCCGAGACGACCCTCATCCAGATCGCGGGCCGGGCCGCGCGCAACGTGGGCAGCTCCGTGGTGCTCTACGCCGACCAGCGCACGGGCTCGATGAATCGGGCTCTGGCGGAGATGGACCGCCGCCGCGCCAGGCAGCTGGAGCACAACGCCAAGCACCATATCACGCCGCGCACCATCGTCAAGGCGGTCTCCGACCTGGAGGAGTTCCAGACCACGGCCAAGCGCCGGGGCCTGGAGGTGCTGCGCCGCACGGAGCGGCCGCTCTCGGCCAAGGAGATCCCGGACCTGGCCGCCGAGATCGAGACCCGCATGCGCGAGGCGGCCGACAACCTGGACTTCGAGCTGGCCGCGGCCCTGCGCGACGAGTGGCTGGAACTGCGCGAGATGGCGGCCATGGGGCCCCGGCCCGCGATAAAGGGCGCGGTACAGAAGCGCCGGTTCCGGTAGTTTTGGTAATATCTCGGACGTCATGAGCTCCGGCGGATCCGCGCGGGTCGTGGTCATCGCCCTGGGCGCCAACCTGGGCATCGCCCTGGCCAAGTTCGCGGGCGCCGCGGTCTCGGGCAGCGCGGCCCTCCTCGCCGAGGCCATCCACAGCGTGGTGGACACCGGCAACCAGGTACTCCTGCTGGTCGGACAGCGCGCCGCGCGCAGGCAACCCAGCGAAAGCCATCCCCTGGGCTACGGTCGGGAAGCCTTCTTCTGGTCCTTCCTGGTGGCCGTGCTCCTCTTCTCCTTGGGCGGGCTCTTCGCCGTCTATGAAGGCGTCCACAAGCTCCACGCCCGCCAGCCCCTGGAGCATCCCGCTCTGGCTCTGGCCATCCTGCTCGTGAGCCTGGCCCTGGAGTCCTATTCCTTCCGGGCCTGCCTGCGCGAAGTACGCGCCCAGAACCGCTTCGCCAGCCTCTGGGAGTGGTTCCGCAAAGCCGCGGCCGTGGATCTGATGGTGGTCTTCATGGAGGACATTGCCGCGCTCCTGGGCCTGGGCGCGGCGACCGCGGCCCTGGCGCTCTCCTGGGCCACGGGCGACCCGTCCTGGGACGCCCTGGGCTCCATCGTGGTGGGCCTGGTCCTGGTGGCGGTCGCGGCCCTCCTGGCCATGGAGATCAAGTCCCTCCTGGTCGGAGAGGCGCCGTCCCGGGACTACCGCTCCTACGTGGAGAGCCTGGTCGCCTCCGAGCTCCCGGGCGGCCGGGTCCTGCGCCTGCTGGCCATCCATACCGGCGCCCAGGAGGTCCTGCTCAGCTACAAGGTCCACCCGGGGTCAGTCCGGGAGGTGGACGCGCTCATCGCCGCGACCAACCGCATCGAGGCCGCGGTCAAGGCGCGCTTCCCCGAGGTGCGCTGGCAGTTCGTGGAGCCGGACTGCGAGGCGTGAGCGCTCCCCCGAAGGGACGCGGCAAGCTCTGAGGCCGGGCCGGTCAGGCCTGGCCGCGGGGCTTCTTCCCCTTGTCCTCGGAGGGCTTGACGGTCTCCGAGGCCGCGGCCAAGCCGTCCGCGACGGCGCCCAGGCCCGCTCCCAGGACCTTGCGGCCCCAGTCCAGCGCCGAGCCGGCCGCCGCCTTGGCCCCCTCGAAGTCGTCGAGCACCTTGGCGCATTCCGCGTCCAAGGACGCCAGGTCCGGACCGCCGGCGGCGCCCGAGACCAGCCGCCCGTAAGGAGCGCTGCCCGCGAAGAGCTCCAGGGCCTTGACGCGCTTGGGCAGATGGGGATGGGTCTGGAAGAGCTGGCGCCACTTGCCCACGGACTCGGAGAGCTCCTGGCGCTGCTTCTCGTACTCCTCGAGGTCGATGCGGTCGGCCAGGTCGCGGGAGCCGCAGGCCAGCAGGAGCAGTGCCCTCTGCGCGCCGGGCAGGTCCTGGCTGGCGATGAGCCCGGCCCGGTCGCAGGAGATCTCGGCACGGCGCAGCCAGCCGAACAGAGCCACCTCGAGCGCCGGCTTGAGGAGCGCCAGGAGCTGGCGCACGCCGGGCACGGCCAAAGCGCCGGCCGCGAAGAGCCCCGTGTTGGCCAGGAGCACGGCCACTGTGATGTAGAGGGAGTGCCGGGACTTCACGTGCCCCATCTCGTGGCCGATCACGTACAGGAGCTCCCGGGGCTTGGCCTCCTGGACCAGGGCCCGGGTGAGTATGATGAAGGAGTTCTCCGCGTCCGGGCCCAGGGTGAAGGCGTTGAGCACGGGCGCCTCCAGGACGAAGACGGGCGGCGCGCTGATGCCCAGCACCTCGGCCGCCTTGAGCCGCAGGCGGTCGATCTCCGGGAACTGCTTGGCCGAGACCTTGACCGCCCGGCCCAGGAGTTCGGCCTTGTGCCCCTCCAAAGCGAAGGCGGTGAGCTTGGCGCACAGGGCGCTGGCCCCGGGCACAGCCTTGACCGCTTCGAGCGCCCGGCGGTCGGCCGAATACTCGTAGTCCACGCTGCTCAAAGACGCCGGGACCTTCAGGGATTCCAGCCAGGCATCGTCGGACATAAGACCTCCTGCGCGCGCTCGGGCGCGGGCCCCGAGGGGGACCGCAAGCGATATAGTACATTACCGGGAGCAGGCATGGCGCGGATGAAGCCGGGGCCCGGCTAGCCGTCTTGCAATGGCTCATCTGCGGGGCTATACTTCTGAAGCATATCGGCACCGGATTATGCGGAATCCCATCGCCGCTCTTCTCCTCGCGACGCTCTTGACCTTCCCCTCCGGTTCCGCAGGCGCGCGCGAGGCCTCCACGACTCCCTCCGTCTCTGCCGCGGAGATTGCAGAGTACGACAGGTCGAAGAACACCCTGCTGCAATACCGCACGGACCTGGCGAAGTGGTGGACGCAGTGGGATGACTATTCCTCGAAGAAGGGGCCTCGTCCCGACCGCCCTCCCCTCACCGATGCCCGGCTCCGCGAGCTCACCGCCGCGCTGGAGTCGATGGACCGCCTCTCGCCGAAGGTGTTCGCCGGCCTCGAGGACTACTGGTACGAGAGCGATATCTCCTCGGTCCAGCGCGAGACACGGAAAGCGGTGGGCTTCCTGAGCAAGCATAAGCAAGCCCTGCTTGATTCCAACGCCACGGACCTCGACCGGGGCCGCGCCAGCGGCGGCCTCGATGACATCATCCTCCACCTCTACGCCATGAGGGACCTGTTCAAGGCCGCGGACAAGCGGCTGGCCTCCAACAAGCCGCCCCCCCCAGAGGAGCAGACGCCCAAGGAAAAGCGTCCGCCGCAGAATCTCACCGCCGAGGACATCCGCCGCCTCGCGCAGGGCGAGGAGCCCGATGCGCGGCCGCCGGCCCCGGAGCGCGGCGGGGTCATGAATGGGAAGGAGTTCGATCTCGACAGATACCGGCGGCAGGCCAAGGACCTGGAGACCGGGAAGGACGTCGAGGCGGCAGGTTCCGGACAGCCCGACAGCGTGCGGGACAAAGGCCGGGGAGCCGGCAAAGGCTGGTCGTTCGACTTCGCCATGCCCTCCACGCCCGCCGAGATGGATCGGGTCCTGCGCGCCCAGGCTGGGGACAACCGCATCCGCTTCGCCATGGAGTATTTCGAGAGCCTGGACTCGTCCCTCAAGGGCCTGGCCTTCGACGGCGCGGACTTCAAGGACAAGAGCGGCAAGGTCATGACCGCCAGCGTCACTCGGTTCTTCATGGAGGTGCTGCCCCGCATCCCGGACAACGCCCGCTATCCGGATTTCTGCAAGGCGCTCAAGGGCCCGCCCGGCTGCCTGGACCGCTACGAGGACCTGGTGCGCCGCTTCGACGCCCTGCAGACGGACCCCCGCTACAAGGACGACCCGCGGGTCAAGGCATGGCTGACCGACATCGAGAAGAAGGGCATCAGCCTCAAGTGGAGCGAGAGCTATCCGCGCGTGGACGCGGACAAGCCCAACCCGTTCAAGAACTTCTACAAGAAGGGCGATCCCCTCGACGGAGAGACCCTCAAGGGGCTGGCCGAGCAGCTCGCGGGCCTGGAGCGGGAACTCCAGGCCGGAGGCGGGAAGACCAAGACGGAACAAGCCGAAACGGACGATAAGAAGGCGGACTCCCCCGGAGAGAAGCCGCGGGTCTCGCTCACCGCCGATATAGAGAAGCTGATCCGAAGCTTCACGGCGGGCCCCGATGAGACGGAAGGCCCTGCCCTGCGCGCGGCCCGCTACCTCGAATGGGCGACCTACCAGGCCAACCACCGGGAGGTCCTGGCCAAGCGCTTCATGCCCGTCCGCCAGCTCCTTTTCGAGCTCACGACGGGGCCGGATGTCGTGCGGCTCATCACGGATAGTCACCCCTGGGTAGACAAGAACAAGACCCCCGGCCTTCTGCCCCTGGAGCCGGGCTTCGAAAAGTGGCTTGCCGACGCCGACGCCGCCATCGAGCGGAATCAGGCTCCCTTCCTCGCTGAGTACCGTGCCTTGAGCCAGGAGAAGCCCCGCGACCGCGCGACCGCCGCCGAGATCCAGCAGCGGGTCTCCCTGCTCTTCATGGAGCATCCCTGGCTCGAGAAATACCTCGCCGGGAAAGATGCCCAAGACGCCATCGAGAAACTCGGGACCAACAGGGGTATCGCCGGGAACAATCCCCGGCTCCTCGATACCGAGCTCGTGCGGGGAACGGCGGAATCCCTCTCCCGCCTGGATTGGAAGCCTCCGCCGGGGTGGGCCCCGCGCACGCAGGCGGGGAAGGATCTCCTCGGGAAGCTCGAGCAGGTCATCGCCGATCTCAAGCAGCAACTCCCCACGGGAGGCGTCCTGGAGGATAGCGGGCTGGGGTGGCGCCTGGCCGCAGTCACCGATGAGGGGGATAGGAAGGCCCTGGCTCCCGCGGTCAAAGCCATGGAAGAATTCCTTGCCGGCCTCAGGAGAATATCGGCCAGCCGCGACCCCAAGGAGGTCGAAAGCCTCGTGCGCTTGGCCGCGGCGAAGCTCGCCCTCGGCGAAGAGGAGACCGACCGCGCCATCGCGGCGTTCCTGGCTTCACTCTGCAACAACGAGAAGAACAAGAAAGACCGCCCTGGGACGCCGGATGATCTTGCCCGCCAGGACCGCGCTCGACGCTGGCAGGCGCTGAGCGCCAAGCTCGAGGTCCTCCTGCGCTCCCAAAAGGCCGCGGGCCAGCAGGACCTCGACGAGTTCAGTAGCCTGGCCGGCCAACTCCTCGTCGAATTCAACTCGGGAGGCATTAAGGCGGACCTGCTGACCCTTGAGGCTTCGGACCCCGAAGCGTTCTATCTGCTGGCCGACCGGATGGCGCGCATCAAGCTCTCCTCACACAATAGGGCTTTCGGAGAAGCCGCGGACGACAGACACACCTCCTGCAAACAGCTGGGCCGTGAGTTCGAACAGTCGATGGCCGAGATCGTCAAGCGGCGCCTCGCGCCGGGCGACCAACCGGAGCCCGGCTGGATGCGGCAGAGCAAGCTCGCCTTCTTCGCTTCTCTGTCCGGTTTCCCGTGGGTCTCGGACCTGGCCAAGCGGGAGATGCTCGAACTGCGCCAGGAGGCATCGCTCGCAGCCGCCTTGG
The DNA here is from genome assembly GCA_016212825.1 of Elusimicrobiota bacterium. Classification (GTDB taxonomy): domain Bacteria; phylum Elusimicrobiota; class Elusimicrobia; order UBA1565; family UBA9628; genus UBA9628. The sequence goes on along the minus strand of JACRDS010000110.1, from coordinate 4,191 downwards.
ACGGCACCGAGGCCCTGATCCAAAAGTATCTCGACAAGGGAGGCAAGGGCGCCCTAGCCGCGGCGGAGGAGCTGCGCAAGAGACGCGACGACGCCCTCAAGCGCGGCGACTGGGCCTCCAAGGCCGCGGGCGCGCTCGAGTTCCTCTCCGATCTCGAGCTCGACGTCGGCCTTGCCATCAGGGAGAAGGGGAAGATCGAAGATGAGTATCTCGCCGCCGTGCGCGGCTTCGACGATAAGATGAAGGCGCTCCAGGACACCCTCGCCGGCTCCAAGGAGATGCAGTCGTTCAAAGAGGAACTCGAGCGCAGGCAGAAGTCCCGGCCCGCCGGCTTGCCTCCCATGGCCCAGGACGAAGTCCTCGCGCTCATGGCCGAGATGACGGGAGGCGAGGAGACCCGCGCGGTCCTGGCGGACATCAACGCCCTGGTCCAAGAGCACCGCCGGACCCTGGCCGCTCTGGGAGAGAGGGAGGCCAAGCTCCGCGAGACCAACCAGGATTATTTCGCCATGGTCGAGGCGCGGGAGCGCTTCCAGAACGACCTCCGCGAATTCGTCGCCAGCGGACAGGCTCCGCCGGGCTCCTTCACCCTGCAGACCCCGGAGGGCTTCATCCAGCTCGAGAACGTGGAAAAGGGAGGCAAGCCCGTCGCCTACGCTCTCGACGACTACACGCCCCGCCTGGTCGACTCGCTCTATGCGGGGGGCAAGGACAAGGAGGTCAAGGGCTACCGGGTCGTCAAGACGGAGAAAGACCCCTCCAACAGCGCCGTGACGCTTGAGAGCGAGGAGTTCCGCTCCTTCGACGGACGCCTCGTGGTCCAGACCAAGCGCCGCCGGGTGGTCGGGGGACTCATGCTCTCGCAGTCGGAGTTCTTCGTCAACGGCGCCCACGCGGGCTCGCTGACCGATGAGTCCTTCGACGGGGAGAGGACCCACGCGTCCCTCTCCCACTCCGTCGCCGGCTTCGACTTCATCTCCGAACGGGAAAGCCCCGGCGAGGTCGACCGGGTCACTGCCGCACTGGGAGACGCGGCCGGCAGCGCGCAGGACGACGCGCTGTTCGCGGCTCGCGTGGCCCAGAACGGTCTGGCCCAGGTGGACCTCTCGGACATCGCGGCCATCGCGGACCCGGAGGAGCGCCGCAAGGCCATAGCCGCGCGCACGACCAAGCTCATGGAGTACCTCAAGGATCCCAACTACTTCAGGAAAGGCGGCGGAGGCGACAGACGAAGAGAAAGGGGACAGAACATCTACTTCCTCACCGCGAAGGACGGGGACTATGTCGAGCGGTTCCTGGCTCACCGCATGCACGAAGCGACGGCATTCGGGCGGCGCTTCTCCTTCGACATGGAGAAAGGAGACCCCCGCCACCTGCGCTTCATCGAGACTTGGGCCAACGGCGACGTCACCGTCTACACTGCGGTCCTTTCGCCCCTGGATTGCCCCTCCGCGATGAGGGAAGGGGCGGAGTTCTTGGTGGCCGCGGCCTTGGTCCGGGAGGGAAAGGTCCTCGATACCTGGATGACCTCCTACCGCCGCACGGACCCGGCCCGGTTCGCCCAGGAGCCCGCCGGCGGCTGGGTGTTCGAGAGGGCCCGGCGCGCGTACGTCGAGAAAGAGGTCACGATCGCGTGGGACCGCGACCCGCTGGAGTCCTTCCGGACGGAATGGGGCTACCAGAAGAAGACCGAGGTCTTCCTCCTCGGCCCCGACGGCAGCGCCGGCCCGGCAGCGCTCCATGTCATCGCCTCCGATTTCAGGGTCGATACGGCAGCGGACTACTTCTTCACGACCTCCGTCAAGGAGGTCATCTCCGCCGCCGTGAAGGTCATGGAGGTCGCCATCGCCGCCGGGAGCACGGTCTGGCACGGAGCGGTCGGGACCGGGAAGCTGGCCGTAGGCTACGGCATGAAGCTCGGAGGCGGCATCTACAGCGGCATCACCGGCATGTTCTCGTCATCGGACCTCTTGGGGCCCGGTCCCCAGGAGGGCGACATCTCCGACCGCTTCATCGTCGAGGGCATGGCCAACTTCGGCCAAGCTCCCCTCTCCCGGCTGGTGGACCACTTGATCGAGGTCGGGCAAGGCACCAGGAAGATCGACGAGTACGACCCCAACAACCTCAACAAGACGATCTACGCCAACCTCAGCGCCAAGGAGAAGAACCTCTCCGGCGGCGTGGGCTTGACCCAGGACGGCATGGAGGCCTCCGCCAACACCTCGGGCGTGCTCTACCACATCGGCTCCCAGGCCGATAGTTCCTGGGCCCGCGGAGGCCTCTACGCCGCGGGCGCCTTCATCGATTTCGGAAAAGGGACCGTCGAGAGCCTGCCGATGATGTTCGCCGGGCACGGCACGGTCGGGCTCATGAGGCTCTTCGGGGCGGGCACGAAGACGGCGGCGCTGGTGGGAGAGCGCGTCAACGCCGCCATCGGCATGTATTCCAGGATACAGGCCGCGCGCGGCCTCGCCCAACTCCCCGAGCAGATCGCCACGCTGGACTGGCGCAACCCCGAGAAAGTCCAGGCCTTCCTGGGCAACGCCACGGGCATCGTGGTGGACATGCTGACCGCCCAGATGATGAAGAAGCCCCGGGGCAAGGCCGCGGCCGGCAAGCCGATTTCGGGCTTCGAAAAGCTCGCCAAGAAGTTCGAGTGGATCGAAGGGTCGGGCCTGGAGATATCACGGGACCCGAAGAAGGCCTTCGGTCTCAAGTGGGAGGAGTACGCCGGGGGCAAGCCCAAGGGGACCGACAGCCCGCATGCGGCCGACCCGCGCATCGGGCGCGGTCCGCTCGACAAGGTGCTCGGCGGCGACGGCGCGCTCGGCGCCGACAGACTGGCTGAGCTCAACCTCGCCCTGGAGAAGGTCAAGCGGGGAGGCGCCGCCGAGGCCGACATCGGGGGGCTCGGCGAAAAGCTCAAGGCCTCCCACCTCGACCCGGACGGCAAGGGCGCCAACCCCTATGCCTGCGTCCAGGACCCCAAGAATCCCGGCCGGGTGGCGATCGTGGACACCGCCAGCGGCAAGGTGCTCTTCCAGGGAGAGCTCCCCGCCCAGACCCGCTTCAACTCGCCTGCGGAGCTGATGGAGAACTTCCTCAAGCATGGGGACGTGGGCGCCAAGACGCTCGCGGAGTTCGAGGCCGCGGCGGCGCGGCTTGCCGGCAGCCAGCCCGGGGAGCCGGGGCTCTGGCGCGGGCAGGGCGCTGATGGCCAGACTTTGGTGTTCGACCTGGACGGCGGGCTCATGCTGACCCTCGACAGGGAGGGCCGCGCCGTAGACCTCGCCGTCAAAAACCTCTTCGCCAAGGACCAGGCCAAGGCCCTGCGCGAGCTTGCCCATGAGCTGGGGCTCAAGAAAGGCGAGGCCCTGCCTAAGGGCCTCCAAGAAGCGCTGGTCGCGGGCCTGCGCGCGAAAGCCCGCGGCCCCCGGATCTCCGAGAGCGGGGACGGCCCGAGCCGGGGCAAGGGAGACACCCTCGACCCCGCCCTCTTCGACGCCAAGATCGCGGTCATGCGCAGATTCCTCGAGGCCGCCTTTGACAGCACTCCCGAGCTCAGGCACATCAACGAGGTCCTACGCGACCCCGAGGTGGTCAAGAAGATGCGCTTCGAGGACCGGCCCGACGAGCTGGTCTGGATCGACAAGGACGGCAAGCGCCACGAGGCCTACGGGGCCTACGACCCCCAGACCAAGGAGATCATCCTGAGCCGGAAATACGCCGACATCCCCTCGGCGGAGCTCGTGCAGACGCTGGCCCACGAGCTCCAGCACCTCTACGACTTCGCCAAGACCGGCGCCAAGGGCGGGACGGTCATGCTCGAGGTCCGCGGACACAAGGCCGGCGCGGAGACCGGAAAAGCCATCGACGCCATGCTCAACAAGTTCAACCTGACCAAGGAGCTCATCACGAAGGGCGACACCTCCGTGAGCGGCGAACGCAGCTTCGAGGCCTATCTGGCCTGGATGGATTATGAGGGTCATGCCAAGGACATCCGCAAGCTCACCGGCCACCCCGAGGAGCTCAAGGCCTATGTGAAGAGGAACTATAAGAACAACAAGGACGACCAGCTGGACATAGGCTTCTGGGAGGACCTGGTCGCGCGCGGAGAGGAAAGGAGGCAAGGACTGCGGGAGGTCTATGAAAAGTACAAAGGGATCGACCCCGAGTCTGTCCCGGAGCGCT
>JACRDS010000111.1 GCA_016212825.1 Elusimicrobiota bacterium | reverse complement strand
TTGTTGGCGTTGCCCTGGTCCGTGATGTCGTTGCCCAGCATGATCTGGATGCCGCCGTAGGCGTTCGTGAACACCATGTCCACGATGCCGTCCTGGTTGAGGTCCATCTCCAGGATGCCCGTGCCCGTGAGGTCCCGCGCCGGGAGGCCGTCGCCCGTGAGCGACACGAAGGTCGCCCGCGTGCTCTCGCCCACCATGAAGTTGTCCGCGATGCCGTCGCCGTTGATGTCGATGAGCGGCGGGTCGGCGGGACAGTTGAAGGTCTGGCAGCGCCAGTGGCCGCCGACCACGGCGGCGGCGCACCACGACGCGGCCGGGACGCCGGGGGTGCCGTTGGCGCAGATCCAGCGCCGCTGGTCCGGAATGGGGTTGCCGCCGCTGTCGCGGCAGATGTCGTTGCGCAGGTTGTTGACGTCGCCGCCGTTGTTGCAGTTGGCGGCGTCGATCTCCGCGTAGGCCGGGAAGCCCACCGCGCCGCCCGGCACGCCGGTCTGGGCCCGGGTCACGATGACCGGGATGCCCGTGGAGCTGATGGCCACGGCCGGGACGCTCAGGGACTGGATGGTGACCTTGCTCGACTCGAAGGGCGGCTGCTTGACCGGGTCCGCGGCGGCGCTCACGGGCGCGCCGTTGGAGGCCAGGATGTCGACGAAGGCGTTGAGCTTGACGCCGGAGCGGTCGCCCAAGGTCGAGGTGCTGGTGCCGATGTCGGCGGCGATGTAGAGGATGGTCGTCGCCGTGGTCACGTGCAGGTAGGGGATGCCGGCCACGGAGAGCGGGACGGTGACGTAGTTGGGCGTGCCGGGCGAAGGCGGGGCCGCGGGCATGGCCGCCGACCCCAGCAGCGTCGAGATCGCGGGGTTGAAGACGCCCGAGCCGTTGTCGAGCCAGACGCTGAGACGGGAGAAGTCCAGATAGCTCGTGGTGCTGGCGGAGACTTCGGTCTGGCCCCGGGCGTCGACCGCGGTCTGGGCCAGCCGCAGCTTGGCGATGTCGGCGAAGTTGGTGTTGGTGTTGAGCTGCATCTGCATGAGGGCCACGTTCTGCGCCCCCAGCCCGGCGCCGGCCGGCGCGATGGTCAGGCCGTAGACCGAGAGCGTGATGGGGCTGACGGCCACGTTCATGCCCACGAAGGGATAGCCCGTGGTGTAGGTGCCCAAGGGCTGCGTCCGCGTCACGTTCATCCGGACCTCGGGCATGACCTGGTCCCCGCGCGGCATGCCGAACCAGCTCGGGGCGCGCACGGCCACGCCGATGAGGTTGTTGGCCACGGCCGCGTCGCCCACGTCGTAGGCCACGAAGAAGCTGCCGGCCGTGGGCGAGACGAACTGGTCGTTGCTGAAGGTCACGACCGTCTGCACATCGGCGTCGTTCTCCTGGTTGAACACGTCGACCTTCTTGACCGCGGCCCCGCCGGGCACGTTGAGCAGGGGCGTCTGCGTCTGGCCGAGCCGGTTGGCGCGCGAGATGACCGTCAGGCAGGGGTAGAACACGCCCGACCCGGCGGGCGCCTCGAAGAAGCCCGCCTGGGGCGGGAACTGGCAGCCGGGCGCCGAGGAGAAGGTCATCAGCTCCGCGTTGTTGACGAAGAGGCGCCCGGCGAGCTGGTCGCCGCCGACGTCCACGGGGAAGCCCGCGGTGGACACGACCACCAGGTTGAAGCCGACGAAGGTGGACGAGGTCGGGCCCACGGCGAACCCCGCCGTGCTGTACACCACGGAACTGAAGCCGATGCCGTCGTAGGGCACGCCGCCCACCAGCGAGGTGGCCACCTCGGAGAGGTTGATGTCCGCCCCGTCGAGCACGTCGTTCTGGTTGATGTCCTTGTACACGCGCACGAACTTCACGTCCGTGTTGCGGCCCATGGGCCGGGTCGGGTCCTGGGGAGAGCCGCCGGTGCGCTCCAGGCGCATGGAGCGCACCGGAGCCAGGGCGATGTCGGTGGCCAGGTTGAAGCGCAGCATGGCCACGTTCTGCTGGGCCTGGCCCACGCCGGGGATGTTCTGGGCCAGGTCGTTGACGCCCAAAGTGAGCTGGGAGGTGACCTTCTGGACCGGGATGTACGGCTGGCTGACGAAGCCGGGCGTCCCGGGGACCACCGTGTTGGGGGCCTGCATGGTCAGGTAGGTCAGGGGGTCCGGGATGGACAGGCCGAAGCGCGAACCCTCCGAGGCGAACTGGGAGACGTCATAGGTGATGAAGTAATAGGCCGGGGTCGTGGTCACGACGACCGGGGTCCTGAGGAGGATGGTGACCGTCCCCGAGCTGAAGGTCTCGTTGCCGTAGGAGAGCAGGTTGGGGTAGGTCCCGCTCGGCGTGCGCGTGGTGACCGAGGCGTCCATGAAGCAGGACGGCTGCCCCGCGCAGGCCGGGGCCTGCCAGACCTTCACCAGGTTGATGTCGCTGTCCAGGGCGCCGAAGTCCCCCACCCGGTCCAGCTTGATCCTCGTGAGGATCGCCGAGTTCTGCGAGGTGCGCAGGCGCAGCTGCGCCATCTTCACGTTCTCCTCGTTCTGCTGGGCCGGGGCGCCGGCGCGCTCGTCCATGATGTCCACGGTCACCGGGTTGAGGGTCGGGGTGATGGGATAGTTCGGGCTGGCCACGGTCGAGACGAGGACCGTCTGGTGGCCGGCGTTGACCGGGGTGATCTGGAAGCTCAAGGGCAGGGCCGCGTTGGCGCCGAAAACCTCGTTGAAGCGCGGCGGCTTCTCGTCGGACTCCGGATAGGAGAACTTGGCCTTGGGCGAGACGTCGGCGGCCACGTAGAAGACCGAGGTGGTGGGCGTGATGAGGGCGAAGCCGGGGGAGAAGATCCCCGGGTCGCTGATCGGCACGGTGACGCGGCCGGGCGTGTCCGGCGGTTGGCCCATAGGCGCCGAGCCCATCTCCGGGTCGCCCGCGTCCTCGCCGGTGGCCGGGATGCGGTGGAAGCTGCGGTCCGGCGTGACGGACTTGTACACGTGGACCCGGTCGATGTCCGTGTCGTCGCCGCTGAGGCCGGAGGGCAGGACGCGGGAGAGCTGCAGCCCGCTCCACTGGACCTGGAAGGCCGAGCTCCACATCTCCAGCTTCATGAGCGCCAGGTTGCGCTCGCCCTGCTGGATGGGGGTCCCGAGAGGCACGCCCACGGTGTGGGTGGAGCCGACCGTGTTGAGCAGGCCGCGGCGGACCTGGAGGATGGCCGCCCCGTTGCCGCCGGGATCGTTGCTGCAGTTGCCGCCGGCCAGGATGCCGAGGCCGCCGTAGGCGACGATCTCGCCGTCGAGCATGAGGTAGGAGGTCGCGCCCAGGGTGGGCACGGGCAGGCCCACGGTCGAGGTGATCATCCAGCAGAGGTCCGTGCTGCCCGCCGCCGCGGCCGGGATGTCCGCGACGCCGGCGAGCAGCGGCGAGGGGAAGGTCCCCGAGGAGTTGCTGAAATAGGGGGTGGACTTGACGTAGACGGTCTGGGGCGCCGCCACGATGGCCCGCGGCTTGGAGGTGAAGGGCAGCGGCGAGGCCGGGTCGTAGACGTTGGGATAGGAGAGGGAATTCAGCGCGGGGAGGTCGGGCTGGAAGCCGGCGGGCAGGGACCCCAGGCCCGCGCTGGGAGGCAGCAGCTGCACGCCCACGGTGCGCGGCTGGCCCAGGGCGTCGACCGGCTGGGCCGTGGCCGTCATGTGATAGGCGACGAAGAAGCGCTGGGGCTGGGGAGCCTGGTCCGCGGTGATGATGTTGCGATAGGGCGAGATCTTGATCTGGGCCACCAGGAGCTGTCCCCCGTAGTTGCCGAAGGTGCCGGTCCCCACCAGGACGTCCGGGGCGTCGAAGACGGAGTCGCCGTTGGCATCGTACCACAGGGAGACCTGGTCCACGTCCGCGGCGATGTCCCCGCCGGCCGTGGCGGTGCCGGTGGCGAAGACCAACAGCCAGCGCCACTCCGCGTCCGCGATGCCGGTCTGGACCGTCAGGTTGGCCATGGGCAGGGTGCTGGTCTGCTGGGCGAAGGCCCCGATGTTCTGCCAGCCCGAGGGACCCATGGAGCTGTCCACCGCGTCGGTGGAGATGACGAGCAGCTTGTCCGCCACATGGGCCACCTCGGGCACCAAGGACACCGTGTCGCCGCCCATGACGATGACCGGCACGCCCACCCGCGCGGTCCCCATCTTCTTGGGCGGGGTGATCTGGAAGTAGTGGGTGTTGGCCTGCATCAGGCCGGCGCCGCCGCCCAGCCAGACCTGCCGGCCGCCGATCACGACCCCCAGGTTCGCGTTGAAGGCGTTGTAGATGCTGGGCGCGACCGTGGCCAGCGGGGCGACGTCGTAGGTGATGAAGTAGTTCTGGATCTGCTCGCCCAGGATCTGGCCGCCCCCGCCGCCCAGGAGGTCGATGATGGGGAGGCGGGCCGAGCCGGAGAGCACCGCGCCGGTGGAGAAGATCAGCGGCGCCGTGCCCTCCTGGCCGCGCGCGCAGCCGGTGAACCGCTTGCCGGCCATGTCCCGGCCGGTGCAGACCACGACCTCCTTCTTGCTCTCGTCGATCTGGTCGTCCCCGAGGACCAGCCGGTTGATGTTGTCGCCGTCCGGGTTCTCGGGGGCGAGGTCGATCCGGAAGGGGTCGTCGTTCGGGAACATCCCCAGGATGTCCGTCACGGCGACGTCGTAGATGTAGTCGGTCGTGCTGATGTCGACGCCGGGGGTCCCGGAGGCCAGGGCCACGGCCAGCTGCGTGGTCGGGAAGTTGTGCGTCACCACGCCGGAGACCTGCCCGTCCACGGACGGCTCCAGGAAGCCGTCGTCGTTGGAGTCCCGCCAGACCCGGATCTTCTCCACGTCCGAGGCCTTGTTGTTGAGGGAGAAGAGCACGTTGTATTGGCCGGACCCGGAGTTCCAGGTCGAGGCCATCCAGCGGTCGAGCTTGAGTCCTTTCCATTCCGCCGAGCCGCTGGGCACCCGCAGGCTCAGCTTCATGACCGGCTGGTTGTCGCTGTTCTGGGTGAGCTTGGTGGGGATGGAGGGCGAGGAGGTCAGGACGCTGCTCGCCGCATACTGCAGGACGGAGGCCGCCTCCTGGCACACCGGGTCGGCCGGGCTGGGGCAGGAGCCGTTGGAGTTCACGGCGGAGACGATGACCGTGTCCGGCGTGGCTTCCATGGTGATGGGATGGGCGATCAGCGGGGCGATCTGCGGCGAGTTGCCGTTGGCGGGGATGATGTCGCTGCCCATGATCGTGAAGCCGTGGGTCTGATCCGCCTGCGCCGAGGGGCTGAAATCCACGGCGACGAAGTAGGAGTGGGTGGCGCCCGTGATGAGCCCGTCCACGTAGGGATCGGAGAGGGTGAGGTACGTGAACCTCTGCCCCAGCGGGAAGGTGGCCTCGGCCAGCTGCTTGTCCGCCAGGGGCTGCAGCTTGCCGTCGCCCGGAGGCACGCCGGCCTCCACGTCCTCGAACAGCCGCACCCGGGTGATGTCCGTGGTCAGGCCGGTGCCTCCGCTGTGCGTGACCTTGATGCTGCTGAGCACCGCGGAGAACACGTCCGTCCACATGTCCAGCTTGAACACGCCCACGTTGACCTGGCCCTGGGTGACGTAGTTGAAGGAGGAGAGCTGCGGGGCTCCCGAGGGCTGCCACCAGGCGTTGATGTCGTAGACCGCCGGGGCGTCGTTGACCCGGATGGTGGCGCCCTCGCGCTCCACCGAGCTGGTGGAGGTCCGGATGGGGAAGTAGTTCTCCGCCACGCCCGCCTGGTAGCCGTCATCGAGTGCAAGGTCGGAACGGTTGGGGATGGTGAGGCCGAAGCCCGCGGGCAGCTCGGTGAGACCGTAGCCCGACGAGGAGATGCGCACGGTGATGAAGAAGTAGCGGGGCGCCGCGCCAAGGTTGGCGCAATGCACCGGGTCGAGGAGACTGAGCTTCTCCACGTCGTTGCCGAAGTGCCAGGCGCCGGCCGCGTAGGTGCCGATAGCGACCAAGGTGTCCCCCTCGCCGGGCACGCCCGTGATGGGGTCGAACTTGATGTTCCCGTTTGAGTCAGCATAAAGGGCCAGCTCCGAGACGTGGCTGTTGTCGAGGACCTTGGGGAACCCGGACTGACTGCCGACCCGCAGGGACTTCATGGAAGCTTGCAGCGGCGGGACCGTGGTTGGGCCCATGTTGACGGCCAGACGCAGCATGGGAATCGGGTCCGGGGAGCCCGGGGTGGTGCCGTCGCCCTGGTTGAGGACCTTGCCGTTGCCGTACTCGGTGATGCCCAGGGCCAGCTTGGCCTGCGGGATGGGCCCGTTGGGCGGAGGGTTGGACTCGGGCGCCAGGTCCGCGGGGAAGACCACCACGCCGGCCGTGTAGACCGGGCCGGTGGACACCTTGTTGAGGTTATTCCGGACTTCGCTCCAGAGGTCGGACCGGTAGAAGTGGTCGTTGCTGGCGCCCCAGATGGGGGGGTTATAATAGTCCGTGGCCGAGATGACGAGGTCCTCCCGCACCATATCCCTGACCCCCAAGTTGTTGTAGGAGCCGTAGTCGCAGGAGGGCCCGCAGGTCGGCGAGCCCGTGAAGTCGTGATAGGTGGTCCCGGCGGTCAGGTCGCCGATGGTCACCGCCGTGGACGAGCCGGAATGGCCGTAGATCACCCGGCTGGTGTAGTACTGGCCGTTGACAGGGTCGCCCCTGGCGATGTTGCCGAAGGCGTCGCGGGCCGTTATGCCCACCAGGTCCGGCCCCACCTGCAGCTTCAGGCTGCCCTGGTCGCCGACCGGCAGGGGCTTCTGCTGGTCGTAGGGGTGGTGGATGGAGAGGTAGGTCGCGCGGTCGGGCGTGATGAGCTGGTCCTGGGCCGCCATGGGGAAGACCGGGGCGCAGACCACGCTGCAGTTGGTGTAGGCCTGGGCCGTTATGGTGACCGTCCCCGCGTTGGTGTCGAAGAGGAAGAACGGGGCCGGGCCGCCGGCGGAAGGCACGTTCACCGGGATGTTGCTGCAGATGTAGGTGAAGGGGTCGCAGCCGATGCGCTGCCAGGACGACGACGGCTGGGTGGCGATGATGACATCGTCGAACAGAGGCACGTACGCGCCCCAGGCCGTGTAGTCCGCGGCCTGATACTTGATGGTGTAGGACTCGCTGGGCGCGGTGCCGGTGGGCTTGGTGACGTTGTTGAACTGGTCCACCAAGGACGCCGCGACCCAGGTCCCGGTCGGGACGCCGGTCTGGTAGTCCGGGTAGAACTGGATGGTGGTGCCCGCGATGAGGCGCCGCGGCGGGGTGGTGAAGCGGATGCCCGCGGGCGGGCCGGGCGCCACGCTGTAGCTGGAGACCGCCGCCTCCCAGGTCGGGTAGGTCACGCCCTTGACCGTGAGCTGCCAGGTGGCGGGCGAGACCATGGTGTCGATGAGGTAGAAGCTGGTGGCCGACTGGCCGACCTTGATGTAGGCCACGGGGGTGAAGAAGTCCGCGGGCGCGGTCTTGAAGGCGCCCACGTCCGGCGTGGAGATCTGCACCTGGCCGGGAGAGTTGCTGGTGATGTTGAAGGCCACGAAATCCAGGCTGCCCGAAGGCCAGGGCGAGGCATTGCCGTAATAGTCGCGGGTCTCCAGGAAGAAGGGCGCGTAGTTCGCGGAGCCGGCCGGCATGGCCGAGGTCGTGCCCGCCAGCAGGCCCATGCCCGCGCCCGTGGTGATGGCGATGCGGTCGATGCTGTCCGGCGCGATGATCACGCCCTGCTCGGAGCCCTGCAGGGGCGGGCAGGCTAGGGAGATGACGGGCCGGGTCGTGCCGTCCGCCGCGTAGCGGTTGGAGGCCGTGGTGTCGACGTAGTAGAAGGTCGCCCCGTAGGCGAGGACCGGTATGGTCACGGTGCGGGTGGTGGTCGCCAGGACGGGCGGCATGGCCCGCGAGCCGGCGGCGTAGACCGCGCCGGTGGAGAAGGCCACGTAGTCGTTGTAGCCCGAGGCCACGCGCGTCACCGTGGCCAGCTGCACCGTGTAGGGCTGGGTGGCCACCACCGGGTTGGAGAACTGGTCCTGCAGCTGGGCGGTGAAGAGGGTGTAGGTGGGGGAGCCCGCGCGCAGCGGGCGGCCCGCGGTCTCCGTGTTGACGGAGTTGCCGAAGTCGACCTTGCTGGGCGCGCCGGGATGCATGGCCAGCTGGGTCTGCACCGTGAAGGCCTTGCCCGACAGGGAGGCCTGGATGGTCCAGCGTCCCGGCCGGGTGCGCTCCCCGGTGTTGCTGTCCGCGTCCGGGCCCGAATAGGAGCTCATCCGGTCGTAGTAGAGGAAGGGCGTCTCTATGCCGGAGAAGTTGGCGTAGATCGGGTAGCCCGACATGAAGGCGATGTTGCCGATGTCGCGGAAGCCGTAGTCGCAGGGGTTGCCGGGGGAGCCGTTGCCGTACTGGCAGAGATGGCGGTTGTCGAAATCGTGCACCCCGATCTCCAGGACCGAGAGGTCGATGAAGTCGTCGCCCTGCGTGGTCAGGTTGTTGAAGTCGTCGTAGCGCTGGACCGCGAACTGGGCCCCGGCCCCAGGGTCGGCGTTGAGGCCCACGGTGGCCGCGGCCTGCAGGGACGCGAACTGGATCTTGCTCGAGGTGCCGCCCACGGTGGTGAGCTTGCCCGAGAAGCTCATCTTCTTCTGCAGGAGGTTGGTGATGGTGCCCGGGTCCGTGCCGGCCACCGTGTTGGTGCCCACCCAAATGCGGGCGAAGTCCCCGGCCCTGGTGGAGACGTTGTAGCGCAGGGCGCTGGCGATGCCGACCTGGCCGCTGGCGTCGGTCACCACCTGGGTGGAGGCGCCGGCGTTGACCCAGCTCCCGCCGCCGGACTGCCAGGAGATGGTGCCGGTGGCCCCGTAGACGCCGTAGATCTCGACCTCGAGGGTCCGCGGGTTGGTGATGGGGTTGTCCTGCGCGTCGGTCAGTTGGCCGGTGAAGATCTGGAAGCCGGGCTGGCCCAGAGTTCCGGCGCCCACCGGCGTGTCGAAGGTCGGGGTGACCTTGACCGCGTAGGGAGAGCCGGGGCTGACGGTGAAGCAGGGCTGCAGGGAGAACGGCGTCCACTCGGTGTTCGCGTTGCCGTTGATGCTGTCGAAGGCCTTGATCCAGCGGCCGCCCGCGGCCCCGCCCACCGGGCAGGTCCCGGCCTTGTTCAGGGTGACCAGGCCGGGCAGGCTCATCTGGCCCGCGTCCAGGGCCGTGAAGGTCACGCTCGCCGATGAGAACGAGGTGCTCCAGTTGGGGTTGTACCAGGGCGCCCCGCTGAAGCTCTCTCCCGAGAACTTGGCCGTGCCGATGTAGAGGTTGGGGCCGGTGGAGATGCGGTTGTGGAACTGGTCGTGCACCACCAGGCCCACGCCGAAGGGCTCGCCCGCGTTCGCGTTGACCGTGGTCAGGTACGGGGAGCCCAGGGCCACATCCGTGAAGTGCATGTGGTGCAGCGGGCCGGGGTAGACCTTGAACTGCGCGCTGGTCACCGAGGAATAGCTCACCGACGGGAGGACGGTGGAGGCCGCCACCGTGTAGGTGGAGAGGGCGGTCAGCGGCGTCACCGCGAAGGTGGCCTGGCCGTGCGTGAGCACCTGCGGCGAGGGCAGGACCGTCTGCAGGGGGTCGGAGGGCAGGCTCAGGCCGACCTGCGGCATGGCGCTGGGCGGATCGGTGTCCTGGTCGCAGCCGTTGAGCGCCACGCCCAGGCAGTCCGTGGCCACGTTGCCGTGGGCGTCGATGAGGTCCACGCGCACGTTCAAGGGGCTGCCCTGGCCGATGGTGTAGTAGTCGGGCGTGTAGCCGGGGATGGGCGCCTTGCCGCCCGAGCCCGGAACCTCGGTCTCCCAGGGCAGGACCGCCTGCAGGGCCGCGGGCGCCGCGGCGTAGACCTTGAAGGGCTGGCTGGCCGCCCCGCCCATGAGGCAGGTCGCGCTCGGGAAGATCGGGCTCTGCGAGTCGGTGGAGTTGCCCGTGCAGGGCGAGATGCCGGGATCCTTCAGCCAGGCCCGGAGCGTGGCGTCGGGGGCCTTGGCGTAGAAGGTCGCCGGAGCGGAGACGATCCCGCTCTGCAGGTTCATGGTCTGCGTGTCCGGCAGCAGGGCGTAGGAGTCGGAGGCGGTGAAGTAGATGGAGGCGGCGCCCACCAAGGTGCTCAGGTTGAGGTAGCGGTCCACCAGGTTGACCGCGATGGTGAAGGGAACGCCGGCGGTGGGCGTGGCCGCGGCCCGGTTGTACCAGTACTGGCCGTTGAAGTAGTCGCCCGCCCCGCCCACCACGGTCTGGCCGGGCAGGACCAGTTGGAAGCCGACCGGCGGCGCGGCCCGGACCGTGAAGGTCGAGGAGACGTCGTCCGTGAGTCCCGAGGCGCCGGTGTAGTCCCGCGCGCGCAGGAAGTGGCCCGTCGCGGCGTGCAGCAGGGTGACGGAGAACTGCGCGGTCTTGCCGGTGACGATGTTGATGGGGGCCGTGTCCACGTGCGGCGCGAAGTTGTCGGACGGCAGGGTCTCCACGTCGGCCGCCACGCCCGGCACCAAGTTGAAGTAGGAGTCCACGATGCCCACCGTGACCAGCGCGGCCTGGCCCGCGGTCTGCTGGGCCGGGGTGCCGGTCTTGCCGTTGGTCACCGAGCCCTGGTCGAAGGTCTCGGG
>JACRDS010000112.1 GCA_016212825.1 Elusimicrobiota bacterium | reverse complement strand
GTCCGCGGCGCGCGGGATGGCCGCGCCCAGCGTGTTGCAGACCGACAGGACCTTGGCCCCCTTCTCCTTGGCCATGCGCACCGCGGCCAGGGTGTCGGCCGTCTCGCCGGACTGGCTGACCGCGATGACCAGGTCGTCCTTGCCCAGCGTGCCCCTGCGGTAGCGGAACTCGGAGGCGGTCTCCGCGTGCACGGGAACGCCGGTCAGCTCCTCGAGCCAGTACTTGGCGACCAGGCCCGCGTGGTAGGCCGTGCCGCAGGCCACCAGGTGGAACTGGCGCACGGCCTTGAGCGCGGCGGCGGAGATGCCCGCCTCGCGCTCCAGCATGCCGTCGCGCAGAGGGAAGAACCGGCCGCGCAGGGTGTCCTCGCAGGCCGTGGGCTGCTCGTGGATCTCCTTGAGCATGAAGTGGCGGTAGCCGCCCTTCTCCGCCATGGTGCGGTCCCACTGGATGGTGACCGGCGCCTTGTCGATGCGCTTGCCGGCCAAAGAGAAGAAGCGGCAGCCGTCCGCCTTGAGCACGGCCATCTCCCCATCCTCCAGGAAGACCGCCTTGCGCGTGTGGGCCAGGAAAGCGGGCACATCCGAGGCCAGGAAGTTCTCCCCCTCGCCCAGGCCGATGATGAGCGGCGAGGCGGTCTTGGCCGAGACGATGACGCCCGGGGCCTTGGCCCAGAGCACGGCCAGGGCGTAGGCGCCCTTCACCTCGCCCAGGGCCAGGCGCACGGCCTCGAAGAGGGCGGGCTCGGCGAAGCCCGGGGTGGCGCCCGGCTTGTGCAGGGCCTTGAGTTTCTCCTCGATGAGATGCGCCACGACCTCGGTGTCCGTCTCCGAGGCGAACTTGTGGCCGGCCTGGCCCAGCCGCTCCTGGAGCTCCACGTAGTTCTCGATGATGCCGTTGTGGATGACCACCAGCTGGCCCGAGCAGTCGCAGTGCGGATGCGCGTTCTCTTCGGAAGGCTTGCCGTGGGTGGCCCAGCGCGTGTGGCCCAGGGCCACCACCCCCGGCAGGGGCGACTTCTTCAGGACCGCATCGAGGTTGCCCAGCTTGCCGGCCGCGCGGCAGCGCTTGATGGCGCCGCCCTCGGCCACGGCCACCCCGGCCGAGTCATAGCCCCGGTACTCGAGGCGCTTGAGGCCTTCCAGGATGAAAGGCGTGGCCTGCCTGCGCCCCGCGTAGCCGACGATGCCGCACATGGAGGGCTAGCTCAGCAGCAGCTTCATCTCCAGCACGGCCGTCTTGAGGCCCACGAACACGGAGCGGGCCACGATGGCGAAGCCGATGTTGAGCGCGCCCAGCCGCGGGATGCGGGCCACGGGGCGCACGTTGTGGTAGTTGAGGGCGTGCCCGGCGTGGATGCCCAGCCCCATCTCGTCGGCGAGATATCCCGCCAGCTCCAGGCGCTCCAGCTCGGCGGCGCGCCGGTTCTTCCCCGGCGCCTCGGCGTAGGCCGAGGTGCACAGCTCCACCAGGTCGGCGCCCAGGGACTTGGACAGGCGCACGCTGCCCGCCTCGGGGTCGATGAAGAGGCTGACCTCGATGTCGGCCTTCTTGAGCCTTTCCACCGCGCGGCCCACGGCCTTGGCCTGGGTCTTGAGGTTGATGCCGCCCTGCGTGGTGATCTCGCGGGGGCTCTCCGGCACGAGGCAGACCGAATCGGGCCGGGCCTTGAGCGCGAGGGCGACCATCTCCGGAGCGGTGGAGAGCTCCAGGTGGGTCTCGCCCTTGAGGTCGCAGAGCTTGAAGAGGTCCGCGTCCTGGATGTGCCGGCGGTCCTGGCGCAGGTGGCAGACGATCATGTCCGCGCCCGCCTGGCGGCAGACCCCGGCGGCGGCGACAGGGTCGGGGTCCACATCCCGGCGCGCCTGGCGCAGGGTGGCGACGTGGTCGATATTGACGCCGAGCTTCACGGTATTGGTCTTCATAGTTCTGGCTCCTGTCGGCCCACCTCGCGGAAGTACTCGGCCGCGAGCTGTCGGGCCATGGTCTCGATGCGCGTACGGCTGGGGCCTTCGATCATGATGCGCAGCAGCGGCTCCGTCCCGGAATATCTGAGGAAGACGCGCCCCTCGCCCTTCAGCGCGTGTTCGCAGCGCCGCGCCAGGGCCTGGACGCGGGGCAGGCGCTCCAGGGGGATGCGGCGTTCCACGTGGACGTTCTTGATGAGCTGGGGCAGCGGGCGGTAGGCCTTGCGGCAGGCGCTCAGGCGCCCGCCGGCCTCCCGCCAGGCGGCCAGCGTCTGCAGGGCGGTGAGGATGCCGTCGCCGGTGGAGGCGAAGCTGCGGAAGATGATGTGCCCCGAGGCCTCCCCGCCCAGGCTCAGGCCTCCGCTCTCGATAGCCTCGGTCACGTTGCGGTCGCCCACGGGCACGGACTCCACCGCGATGCCCCGGCGTTCCAGGAACCGGACCAGGCCGAAGTTGGACATGACCGTCAGCACGACCTTGGAGCTGCGCAGCAGCCCCAGCCGCTGCAGGCGCAGGGCGCTCAGGCAGATGAGCTGGTCGCCGTCGAGAAGGCTGCCCTGCTCGTCGGCGAAGATGGCGCGGTCCGCGTCCCCGTCGAAGCAGATGCCGCAGTCCGCGCCCCAGCGCCGCACCGCGGCCTGCAGGCGCCCCGTGAAGAGCGCGCCGCAGCCCAGGTTGATGTTGCGGCCGTTGGGGGCGCAGCCCAGCGTCAGGACCTTGGCGCCCAGGCCGGCGAAGAGCGGCGGCGCGATGCGCGCGGCGGCCCCGTTGGCGCAGTCGAGCACGACGCGCAGGCCGGAGAGGTCCATGGTCGGCGGGAAGGTGCTGCGCAGGTAGTCCTCGTAGCGCCGCAGCAGGGCCCGGCCGTCCTCGGCCCGGGCGCCGCGCCGCCGCGGCCGGGACCGTCCCTCCGGAGAGAGCCGCTCCTCGACCTCCTCCTCGAGCTCGGGCGTCATCTTGTAGCCGTCGCCGGTGAAGAACTTGATGCCGTTGAACTTGGCCGGATTATGGCTGGCCGAGACCACCGTCCCGCACAGGGCGCCGGAGACGGGGGTCAGATAGGCCACCGCCGGGGTGGGCGCCACGCCCAAGTCCACGGTCCGCACGCCGGCCGCAGCGAAGCCCTCCATCAGCCAGCGGCTCAAAGGCGGGCCGGAGCCGCGGGTGTCGCGGGCCATGAGGATGAAGGGCCGGGAGCCGTTGCGCGAGGACCGGGCCAGCAGCAGCCGCGCCGCGGCCTCGCCGATCTCGGCGACCGTGCCCTCGTCGAGCGGGTAGCGGCCCGGGATGCCCCGCACCCCGTCGGTGCCGAAAAGATGGGGCATGGCTAGGCCGCTCCCAGGACGGCGTCGAGCGCGGCCAAGGCGCGGCGCGTCGCGGCCACGTCGTGCACGCGCACCACCGCCGCGCCCTGCATGGCGGCCCAGCAGGCCGCGGCCAAAGAGCCTTCCAGCCGGTCCTGCGGGCCGCCGTCAACGGTCACTTTCCCCAAAAAGGACTTGCGCGAAGCGCCCAGCACCACGGGGCCGAGCGCGCAGAGCTCGTCGAGGTGCTTGAGCAGGGAGAGGTTATGCCCAAGGTCCTTGCCGAATCCGATGCCCGGGTCGTAGAGGAGCCGCGTCGGGTCGCCGCCCGCGGCCGCGAAGGCGTCGCGCCGCCCGGCCAGGAAGGCCTTCACCTCCGCCAGCACGTCGCCGTAGCGCGGCGACTCTTGCATGGTCTTGGGCGAATCGCCGCCGCGGTGCATAAGCACCACGGCCGGCGCGGCCTGGGCCGCCGCCATCATGTCCGGGTCCGCGCGCAAGGCCGAGACGTCGTTGAGCAGGGCCGCGCCCGCGGCCAGGCACTCGCACGCCACGCGGGCCTTGTCCGTGTCGATGGAGAGCGGGACCGGGGACTTGCCGGCCAGGGCCGCGAAGACCGGCGCGACGCGGCGGAGCTCTTCCTCCGCCGGGACCGGGTCCGAGCCCGGCCGGGTGGACTGGCCGCCGATGTCCACGAGGTCGGCGCCGGCCTCGGCCTGGCGCAGGACCTCGTCGGCCGCAGCCTGCGGGCTGAAGCGGCTGCCCGCGTAGAAGGAGTCGGGCGTGACGTTGACGATGCCCATGACCAGGGGGATGCGGCGGGGCGCGGCCAGCAGGCCCCGGATGTCCGGAGCCTTCCGGCTAAGCCGCGGCGCCTTGGAACAGGACATCGATCTCGTCTCCGGACATGAACTCGACTTCCATGAGCTTGGCGGCCAGCATGTCGAGCTTCTGCCGGTGCGCCGTCAGCAGCTCGCGGGCCTTGGCGTGCGCTTCGACCACGATGCGCTTGACCTCCGCGTCGATGAGCTCGGCCGTGCTCTCCGAATAGCCCGCGCCGCGGGCGATGTCGCGGCCCAGGAATATCTCGCGGTCCGGCTCCTTGAGGGAGAGCGGTCCGACCTTGTCGCTCATGCCGAACTCCGTCACCATCCGGATGGCGTAGGCCGAGGCCTTGGACAGGTCGCTGGAAGCGCCCGTGGTCATCTCGGAGAAGACCAGCTCCTCGGCGCAGCGGCCGCCCAGGAGCACGGCCAGGTTGTTGAGGATGTCGGTCCGGGAGATCAAATGCTTGTCCTCCAAGGGCAGCTGCAGGGTGTAGCCCAGGGCGTGGCCGCGGGAGACGATGGAGACCTTGTGCACCGGGTCGGTGTTGGGCAGCAGCTTGGCCACCACGGCGTGCCCGGACTCGTGGTAGGCGATGATCTTCTTCTCCTTGTCGGAGATGATGCGGGACTTGCGCTCCGGACCGGAGAGCACGCGCTCGATGGACTCCTCGAGGTCTGCGAGCTCCACCGCGGTCTTTTCCTTGCGCGCCGCCAGCAGGGCCCCCTCGTTGATCACGTTGGCCAAATCCGCGCCGGAGAAGCCCGGGGTGCGCCGGGCGATGACCGAGAGGTCGGCGTCCGGCCCCATCTTGATCTTGCGCGCGTGGACCTTGAGGATCTCCTCGCGCCCCTTGAGATGGGGCAAGGGGATGGCGACCTGCCGGTCGAAGCGGCCGGGCCGCAGCAGGGCCGGGTCGATGACGTCCGGGCGGTTGGTGGCCGCGATGAGCACGATGCCCTGGTTCTGCTCGAAGCCGTCGAGCTCGATGAGCAGCTGGTTGAGGGTCTGCTCGCGCTCGTCG
>JACRDS010000011.1 GCA_016212825.1 Elusimicrobiota bacterium | reverse complement strand
GGGAGAAGCTCCAGCCTGAGGTCTACGGCGTGCCGGTGCCGCAGTCCAAGCCGATCCCGAAACGGATCCTGGTGCTGTTCTTCGCCGCCATCGTCAGCGTCATCTACTGGTGGAGTTTTTGCCGCCAGGCGCCGCCGCCCGAAGAGGCCCACGTCGATCTCCAGGTTCTGGGCGCCCCCGCCGCCCCCGCCCCCTGAGCTCCGGCGGGGTTTCTGTCTATAATATCAGCATGCCCGCGCAAGCCTGCCCGGTCTGCCTGCACGGCGCCGCCCGCTTCGCTCGTTCCGCAGAGCTCGGCCCGGGCCGCGCCCGGGACATCCACGAATGCCCGGACTGCGGCGCCGCCTTCTACCTGCCCGCGCCCTCGGCCGAGGACATCGCCCGCTGCCGCCCGCCGGCCGGCTCCGGCGCGCTCTTCAAGCGCTACTGGCGGGACTACTACCGGGGCCGGGCCCTGGCCCGGCGCCTCTCGGGCTGGCGCACCAGCGGCGATTTCCTCCATGCGGGCTGCGCCCTGGGCACCATGCTGGCAGGCCTGCGCGACCACTCCAACTGGCGGGCGCGCGGCCTGGAGCCCTCGGCCCGGGCCGCGGAGCTGGGCCGCGTCCTCAACGGCGCGGACATCGCGAGCGTCCCGCTCTGCGAGGCCCCCTACCCGCAGGAGAGCTTCGACTACGTCCTGCTCGACGAGGTCCTGGAGCGCGAGCCCTCGCCGCGCGCGGCCATGGCCGGCGTGGCCCGCCTCCTGCGCCCGGGCGGCCGCCTGGAGCTCATCGTGCCCGACGGCCCCCTGGGCCGCGCGGGCAGCCTCTTCTTCTTCTCGCGGCGCTCCCTGCTGGGCCTCTTGGCCGACTTCAAGCTGCGCGTGCTCTCCCTGCGCCGCTCCCGATCCTCGCGCGGGGCCGGGGACGAAGCGGCCGGGGAGCTCTCCCTGGAGCAGGGGCGCGCGCTCATCGGCCCCGCGCCGAGCTGGCCGCTCTACCTCTGGGGCGACCGGCTCAGGCGGCTCTGGCGCTTCCCGGGCCGCGCGCTCGGAGGAGACTTCGGGATCATCGCCGAGAAGCCCGCGGCCTAGAGGCCTCCGGCGGCCTCTTCGGGAGCGGCCGACAGGGTCCCCCTAGAACAGGACCCGCAGGCGGATGGTCTCCCGGATGCCTTCCAGGGCCCGGAGCACGGCCCTGTCGTAGCGGCGCGCGATGTCCGTGATGGCGTAGCCGACCTTCTCGTTGGTCTCCAGGTACTGGCCGGTGATGTTGATGCCGTGGCCGGCGAGAACCGTGTTGATCTGCGACATCACGCCGGGCACGTTGCGGTGGATGTGCAGGATGCGGTGGCACCGGCGCAGGACGGGCAGCTGGACCTGGGGCAGGCTGACGCTGTAGTAGGTGTCGCCCAGGTGCACGTAGCGGTGCAGCTTCTCCGAGACGTCGGCCGCGATGTTGCGCTGGGCCTCGGCCGTGCTGCCGCCGATGTGCGGCGTGAGGATGACGTTGGGCAGCCCCTGCAGCGGGCTGCGGAAGCCCTTCCCGTTGCCCTCCGGCTCCGTGGGGAAGACGTCCACGGCCGCGCCCCCCAGGCGGCCCCGGCGCAGGGCCCGGGCCAGGGCCGGGATGTCCACGACCCGGCCGCGGCTGGCGTTTATGAGGAAGGCCCCGCGGGGCATGGCGGCGAGCTGCCGCTCCCCGATGAGCCCGGCGTTCTCCGGGGCGTCGTCCACGTGCAGGGTCACCGCGTCGCTGCGGCGCAGGACCTCGGCCTGGGAGCGGCAGCGCGCCGCGTTGCCCAAGGACAGCTTGTCCACGAGGTCGTAGTAGAGCACCCGCATGCCCAGGGCCTCGGCGAGTATGCCCACCTGCCCGCCGATGTTGCCGTAGCCGATGATGCCCAGGGTCTTGCCCCGCACCTCGCGGCAGCCGGCGGCGGACTTGTCCCAGACGCCCTGGTGCAGGAGCCGGCTCTTGTCGCAGGCCCGGCGCATGAGCATGACCAGCTCCCCGACCACGAGCTCGGCCACGCTGCGGGTGTTGCTGTAGGGAGCGTTGAAGACCGCCACCCCCCGGTCCCGGGCCGCGGCCAGGTCCACGTTGTCCGTGCCCACGCAGAAGCAGCCCACGGCCAGCAGGTCCGGGGCCGCGGCCAGGACGGACGCGGTCACCTTGGTGCGCGAGCGCACCCCCAGCAGGGAGATCCCCCGCAGCGATCCGGCCAGCGCGCTGGCGGAGGGCGCCGCCGGCCGGGCGGACACCGCGAAGCCGGCGTCGGCCAGGCGCCGGGCCGCGTCGGGGTGGATGTTCTCGAGCAGCAGGGCTCTAGGGCTGGGCATGGTCCCCTCGGATTCTTCGTCGGACTCTAAAGATGTATGATAGCTAATATGCCCAAGGACAAGCCCGCCCCCGCGGCCGCCTACGTCGCCTCCCCCCTGCCCGCGGGAGCGCAGCTGCGCAACGGCCTGAGCGTCAAGTCCATCGAGCAGTCGTTCCTGGAGCGGCGCACCTTCTCTTTGGCCAAGGACGAGTACACGGCCACCCGCCACGACGAGTTCATGACCGCGGCCTACGCCATCCGCGACCGCATGATGGAGCGCTGGATCAAGACCCAGCAGCGCTACCACAAGCAGAACGTCAAGCGGGTCTACTACCTCTCCATGGAGTTCCTCATCGGCCGCCTGCTCATGCACGGGGTCCTGAACCTGGGCATCGTGGGCGAGACCAAGAAGGCCCTGCAGGCCTACGGCCTCAAGCTCGAGGAGCTCTGCGAGGAGGAGGCCGACGCCGGGCTGGGCAACGGCGGCCTGGGCCGCCTGGCCGCCTGCTACATGGACTCCATGGCCACTTTGGGCGTGCCCGCCATCGGCTACGGCATCATGTTCAACTACGGCATCTTCCAGCAGAAGATCGTCAACGGCCACCAGGTGGAGGCGCCGGACAACTGGCTGAGGCTGGGCACCCCCTGGGCCATCGAGCGGCCGGAATACACCATCCGGGTGCGCTTCTACGGCCGCACCCAGCAGCAGCACGCCGGCGACGGCCACAGCGCCGCGGTGTGGCTCGACACCGAGGACGTGCTGGCCATGCCCTGCGACATCCCCATCCCCGGCTACCAGAACGACGTGGTCAACACCCTGCGCCTCTGGTCGGCCAAGGGCACCTCGGACTTCGACCTGGAGTACTTCACGCGCGGCGACTACTTCAAGGCCTACGACCGCAAGATCGCCTCGGAGAACATCTCCAAGGTCCTCTACCCCAACGACAAGGTCTCGGCGGGGGTGGAGCTGCGGCTCAAGCAGGAGTACTTCTTTGCCGCCGCCTCGTTGGCCGACATCGTGCGCCGCTTCAGCACGCACAACGACGACTTCAAGGACTTCCCCAAGAAGGTGGCCATCCAGCTCAACGACACCCACCCGGCCATCGCCGTGGCCGAGCTCATGCGCATCCTGCTCGACGACGAGCTCCTGGGGTGGGACCAGGCCTGGGGCATCACCCAGAAGACCTTCGCCTACACCAACCACACCTTGATGCCCGAGGCTCTGGAGACCTGGGCCGCGCCCCTGCTGGGGCGCCTGCTGCCCCGCCACCTGGAGATCGTCTACGAGATCAACTCCCGCTTCCTGCGCGACGTGGCCAGGCGCTGGCCCGGGGACACGGGCCGCCTGCGCCGGATGTCGCTCATCGAGGAGGGCGAGCCCAAGAAGGTGCGCATGGCGTACCTGTGCGTGCTGGCCAGCCACTCGGTCAACGGGGTCTCCGCGCTGCACTCGGAGCTGCTGAAGCAGACCCTGTTCCGGGACTTCCACGAGATGTTCCCGGGCAAGTTCAACAACAAGACCAACGGCGTCACGCCCCGGCGCTGGCTGCTGGAGTCCAACCCGCGTCTGGCCGGGCTCATCAGCGGGGCCGTGGGCCCGGACTGGGCGACCGACGCCTCGCGCCTGCGCGGCCTGCTCTCCCGCCAGGACGACCGGGGCTTCCAGGACGAGTGGCGCCGGGTCAAGCTCGAGAACAAGAAGGCCCTGGCGGCCCACATCCACGACTCGGCGGGGCTGAGCGTGGACCCGGACTCGCTCTTCGACGTGCAGGTCAAGCGCATCCACGAGTACAAGCGCCAGCTCATGTTCGCGCTCTTCCTCATCCACCGCTACCTGCTCATCAAGGCCAACCCGGACGCGGACTTCGTGCCGCGCACGGCCATGATCGGGGGCAAGGCGGCGCCCGGCTACTGGATGGCCAAGCACATCATCAAATTCATCAACAGCGTGGCCGGGGTCATCAACTCCGACCGGACGGTCTCCGACAAGCTCAAGGTGGTGTTCCTGGAGGACTACCGGGTGAGCCTGGCCCAGAAGGTCATCCCGGCGGCGGAGCTCTCCGAGCAGATCTCCTTGGCCGGCACCGAGGCCTCGGGCACGGGCAACATGAAGTTCATGATGAACGGGGCCCTGACCATCGGGACTTTGGACGGGGCCAACATCGAGATCGCGGAGGAGGTCGGGGACGGGCACATCTTCATCTTCGGCCTCAAGGCCGACGAGGTGGCCGCCCTGCGCCGCTCGGGCTACCGGCCGGCGGACTGGCTCGACCGCGTCCCGGGCCTGCGCGAGTCCGTCGGCCTGGTCTCCGGGAACCACTTCTCCAAGGAGGAGCCCGGCCTGTTCCGGCCCTTGGTGGACTACCTGCTCAAGGACGACCCGTTCCTGATCCTGGCCGACTTCGGGGACTACCTGCTGGCCCAGCAGGAGGCGGAGCGGCGCTGGCTCGACCGCAAGGCTTGGGCCCGCTCCTCCATCGTCAACACGGCCCTCTCCGGCCGCTTCTCCAGCGACCGCAGCATCACGGAGTACGCGCGCGACATCTGGCGCGCGCCCTGCCGGGGCCTGGCCAAGCCGGGCCGGCGCTGAGTC
>JACRDS010000010.1 GCA_016212825.1 Elusimicrobiota bacterium | reverse complement strand
TCGGCAAGCGCCTGGGCGGCTTCGCTTTGGAGGACCTCTCGCTCCAGGTCCGGTCCGGCGAGTACTTCGTCCTGCTGGGGCCCTCGGGCGTGGGCAAGACCGTGCTCCTGGAGACCATCGCCGGGCTGATCCGGCCCGACTCCGGCCGCATCCTCTGGGACGGCGAGGACATCACCGCTTCGCCCCCGGAGCGGCGGCGCTTCGCCGTGGTGTACCAGGACTACGACCTGGTCCCGCACATGGACGTGGAGCGCAACATCGGCTACGGCCTGGCGGCCGCGGGCGCGGGGCGGACGGAGACGGCCGCGCGCGTCCGGGAGACGGCCCGCCTCCTGGGCATCGAGCCCCTGCTGGGGCGCCGCATCGGAGCGCTCTCCGGAGGCGAGCAGCAGCGCGTGGCCCTGGCCCGGGCCTTGGTCATCCGGCCGCGCCTGCTCCTGCTCGACGAGCCGCTCTGCGCCCTGGACACCTCCCGCCGGGCGCAGCTGCGCGCCGAGCTCAAGCGCATCCAGCGCGGCTCCGGCGCCGCCTTCCTCCACGTGACCCACGACCAGGAGGAGGCCATGGCTCTGGGCCAGCGCATCGGCGTGATGCTCGGCCGGCGCATCCGCGTCACTGGCACCCCGGCGGAGATATTCCACCGCCCCTCGGACCCCGAGACCGCGCGCTTCCTGGACATGCGCAACGTGCTCGACGCGCGCTGCCGGCGCGAGGGGCTCTGCCTCTGCTCCGGGGTGGAGGTCCACGCCGCCGGGGCCGGCCCGGGCACCGAGCACATCTGGATACGGCCGGAGGAGATCCTGGTCTCGGCCCGGCCTTTCGATTCCAGCGCCCGCAACCAGTTCCGCTGCCGGGTGGTCGACTGGAGCCCCCGCGGCGCCCTGCTGGAGTTGCGCCTGGCCGCCGGGGAACTGGAGCTCGCCGCTTTGATCACCTTCGCCTCCTTCGAGCGCCTGGACCTCGCGCCCGGCCGCGAGGTCTTCGCCACGTTCAAGAGCTCCGCGGTGTACTGCTTCTAGCAGGGCCTCGCGTGTGGTATCATAAGTCCCTCCGGGAGGAGGCACATGCGCGAACAGACCGACGTGCGACTCAGGATACTGAGCCAGACCTTGACGCCGCAGGACATCGAGGCCCGCATCGGCCTCAAGCCCAGCGAGTCCTGGCGGATCGGCGACCGCCTGGGCGCCTTCGGCGCCGCGGCCCGCGACCACGGCTTCGTCATCGAGTCCGGCGCCCTGGCTTCGGCCCCCTTCCGGGAGTATGTCGCCGCCCTGATCCGCAAGATCGCGCCCGCCGCGCAGAAGATCGGGGCTCTGGGCGACCAGTGCGTCATCGAGGTGGTCTGCACCCTGCACCGCAAGGCCGCGCCGCTGCTGACCTTCGAGCGCGACGACATCCGCTGGATCGGCGTGATGGGCGCCAAGCTGCGCGTGGACACCTTCGTGATCTCCGACGGCCCGCGCGGCGGGGACCGGGCGTCCTTCGGCGGGCCGGGCGGCGCCGGCGGCGAAGAGACGCCCAAGCTCTAAGCGCGATGGGGGACGGCCTGCTCGCCGAGACCGTGGCCGCCCTGCGCCGACTCCACGGCGCCTCCTGGGAGCGCCTGCGCGTGGAGCGGGCCGTGGTGGGCGTGGTCTTCTCCGGGGTCAAGCTCTCGGACGGCAGCGGCGGCCTGGCCGGCACGCCCCGGCCCGAGGGCCGCTGGCTGCAGGAGGCGCCGCAGCCGCCGGGAGCGCTCGCCGGCCTGCCCGCGGCGGGGCTCCTGGAGCCCTGGCCGGAGGACCCCTACCGGCGCGCCCTGGCGGTCGCGGCCTTGAACGCCCTCTCCGCGCCCTGGCTAAGACCGGAGCGCTACCGCGTCGTGGCCGACCGCGACGCTCTTGCGCTCCTGGAACTCAAGGCCGGCATGAGCGTGGCCCTGGTGGGGGCCTTCTCCTCCTATATTGACCGGCTCAAGGCGGTCTCCGGCCTGCGCTTGAAGGTCCTGGAACTGCGCGCGGAGGCCCTGCGCGACGCGGACCGGGGCCTTTTCGTGCCCGCCTTCCGGGCGGCCGAGGTCCTGCCGGGCTGCGACGCGGTACTCATCACGGGCATGACCGTGGTCAACGAGACGCTGGAAGGCCTGCTGGCCCTGGCCGCGCCCAAGGCCCAGGTCATCCTGGTCGGGCCGTCCGGGAGCCTGCTGCCCGACGAGCTCTTCGCCCGCGGCGTGCGCTGGGCCAGCGGCTGCGTCGTATGCGACCCGGACGCGGCCCTGGACCTGCTGTCCCAGGGCGCCCGGGCCCGGCATCTCTACGGCGCCTGCGCCCGGCGCGTCAACCTGGCCCCCCTCTCATGAGCAGACCGGGGAAGACCGAGCTCTGGCGCAAGGCCGCGGTGCTGGGCAGCCTCTGGGCCGCCTCCGAGATCGTCTTCGGCAGCTTCCTGCACAACGCGCGCGTGCCCCTGACCGGCAACATCCTCACCGGCATCGGCATCGCGACCCTCGTGGCCGGCCACCGGTTGTGGCCGCACCGGGGGCTGCTCTGGCGCGCCGGGCTCATCTGCGCGGCCATGAAATCCGTCTCGCCCAGCGCGGTCATCCTCGCCCCCATGATCGCCATCTCCGCGGAGGGGTTCCTCATGGAGGCCGGGGTCCTGCTGGGCGGGGCCAACCCGGCGGGCTACCTCCTGGCCGGAGCCCTGGCCATATCCTGGCCCCTGGCGCACAAGCTGGGCGGCGCCCTGCTCTTCTACGGCCCGCAGACCTGGACCCTCTACGTCAAGGGGCTCGCAGCGGTCCGGACCTGGCTCGACCTGCCGGCCGGCAGTCCCTGGACGCCCCTGCTCGTCCTCTGGTCCGCGCATCTCCTCGGCGGCTTCTCGGCCGCCGCCATCGGCTGGGCGGCCGGTTCGGGAAGGACTGCCGAGCCCATCCTGGGACCTTCGGCGCACGCCGGGGAGCCGCCCCGGCGCAAGGAGTCCCCTCCGGGGGACCCTTCTCTGGCCGCTCTGGCCTTCCACCTCGCCTGCGTGGCCGCGGCCATGTCCTTGGGGAGCCGGCTGCCGATCGGACTCTTCGCCGCGGCCGCCGCGCTCTACGTCTGGTTCTGCGTCCGGTCCTGGCCCCGCGCGGCCCGGCTCATGGGCAAGACCGGGCTCTGGTCCGGGCTGCTCCTGGCCGCGGTCGCGGCGGGGCTCCTGCTGGGGCGCTGGCAGGCCGGCGCGCAGATGGGCCTGCGCGCGCTCGTGCTCACCCTGGGATTCTCCTGCATCGGCTCGGAGCTGACCCATCCGTCCCTGCGCCGCTGGCTGGAGCGCCGCGGCGGGCGCCTGTTCTTCGCGGCCCTGGAGCAGGCCTTCGATTCTTTGCCAGCGGTCTTCGCCGGCCTGCCGCCCGCCAAGACCCTCCTGCGCCATCCGGTGTCCTCCCTGCGCTCGGCCGTGGCGCGCGCCCCGGCCCTCTTCGAGGCCCTGGCCCCGGCCCGCGTGCTCATCATCACGGGCGGCCAGGGCGAGGGCAAGTCCAGCCTGGTCGAGGAGCTGGCGCGCTCTTTGCGCGAGGCGGGTCTGAGCCTGGGCGGCCTGCACGCCCCGGGCTTCTGGGAGGGCGGCCGGCGCAGCGGCTTCGACGTGGAGGACCTGGACAGCGGGCAGAGCCGGCCCCTGTGCCGGACGGACGGGCCGCGGGACTGGCCGACCCAGGGGCCGTTCCGATTCTCCCCGGAGGGACTGGCCTTCGGACGCCGGGCCCTGGACGAGGCCCTGCGCCGCGACCCGGACGTGGTCGTCGTGGACGAGGTCGGCCCGTTGGAGCTGCGCGGGGACGGCTGGTCGGCCGGTTTGGATGCCCTGGTGCGCGGCCGGCGCAAGCCCATGGTCTGGGTGGTGCGCCAGGGCCTCGTCGACGAGGTGCGCCTGCGCTGGGGCCTGGCCGAGGGCCGGGTCTGGGACGCGGGGGCCGGCGGCGCGGCGGCTTTGGCGGCCGCGGTGCGCGCGGAGCTAGCGCCGCCGCTCGTCCGCTAAGGTCCGCGGCAGCTTGCGCTTGAGCAAGGACGCGATCTCGCGGGCCAGCAGGGCCCGGAAGCCCTCTTCGCTCACGTAGCCCTCGCCGAACAGGGTCATGAGCCCCTTGAAGGCCCCGAAGGTGAACTTGCCGTCCAGGGCCGCGCCCTGCTGCGCGAATGCCGTGACCAGGCCGACCAGGCGGTCGGGCAGGCTGCCCTCGCCCGCGAGTATGCCGCGCACGGCTTCGCGCAGGGAGGCGAGGTCGTCCGGGCCGGGCTTGCCGGACATGGCCAGGCCGTGGCGCAGCACCCGGTCCGCGTCGTTCTCCGCGAAGCCGCGCAGGAACTGGGCCAGCTCGTAGCGCTCGTCGCTCTGCCAGAAGCCCCTCTTGGTGTAGGCCGCGGCCTGGCCGAAGTCCAGGGGGTAGATCGCCTTGTTCGCGGTGTCGATGAGCTGGTTGCCGGTGTGGCGGTCCGCATCGAACCAGCCCTTGCGGAAGAGCAAGGACAGGGCCGACTCCGCGATGAGCGGTCCCGCCGCGGCCCGGTCCGCCTCGGCGAGCTTGTCGTAGGTGGTCCCCTCCGCCTTCTCCATGAACAGGATGGTGTCGCGGACCCGGAAGCCCTCGATGAGGTCCGGCACCGCGAAGCGCCAGCCTCCCAGCCGGCCGCGCCAGGAGGAGTTCAAACCCGCGAAATGCCTCTTGGCCGCGCGGATGCTCTCCGCCTCCTTGGTGAACTTGAGCTCCTCGGCCAGCTGCTTGCGCACGGCCTCCAGCACCGCGTCGAACATGGTCGATGCCTGGCTCATGCCCCGGCGGTCCAGCTCGCGCAAGAAGTCCTGGCCCAGGCGCAGGTTGGCCTCGATCTGCTCGGCGGCGTTGGGCCGGCGCAGGAGCATGACCGCCTCCCGGCCGTCCGCGAGCTCGACCAAGGCCACGGTCTTGAGGCTGGCGCTGCCGATGACCTTCTTGACGTCCTTGACGCGGGCCCGCTCCTCGGCGGAGAGCTCGCGCTCCATGGCCTCCAGGATCTCGGCCTTGGTCATGGGGCGGGCGTCGTTCTTGAGGGAGGCCGTCTCCCGGGCGATCTCCTCGCCGAAAAGCTTCCAGGTGGAGCTGAGCTGTCCGAACTTGACGCCCACGGTCTGGAACACCTCGAAGATGTTCTTGGCCGAGCTCTTGTTCTGCCCGGCCTGGCTGAGCAGGTAGGCCAGGCTCACGCTGCGCTCGTGCGCCGGCACCACGGAGAGATACGCCTCCAGCATCTTCTCCTCGGTGGAGCCCGCTTCGTAGCGCAGGAAGCGGCGGGTGACGTTGCGCGGGAAGTCCTCGGCTTTCTGCAGGGCCTGGGAGCCGGCGCTGAGCAGCAGCTCGAAGAGCGGGATGCGCTCGAAGGGGGAGGCGTCGATGAGCGCTGACTCGATCTCCAGCTTCATGAGATAGGCGGCCCGGTCCGACTCCTTCTTGAGCTCGGCCTTGGAGCGGTGGCTGTCCTTGGCCGCCTCCAGGGCCAGAGCCGCGGAGTAGGCGTTGCGCTGGAGCTCCTTGAGGATGGCGGCGGGCAACTCCCGGCCCTGGGGCTCGATTAGGAAATCGATGAAGTCCGCGCGGGCTTTGGGCGAGAGCTTGGCGATCTCGCCGGAGAGCGCGGAGCCGAAGCGCAGGAGCATGGGGTTGGCCTTGCGCCAGTTGTAGGACTTCTCGTCCTCGATGAAGGCGTGCAGTTCCTTGCCGGATAGCTTCAGGCGCCAAGCCAGGCTCTCCAGGTACTCGTCCTTCTTGAGCGAGCCCTGCCGCACGTAGGCGTTGATGGTCTCGATGAGGCGGTTGAGGCCCTCGGGGTCCTGCGGCCGGGACCTGAGGCGCTCGACCTCGGGCTCGAGCAGGCGCCGGGTCAGGGAGAGCTGCAGGCCCGCGCCCGCGATGCGGCCCTGCTCCAACAGTTCCGACAGCGGCAGATCCGCGGCGTCGGAGAGGCGCTTCTGGAAGTAGGCGTCCGTGGCCGGAGTGGCGCCGCTGCCCGTGAGCAGGCGGAAGATCTTGAGGTCGCCGCGCGGGCCCGCGTCCACGCCCGAGGCCAGCGCGGCGGCGCGGGCCTTGATGTCGCGCAGCTCCGGCGTGTTGAGGGTCTCGGGAGCGGGGTAGTCGCCGTCGGCCGGGTCGACCGCGGTCTCCAGGAAGAGGATGAGCTGGGCGGCCCGGCCCGCGTCCGAGGTCTCCCGGGCCAAAGACTGCTCCAGGTCGGAGAGCAGCTCGTCCTTGAAGGCGCTCACCGCCGAGAAGTAGCTGGAGAACCCGCCGCCTTTGGCGGACTTGCGGAAATCCGGCCGGGCCAGGAGCTTGGCGAAGAGGTCCCAGGCGCTGCGGGCCAAGCCGTGCTCCTTGAGGACGGCCAGGACCTTGCGGGGCGACTCGCTCTCCCCGGAGAGCCAGGCGCCGGGCCGGTCATGGGTCAGGCCTCTGACGAGATCGGCCTCGCGGTAGCCCTCCAGGAACACGGCCTGCAGCAGGGCCTTCCGGTCCGCGGCGGGCAGGGGCGAGCGGGCGATGGCCGCGGCCTGCACGTCTGCGAGCTCGGCCGAGACGCGCGAGCCGCCGACCAGCTCGTCCATGACGGCCTGGTGCATGGCTGCGAGCCCGGCCACGGTGAGCGGAGCCCCGGCGGCCTTGGCCAGGGCCTGGCCCAGGGCCCGGCCGTAGGCCGTGCGGAAGAGCTCGGGGCGGTCCTGGTAATAGGAACCGGCGAAGAGCTGTCTGGCCAATGTGCGCAGCTCCGGCTCGGCCGCGAGCGTCTCGTTATGCGACCCGCCCAGATGCGGCCCCAGCGTGTCGTCG
The DNA here is from genome assembly GCA_016212825.1 of Elusimicrobiota bacterium. Classification (GTDB taxonomy): domain Bacteria; phylum Elusimicrobiota; class Elusimicrobia; order UBA1565; family UBA9628; genus UBA9628. Next base: position 16,150 of record JACRDS010000010.1, on the reverse strand, counting down.
GTCCATGCCATCTCGCCCATCTTCCCCATGGGGTGGCCGAGCTTGAGCAGGCGGAAGGCGTCCAAGCCGCTGGCCTTGATGGTCCTGAGCACATCCGCGTAGCGCGGGGTCTTGGCGAAGGCCTTGACCGCCTGGCGCAGCTGGCCGCGGCCGACGTGCGGGTCGATGCCCAGCACCGCGAAGACGGTGTCCCAGTCCGTGCTGTTGAAGGCCAGGATGAGGTCCAGGGTCCCGTAATAGCCCCGGTCGTCCCAGATGGACTGCAGGACCGCGCGGAAATCCTCCTGCAGGGCCTGGAGGCGCCGATCCCCCATGAGTTGCGTGCGCTGCTTGAGGACGCCCAGGCTGTAGTTGCCGGCGCGCGCGTCGCGGAACTGCGGGAAGACGTAGGAGTACTCCTCGTGCGCGGAATCCACGAAGAAAGCGATGCGTTCCTCCGCGGAGAGCTGGGGCAGGACCTTCCTATGGAAGAGGACTGCGAGCCGGGCCTGGAACTCCACGGATTTACCCTTGGCCACAGACGAGTCGTAGATGTAGCGGGAGTTGGGATGTGTGCGCAGGTCCGAAGGCAGGTCCGCGGCGATGCGCTCGGCAAAGCGGGCGAAGATGTGCTCCGTAGGCAGTATGCGGACCAGGGCGCGCATGGCTTTCTCCACGGTGCCGTAGCCGTCGGACTTGGTGTAGAAGTCGGCTTGGACCCAGTCCAGGTAGCGCGCGCTGTTGTAGGCCGGGACCTTCTTCATGAAGGCCTCGTGCGAGGGATAGGCGAGGAACTCCTCGGAGTGGGCCTCCTTCGTGAAGATCTTGTCCATGCCCTTGCGGCCCAGGATGTCCGGCGCCCCGGGCTTGGCCAGCAGGCGGTTGATCTCGGTGAAGACCCGGAAGTCTTCGTCCGAGAGGTCCGGACCTCTCTTGGCCAGCATGGCGTCCACGCTGAGGACGAGCCGGTTGAACTCCAGGAGCTTGTAGGCTTCGCCGCGGTCGAGGTCCGAGAGCCCGTTGAGCCGGCCCAGGGCCTCGGCCAGGTCCTTGGGCCGGGCGAATCGGCCCGCGGCCTCGCCCTGGTCGAGGCCGGCGAGCTCGGTCAGCAGGGCGGCCGGGATGTCCTCCGGATAGGAGGGCGCGCGAACGCCCTTCTCGTAGCGGTCGAGGGTCAGCAGCATCCTCTGCATGGCCAGGCGCAGGTCGTTCTGGGGGTGGGTGCCGGCCAAGGACCCGGCCAGGCTGTCTTCGTCCCGCTCCCCTTCGAAGAGGAGCTTCAAGGACTCGTAGACGCCCTCCACCGGGTAGCCGGCCTCCTTGGCGATCATGGCGCCCTCGGAGTCGGCGCGCACTTCCCGGGCCTGGCTGCCGATCTCCCTGCCGTAGTTGGTCATGATGCCTTCGGCGTCGATGTTGTCGAGGGGATGCGCCAGCTCGTGGGCCAGCACGCCGACGACGCGGATGATGCCGTTCTTGAGTCCAGCCGCGTCGCCGCCCAGCATCTTGCGCAGCAAGCCGGTGGTGATGAAGACCAGGTTGCTGGAGCGCCGCACCCCGGCGGCCTTGATGGGATAGACGAAGGCGTTGAGCACGGGCGTGTCCACCACGTGGATGTGGTTGATGGAGACCGCGTCGGCCGGGAAGAGCTTCTGCTGGGCCGCGCCGAGCCGGGTGAAGACCGTCTCCAGGACGCCGTAGAGCACGGGCGCCTCGTCCCGGGCGATGACGGGGCCGAGGTCCTCGGCCACCTTGTCGAGGACCTTCTGCTCGGCCGGGGAGGCCTTAAGGGCCGGCTGCAGGCCGGAGCGCGCCGTCGGGCCGGCCTCCGGCGCGGCGGGGGCTTCGGCCGGGGCCGCGGCTTCCAGGCGCGCGGCGCGGTAGAAATTGGCGGCCGTGCCTTCCTTGGCAGTGGAGACGTCCTTGGCCGCAGCGGTCTCGGCGGCCTTCGGCGCGTTCTCCAGCAGCCCCTGCAGGGGGGAAGCGGGCTTTTCCGCGGCCGGAGCCGCCGGGGTCAGCGGGGCCTGGGGAGTCATCGCCACGGGGGCCATCGAGCCCAGCGCCGCGGGGGAAGTCTTTAGCGCGGGGACCGGGGTCAGGCCCTTGAGGCTGGCGGAGAGGGGCTGGAGCGGGGCTGCCGAAAGGCCGGGAGAAAGCTGGGCGGAGCCCAGGCTAGGCACTCCCGCGATTGGCGCGGGCGGGGCCGCGGCTTCCTGGCCCGCGGTCTTGGCCTGTCCTGCCGCGATGACGGCCGGCCGGGCCAGGGCGAGAACGAGCAGGACCCAGACCGGGGCGGTTTTCAGGACGTTCTTGCGAGACTTCAAGATGGGTCAGTATAACCCCGAATAGCGTCCTGCCGCCAGGGGTCGCCGGGGCAGGCCGGGGGAGGTAAAGGACGGGTGTCCGGATGGGTCCTAGGACCCAAGGCCCGGAGCGCGCTGGTAATGCGGCGAACCGCCTGCTATAATCCGGACCATGCAATGCCCGAAATGTGCGGATAAATCCCTGGAAGAGCGGCTCGGACCGCAAGGCATCATCGTGGACCTGTGCTCGGCCTGCGGCGGAGTCTGGCTCGACAAGGGGGAGATCTACCACTACGTCCGCTATCCGCAGAGGCTCCATGACAGCATGGTGAAGGCCTACCAGGACACGGCTCCGGGGCGGCGCCCCTGCCCCCGCTGCCAGGACCTCATGACCATGGCCCGGTTCCCCGCGCCAGGCCCGGTCGTGGACGTCTGCGCCAAGTGCGGAGGGAACTGGTTCGACGCCGGGGAAGTGCAGGCGGTGCAGGGCATGCTCGACCAGCAGATCCGCCCGGAGGAGCGGGCCCGCGTCGCGGTCCCGGCCCGCGCGGCCGCCGCGGGCTTGGCGGCTTTGCCCAGCCTGGCCCTGCGCTCCGGGGGCGTCCTGCTCTTCCTCTACGGCGTGCTGGCCGCTTTCAGCGCCGTGATCGTGGCCTATCTCGGGCTGCCCTTGGACTTCATCTTCATCGGCTCGGCCCTGGCCTTGCTGGCGAGCTTCATCCTCGGGCCCTGGCTCACGGACCTGAGCCTGGGCTGGCTGCACTCCTTCCGTTGGTCGGACCCCGCGGATCTGCCCGCGCCCCTGCGCGGTTTCATCAACAAGGCCTGCCAGGAACGAGGCATCCCGTTCCCGAGGTGCGGCATCATCGACGACGGCAACCCCAACGCCTTCACCTACGGCCACACCCCGCGCAACGCGCGCCTGGTCCTCACGCGGGGCCTCATGGACGCCCTGGAGCCGGAGGAGCTGGAGGCCGTGGCCGCCCACGAACTGGGGCATGTCGTGCACTGGGACATGCTGGTCATGACCGCCGCGGCCTTGGTGCCCATGATCCTCTACGGCATCTACAAGGCCTGCATGCGCCGGAAGCGCTCCTCCTCAGGCAGCCGCAAGGGCGCGGGGCAGATCGCCCTCATCGGCCTCGTGGCCTTGGTGCTCTATTACGTGACGGAGTACGTGGTGCTTTTCCTCTCGCGCGTGCGCGAGTTCTACGCGGACCGCTTCTCCGGGGAGCTCACGCGCCAGCCCAACCGGCTGGCCTCGGCCTTGGTCAAGATCGCCTACGGCCTGGCCGGCAAACGCCGGGAGTCGAGGGAAGGGGAGCCCTTGGCCCAGGAGACCTTGCGCGCCTTGGGCGTGTTCGACCCCGTCGGCGCCTTGGGCTTGGTGGCGGCCTCGCTGTCCCGCGCCGGAGCCCCGTCCAAGGAGAACATCCTGGGCGCCATGCAATGGGATCTGTGGAACCCCTGGGCCGGCTACTACGAGTTGCACTCCACGCATCCCCTGCCCGCCAAGCGCCTGGAGGCCTTGGGCCGGCAGGCCGCGGCCTACGGCCAGGAGCCCTTCGTGCTCTTCGACGAGCGCCAGCCGGAGAGCTATTGGGACGAGTTCTTCGTGGACCTCTTCTATCTGTGGCTGCCCTGGCTGCTGGCCGCCGCCGCGGTGTTCTCCAACCACCTCTCCGGCATCGGCGGGCCGCAGGGCTGGTGGGGCGCGGCCGCGGGTTGGGGCGTGGGCAACCTGCTGCGCCTCTGGTTCAAGTACGGCGGCGGCTTCTGCCCGGACCTCAACGTCTGCGCCTTGCTCAAGAAGGTGAAGGTCTCGGCCGTGCGCGGCGTACCCGCGGCTCTGCAGGGCAGGATCATCGGCCGCGGGGTGCCGGGCTTCATCCTCTCCGAGGACCTGGTCCTGCAGGACCAGACCGGCTTCATCCTGCTCGACTACCGCCAGCCCTTGGCCCTGTTCCAGTGGCTCTTCGCCATGCGGCGCGCGGGCCGGCTCATCGGGCAGGAGGTCAGCGTGAAGGGCTGGTACCGCCGCGCCCCGGTGCCCTACCTGGAGCTGCGCTCTTTGACGGCTGGCGGCGAGGAGAGCACCTGCTACAGCCTGGAGGGCCAGTACCTGTTCACCTTCCTGGCCCTGGCCGCGGGCGTGGTGGGCATGCTGGGGATGTTCTAGAGCGTCATGAAGGGCGGATTCTTCCAGCTCCGGGAGCACGGCACTGACCCGCGCACCGAGGCCCTGGCCGGGGCCACCACCTTCGTGACCATGGCCTACATCCTGTTCGTCAATCCCCTCATCCTCTCCTCCGCGGGCATGGACCGCGGGGCGGTGTTCACGGCCACGGCCCTGGCCTCCGCGGCCGGGACTTTGGTGATGGGGCTCTTCGCCAACGTGCCCTTCGCCGTGGCCCCCGGCATGGGGCTCAACGCCTTCTTCGCCTTCACGGTGGTGGCGGGCCTGGGCCTCTCCTGGCGGGAGGCGCTGGGCCTGGTGTTCCTCTGCGGCCTCATCAACATCGCGGTCACCGTGACCCGGCTGCGCAAGATGCTGGTGGAGGCCGTCCCGGAGTCCCTGCAGTGCGCCATCAGCGCCGGGATCGGGCTCTTCATCGCCTACATCGGGATGAAGAACGCGCGCTTCCTGGACTTCCTGGTCGACGGCGGCCAGGTCCTGCAGTCCCGGATCGCGGAGGGCAAGGTCCTCGCGCTGACGGCCTCGGACGCGGTGCCGCAGCTCTCGGCCTTCGCGGACCCCACCGCCCAGCTCTCCCTGGCCGGGCTCCTCATCATCATGGCCCTGCTCCTGTTGCGGGTCCGGGGCGCGGTGCTCTTCGGCATCCTCCTGACTACGGCCCTGGGCCTGCTCAACGGCGTGACCCGCCTGCCCCGGTTCGCCCCGCAGGATTTCGTCCCGCCCTCTTTGGCCCCGACCTTCCTCCAGTTCGACCTGCGCGGCCTCTGGCAGCGCCTGGGCGAACTCCTGCCCGTAGTCCTGGCCTTCAGCCTGACCGACACCTTCGACACGGTGGGCACCTTCCTGGGCACGGGGCGCAAGACCGGCATATTCGACGCCCGCGACGAGGCCTCCCTGCACCGGGGCGCGGGGTTCTCCTCCAAGCTCGACCGCGCCCTCTTCGCGGACTCCATCGCGACCTCTCTGGGCGCCCTGTTGGGCACGAGCAACGTGACCACCTACGTGGAGAGCGCCGCGGGCATCGCCGCGGGCGGCCGCACCGGCCTGGCTTCGCTGACCACCGCCGGGCTCTTCCTGCTGGCCCTCTTCCTGGCGCCCCTGGCCCTCATGATCCCGGCCGCGGCTACGGCCCCGGCCTTGATCGCGGTGGGCGTGCTCATGATGGAGCCGGCCGGGAAGATCCGCTGGGGCGACCTGGAGGAGGCCGTGCCCGCCTTCTTCACCGCGGCCTTCATGCCCTTCACCTACAGCATCTCCAACGGCATCGCCGCGGGCTTCGTCTTCCACATCCTGGCCAAGCTCCTGCGCGGCAAGGCCCGCGAGGTGCACCCCATCCTCTACGTCGTCACCGGGCTCTTCCTGCTCAACTACCTGCTGGCGGCGCTGCGGTGAGGGCCGACCTCGTCGCCCGGGCCGTGCGCCTGTCCTGGTTCACGGTCGCCTACAACATCGTCGAGGGCCTGGTCTCGGTGGGCTTCGGGGTCAAGGGCGAGTCCGTCGCCTTGGCCGGCTTCGGCGCGGACAGCTTCATCGAGGTGGCCTCCGCCCTCGCGGTGCTGTGGCGGTTCCGGGGCGAGGCGGGCTTGGCCGCCCGGCCCGACCTGGAGGCGGAGCGGCGCGCGACCCGCGCCATCGGCCGGCTGTTCCTGGCGCTGGCCGCGGGCACGGCCGCGGCCTCCGCGCTCAAGCTGTGGCGGCAGGAGGGGCCGGACACCACGCTGCCGGGCGCGATCATCGCCCTGGCCAGCCTAAGCTTCATGTTCTGGCTCTGGTCGGCCAAGAAGGCGGTGGCGCGGGGGCTGGACAGCTCCACGGTGGAGAAGGACGCGGACTGCTCCTTGGCCTGCATCAAGCTCTCCGCGGTGCTCCTGGCCGGCAGCCTCCTCTGCGGCCTGGTCCCCGCCCTGTGGTGGGCGGACTCGGCCGCGGCCCTGGCTCTGGCCTTCCTCATCGGCAGCGAGGGCCTGGAGACGATGCGGGCCGCGGGCCGGCCGGATTTCAGCGGCGGGTGCGGCTGCTCGCGCTGCGAAAGATAGGGCGAAACGGCTCCGGATTTGTTAAAATATAATCGGCGGTCGAAGGCGTTCCCACCTGAAAAAGGCCGCCGAATGGACCCATCGCGGGCAAAGCCTTCGGCCCGCTGCAGCGGGAAGACACATCCGCGCACAGCGGGAGGATCATGGCTGGAGCCCTTCGTCCGCTTCACATCGGAGAGTTGGAGATCAAGCTGCCCATCGTCCAGGGCGGCATGGGCGTCATGGTGTCCACCGCGGCGCTGGCCGCGGCCGTGGCCGCCTGCGGGGCCGCCGGCACCATCGCGGGCGTCGGCCTGGGCTACGGCACGCAGGAGAACGAGACCGACTTCCCCGCCGCCTCGCGCAAGGCCCTCATCGAGGAGATCCGCAAGGCCAAGGCCGCCACCGACGGGGTCGTGGGCGTCAACCTCCTCGGCGCGCTGAGCAACTACGACGAGCTGGTGCGCACCGCGGCCGGATGCGGCGCGGACTTCATCGCCTCCGGGGCCGGACTGCCCATCTGCCTGCCCCAGCTCACCGAGGGCACGGACACCCGTCTGATCCCCATCGTCTCCTCGGGCCGGGCCGCCTCCATCATCGCGCGGAGTTGGAAGAAGCGCTACAACCGCATACCCGACGCCTTCATCGTGGAAGGCCCGCTGGCCGGAGGCCACCTCGGCTTCAAGAAAGACGAGGCGCGGGCCCCGGCGGCGGGGGTCCTGGAGGGCCTGGTCAAGGAGGTGCTGGCCGTGGCCGGGGAGTGCGCGGGCCGGCCGGTGCCCGTGATCGCGGCGGGCGGCGTGTTCGACGGCAAGGACGCGGCCCGCTTCCTGGCGCTGGGCGCCTCCGGCGTGCAGATCGCGACCCGCCTGGTGGCCACCCACGAGTGCTCCGTCGCGCAGGAGTTCAAGGACCGCTACATATCGGCGCGCGCCGAGGACGTGGTCATCATAGACAGTCCGGTCGGCCTCCCGGGCCGGGCCATCCGCACGCCTTTCGTGGACCGCCTCCTGCGCGGCGACCGCGAGCCGTTCCACTGCGGCTATCAATGCCTCAAGACCTGCGACCCGGACACCGCCCCCTACTGCATCGCCAAGGCCTTGTTCAACGCGGTCAAGGGCGACCTCGAGCACGCGGTGGTCTTCGCGGGCCACAACGTCTCCCGGGTCAACGAGATCGTCTCGGTCCGCGAGCTCCTGGAGGGCTTCGTCGCGGAAGCCGAGGTCGAGCTCGCCGCCCTGGCCTAGGGCGCCCAAGCCAGCCTTCATGCCTGATGAGCTGATCGGCCGCCTGTCGTCCGCCCTGGAGCGCCGCGCCGGCCTCCTGGACCGGCTGCACGCCGAGGCGACGGACTCATATCGCCTGTTCCACGGCACCGCGGAGGGCGAGCCCGGGTTGACCGTGGACCGCTACGGCGACCTGCTGCTGGTCCAGAGCTTCCACCACCCCCTGCCGTCGCCGCGGCTCGCCGCGCTGGAGGGCTTCTACTCCCGGTCCTTCCCGGGCCTGCCCGCGGTCTACAACGACCGCAGCCGGCCCAACTCCCGCATCGTCAACAATCTGCCGCCCGAGCGGCTGGCCGCAGCCGAGGCGCCGCGCCAGGCGCGGGAGCTGGGCGTGAGCTACCGCATCCAGGCGCGGCACTCCGGCCAGGACCCCTGGCTCTTCCTCGACCTGCGCGCCGCGCGCCGCCGCGTGATGCGGGAGGCGGCGGACAAGTCCGTGCTCAACGTCTTCGCCTACACCTGCGGGGTGGGCGTGGCCGCGGCCAAGGCCGGCGCGGCCTGCGTGGTCAACGTGGACTTCTCGCGCTCCAGCCTGGCGGTGGGCGAGGAGAACGCCCGGCTCAACGGCGTGGACGGCCGGATGAGCTTCGTGGCCAGCGACGCCTTCGCCGCCCTGCGCCAGCTCAGCGGCCTGGGCCAGGAACAGGTCGTGCGCGGCCGGCGCCTGCCGCCGTTCGCGAAGCTGGAGCCGCGGCGCTTCGACCTGGTGTTCCTCGACCCGCCCCGCTACGCCCGGAGCCCTTTCGGCGTGGTGGACCTCATCAACGACTATCCGGCGGTCTTCAAGCCCGCCCTGCTCTGCGCCGCCGAGGGCGGCGCCGTTGTGTGCTGCAACAACGTGGCGTCCGTCGCGCGCGAGGCCTGGCTGGAGCAGCTCGAGCGCAGCGCGCGCAAGGCCGGCCGTCCCATCCGCGAGGCGGAGTGGATCACGCCGGAAGACGACTTCCCCAGCCCCGACGGCCGGCCTCCGCTGAAGGTCGCGCTGCTGAAGCTCTAGGACCGATCCAAGGAGACGACATCATGGGCTTCACCTCGTTCAACTTCGACGCCAAGATCACCGCCGGGATCCGCGCGCTGGGCTATTCCAAGCCCACGCCCATCCAGCTCCAGGCCATGGCGCCCGTGCTCCAGGGCCGCGACGTGCTGGGTCTGGCGCAGACCGGGACCGGCAAGACCGCGGCCTTCGCCCTGCCCATACTGCAGCGCCTGCTCACGGGGCCCCGCGGCGTCACCCGCGCGCTGGTCCTGGCGCCCACGCGCGAGCTGGCCGAGCAGATCCACGATGCCTTCCAGGGCCTGGGCCGGCAGACGGGGCTGCGCAGTCTGACCGTGTACGGCGGGGTCGGCCCCGGCCCCCAGATCAGCGGCCTGCGCGGCGGCTGCGAGATCGTGGTGGCCTGCCCGGGCCGACTGCTCGACCACATGCAGCACGGCGCCTTCAAGCCCTCCCGCCTGGAGGCCCTGGTCATCGACGAGGCTGACCGCATGTTCGACATGGGATTCCTGCCCGACATCCGCCGCATCCTCAAGAACCTCCCCGCGCACCGGCAGACCTTGCTCTTCTCGGCCACGATGCCGGACGACATCCGCAAGCTCGCGCATGAGATCCTGCGCGACCCGGTGACCGTCCAGGTGGACCATACCGTGCCGCTGGCGACCGTGTCCCACGCCCTCTATCCCGTGGCCGAGCACCTCAAGTCCGCGCTGCTGACGAAGCTCCTCGCGCAGGCGGGCGGGACGGTGCTGATCTTCGCGCGCACCAAGCACCGCGCCAAGCGCCTGGCCCAGCGCCTGCACGACCAGGGCCTCGACGCCACCTCCCTGCAGGGCAACCTGTCGCAGAACCGGCGCAAGGCCGCGCTGGAGGGCTTCCGCGACGGGAAGTTCAGCATCATGGTCGCCACGGACATCGCCTCGCGCGGCATAGACATCTCGCAGATCACGCACGTCATCAACTTCGACGTGCCCGACACCACGGACGCCTACACCCACCGCATCGGACGGACCGGCCGCGCCGCCAAGACCGGCGACGCCTTCACCTTCGTCACGCACGAGGACGAGGCCATGGTGCGCGATATCGAGCGGGCTTTAGGCGCGAAGATCGAGCGCCGCAAGCTCGAGGGCTTTGACTACTCCGCCAGGCAGCCGGCCGCTCCCGCGCGGACGGCGCATCATGCGCATCCGGAGCCGGGAAAGAAGCCCGCGGGGGGCTTCCATGGCCGGTTCAGCCGGTTCCGCTTCCGCCGGCGCCACCGCTGATATGGACGAGCCGGGTCAGTCGTCCTGCTTCAGGGAGCGGCGCACGAGATTCCTGCTGGCCCCGGTCTCTCCGGCCACCTTGTCCACCAGTTCGGCGTCGCTCAGACCGCGGCCGATGGAGCGGCCGTAGCGGTTGTGGACGCACCAGCGCTTCATGCACGCCCGGATCGCCTTCCGGTTCTCCCGGGTCTGGGCGAGCGCTCCGCACGGGGCCCGGCGCACGCTAAGCATGTTTCCGGCCCCGCATGTTCCGGTGGTGCGGGCAGAGGGTGCGCTTGCCGACCTTCTTGAGACCGGCGCTCTTGAGGCAGCGATGGGACTCGGAATAGGTCGAGGGAAGGGTCCGGGCGTCGCACTGGGTCATCGAAGGGGCTCCCGTCCGGGAGAACGGCTGAGGATCCGGAACGCCTTCAGTATACCAGTTTGCCGGCCCGTCGGGGGGGATTTGACGGCCGCTCGCCTTCACTCCGCGACCACGGTCCGGCTCTGCTCGCGCATGAACTGGGCCACGTAGTAGGGCCCCAGCCCGCCCTTGCCGCCCGAACCCGAGCCTTTCCAGCCGGTGAAGGGTTGGCAGCCCGGCCAAGCGCCGGTGGTCGCGCCCCTGCGGCGGTTGGCATAGAGGACGCTGGCCTCGGCCTCGTCGAAGAACCTCTCGACCTCCTCGGGCTTGCGGCTGAAGATGCCCGCGGTGAGGCCGTAGTCGGCCTTGTTGCATTCCGCGACGGCCTGGTCCAGGCTGTCCACCTCGCCCACGGCGAGGACCGGGACGAAGAACTCGTCCCTGAAGAGACGGCTGGAGAGAGGCGCCTGGACGATGGTGGGCTCCACGAACCAGCCCTTGGCCAGGGCTCCGTCCGTGAGCCGGCGGCCGCCGTGGACGATCTTGCCGTCCTTCCGGGCCAGCTCCACGGCTTTCTCCCAGGTCTTGACCGCGGCCTCGTTGATGACCGGCCCGTAGAAGACGTCGCGCTGCGTGGGGTCGCCGATCCTCATGGCCTTGGTCAGGGCGACGAGCTTCTCCAGGAAGGGCTTGGCGACCTTCTTGTGCACGTAGGCCCGGGAGGTCGCGCTGCACTTCTGGTTCTGCATCCCCCAAGCGGAGCGGTAGACGCCCTCGGCCGCGGCGTCGAGGTCCGCGCTGTCCATGACCACGGTCGGGTCCTTGCCGCCGAGCTCCATGAGGCAGGGCTTGACCCACTTCCTGCTGAAGCCGCGGAACATGCGCATGCCGGTCTCCTGGGAGCCGGTGAACACGATGCCGTCCACCTTGGGGTGCTGCCAGAGCGCGTCTCCGATGAGCGAGCCTTTGCCCGTCACGTAATGGAAGACGTCGGCCGGCACGCCGGCCTCGCGGTAGATCTCGTAGAGGCACAGGCCGGTCCAGGGGGTGTCCGCGGCGGGCTTGAAGACCACGGTGTTGCCCGTCACCAGGGCGGCCGAGGACATGCCGGCGGCCAGGGCCATGGGGAAGTTGAAGGGCGCGATGCAGACGAAGACGCCGTAGGGCCGAAGGACGTCCACTGTCCGCTCCGCCGGGGTGAGGGAGCTCATCTTCCTGACGAAGCCGTGGTGCTCCTCCATCTGGCCGGCGTAGTACTCCATGAGGTCGGCCGATTCCTCCACGTCGCCCAGGGCCTCCAGCCGGTTCTTGCCCACCTCGAGGCTCATGATCGCGGCGATCTCGTACTTGCGGCGGCGTACCGCGGCGGCGGCCTTGCGCAGGACGGCCACGCGCTCCTGCCAGGAGGTCCGGCTGCCCCAGGCCTTCTTGGCTCCCGCGGCCGATTCTATGGCTCGGGAGACCTGCTCGACCGTGGCGGCCGTGAAGCGGCCCAGCACCGAGGAGGCGTCGATGGGGGAGAGGTCCAGAATCGGGGGCTGCTGATTGCGCAACGGTTCGCCGCCCACGTGGATGGGGTAGTCCCGGCCGAGGCGCGAGCGGACCTCGGCGAGCGCGGCGTCGAAGCGGGCGTGTACGGCGTCGAGGTCCGCGGCGGACGTGGTGTACGTCACCTTCAGTTCTTTTTCCAGCACGGCGGGCAGTCCTCCTCCTCTGCGTCTCTGATCCCATTCTAGCACCGCTCTTGAGATGAACAAAGCGATATGTTTTCATTTAGAGTATGAATCCTATTCATCTTGATCTGAACAAGCTGGAGGTCCTGCGCGAGGCCGCGCGCAGCGGCGGCTACACCGCGGCCGCCGCGCGCCTGCACCTCACCCCGTCCGCGGTGAGCCATGCGATCCGCAAGTTGGAAGCGGGCCTGGGCCGGGCCCTGGTGGAGTGGCGCGGCCGCCGGCTGACCCTGTCCGACGATGGCGAATACCTCTACCGGGTCTGCGAGCGCGTCTTCGGCGAGCTGGACGAGGCCGGAGAGCGCCTGGCCGGGAAGGCGGCCCTGCTCGAGCAGACCGTGGTGCTGGGCGCCACCGTGGAGTTCGGCAGCCACGTCCTCATCCGCAAGCTGCGGCCGCTGCTCGAGGCCCACCCCGAACTGCGCCTGGACTTCCTCTTCTCCCACGAGCTCACCGGGCCTCTGCTGCGCGACGAGATCGACCTGGCCGTGGACTGCCGTCCTCATCCCAATGCCGTGGTGGAGCGCACCAGTCTGTTCCGCGAGAAGTACGCGGTGGTGGCCGCGCCGGCTTTTCTAAAGAGACATCCGGTCTCCGCGCCCCGCGACCTGGAGGGCCTGCCCGTGCTGTCCTTGGACAAGGAGGGGCACTGGTGGCGCAACATGCTGGAGGCGGCGCCGCCTTCGGGCCGGCCCGTCTTCCGCCGGGTCATCGCAGTCAACCACATCCGGGGGATGATCAACGCCGCGGCGGAAGGGCTGGGCGTGGCCCTGATCCCGAAGTACGCGGTCCTCGACGACCTGGAGCGGGGCCGGCTGCGCGTGCTGTTCCCGGGCCTCAAGCTGCTGGAGGACCGCTTCTGCGTCTACCAGAAGCGCGCCCGCGCCGGGCGCGCAAAGAACCGGCTGGTGACGCGCTTCCTGACGGGCATGAAGGTGGACGAGTTCGGCGACGCCATGGGCCCGGCCCGGAGATAGAAGACCGGAGGCGCCGCAGGCGCCTCCGGGCGCATCGATCTTGGCATCGGCCAGACTGGGTAGCGATGGCGGCGTGAGTCATTTGATATTCTGTATCGCATGCGGCTGCGGGGAGATGCCATCCTGCTCATCATGCCTTTCCAGGCGGCCTGCCTATGAGCTTCAATTGCCAGGGCTATTACTGTCCCGTGCCGACGGAGGATGTCAAGCGGCGGGTCATGGAGGTCCTTGGGGGCGGGAGCCCTGATCTGGCCCAGTCGCCTTGTCCGGAGGGAGGCGGCTGGTGCTGCGTCGTGGCCGAGTGCAAGGGGTGGGCGCTCTCGGGCGACGCACTCTTGCGAGAGCTCTCGGCCGTCGCGGGCGAGGCCGTTCGCATCGGCGTTCAGGCCGATGTCTCCTTCTTCGCGTACGATCACTGGGCGCACGGCGTTCCCATCCGGGCGCTGGCCTATCTGGAAGATCGATGGAGCCAGGTCCAGGGCGCGCCGGAGGAGTGGGAAGCCGAGGCCTTCTTCCCGCCGGGCCGCCTGGAAGAACTGCTTCGCGACCCGTGGCCGGAGGCCGAAGCGGCCGTGATGCGGCGGGTCTTCGCCGCGAAGACGCTGGAAGAGGGAGTCTATTCGATCGGATTCGACGTGGAGCTCGCGGGCTTGAAGGCGGCGGCGTTCCATGGCGTGCTCTTCCCGCCGGACCGGCCCAATCCGGTCCCGCGAGAGGTCGTCGCGGCGGCGCAGGCCAGGCGCCGGGCCCATCCGCTCCCTCCGCCCGCGCCCGGCGAGGAGAATCCGCCGCCTGCGCCGGAGGCCCCGCCCGCGGCCCCGCCGACGGTCTCGGAATCCTCGCGCCGCTGCGCCCAGGGAGAGGCCTTGGCCGCGCAGGGGAGTCACTCCGAGGCCCTGGCCGAGTTCGACGCGGCATTGGCCGCTGACCGCGGATGCGACCCGGCGGTCGTGGGCCGCGTCCGGTGCCTCATGGCGCTCGAACGCTGGAAGGAAGCCCTGGAAGCGGCGGCGGGGCAGACTTGGCGCCAGGATACCCGCCTCATCTATCTCAAGGCCCTCTGCCTCGGGAAGCTCGGCCGGCACTTCGAGGCGGCCCAATCCCTGCAGGCGTTCCTGAAGCGGACTCCGGCCGGCTGGGAGGACGTGCGCGCCGAAGCCTTGAAGCGGCAGCCGCTGATGGAGGCCCGGGCGCGGGCCCAGGAGCGCGGGCACGCGGGCGACGCTGCGGGGACCGCGCGCGAACTGCAAGCGGTGCTGGCCCTCGACCCCGGCGACCGGGAGAGCCGCCGCCAGCTGGGCATCGCCCTGGCCAAGACCGGACAGTTCACCCAGGCATTGGAAACGTTCAAGCTCCTTCTTGCCGAAGACCCGGATGACAAGCTGCTCAATCAGCACATGGGAACGCTGCTGCTCAGCGAGCTCGGCCGCGCCGCCGAGGCCCTGCCGTACTACGAGCGGGCGCTGGAAAAGGACCCGGCCATGGTTTCGGCCCTGAGCGGCAAGCGGGAGTGCCTGGAACAGCTCGGCCGCTTGGACGATGCCTTGCGCATCGTGGAGCAGCTGCTGGGCCTCCAGGCGAAGTCGGGAGGCGAGATCCTGCTGCTCACCAAAGCCTCCCTGCTCGACCGTCTCGGCCGCAGGGAGGAGGCGCTGGCCATGGCGCGGATGGCCCTGATGGCCCCTAACCTCCGTGCCTTCCTGCGCTCGGCTGCCTCGGAGAAGGCGCGCGCGCAGTTCCTGCGCCCCGCGACGAGTCCGGCTTTCGCCGCCCTGCTGCGCGAGGCGTCCGGCGGTTAGGAACGGCCCCTCGGCGCCGGCGGATCCGTCAAAGGACGTCGCGGAGCAATCGTCGTCTCTCTTCCCAATCCGCCGTTTCCCGCAGGCGTCGAGCGAGATCGCCGGAGATATCCATCTCGCCCCCCATTTTCGTGTCTGCGCTGTCTTTGGGCCACCACCAGGAGAGGCGATAGGTCCCGCAGCCTTCGCAGCGGTCCAGGTCGATCGCCTCCCCTCCGTCCCTGGCGATTTCGACTCCGACGGCATGCCAGGCAGGATGAGCGCAGCAGGGGCGTCTCCTGACGGGCTTGGGGGGGATCAGGCCGAACGCGGAGGCCCATCGGAGCAGTTTGTCCAGCAGTCGTCCCGACACGGAGGGATTCTCGCTCATTGTCTTGCGGGAGCGCAATCACATCGGCGGGACCAAGGGGAGCGTCAGTCCTTGAGTTCCCATTCCGCCAATCGGCGAGCTTGTTCCGAGCCGATGGGAAATCGCTCTTGGAACCAGGCTGAGCAGGATGCGAAATCGTCCCCGAGGCCCGGATGACAGCGCAGGCGCGGCCAAACCTTGGGGCTCGGCGGGGCAGGCGAGTTATAGCCGGCTCCATCGGCGGTTTTCCCGCAGACCGCGTGCGCCCAATCATCCGCGACGGCGCGCTTATCCGTGATCTCGCCCAGCACGATGTCCTTGAACGCTCGAATGGTGTCGGGCTTGGCGCAATCCAGGGGTACGCGCGGCTGGCGGGGCGGGGGCGCGTCGTGGTGCCTGGTCAACCAGCAGGAAGCGATCCCGTCGGTTTGGTCCTTGGACAGGGGAAGACCCAGGCCTCGCATGTTGTGCGACATCGATTCCACGCACTCCGGCACCGTCTGGTCCCACGCGCACGGAGCAGGCTCCGGTGCGCGGGCGCTTTTCTCCGGGAGTCGAGGGCGAGGCTCAGGCCAGCCCGCCGCGCCAGCCCGCTTGCCGCAGGCGCAGCGCGCCAACTCCTCGGCGAGCGCGTGTCGCCAGCCCCTCAAGACCAGCGCCCACTTGAGCTCTCGGATCGAACCTGAGTCCTTGCAGTCCAAAGGCAGCCACTCGACCGGAGTGCCGTCCGTCCGGCGTAGTCGCTCCGCCGCGGCGGCGCCGAAAGGCAGGGTCGCGGCGAGGCAGACGAGGGCGAAAGGGCGACTGAGGCGTAGAAGGAGCGGCACCTGAGAAGTATAGAAAAACCGGAGGCGCTGGGCATCGCGCCTCCGGTCCTATCCTTGAGAAGACTGCTTTCGAGAGTGGCGGG
>JACRDS010000108.1 GCA_016212825.1 Elusimicrobiota bacterium | reverse complement strand
CTTGAGGATGCCCGCCGGCATGATTCCCGCGCTGCCGAGGGTCGTCGCGGCGCTCTTGAAGATGAGGGCGTTCGTCGGGACGGCGGAGAGGTCCGCGCCCGTGCCGCCGAGCCCGACGGATATGGCCGCTGTGGAGCCGATGGTGATGGCGTACGGCCAGTAGGCGATCAGGTTCTGCGTCCCGTTGATTGCGGTCGGGACGCCGGCGCCGCCGCCCTTGAGGATGCCCGCCGGCATGATTCCCGCGCTGCCGAGGGTCGCCGCGGCGTTCTTGTAGATGAGGGCGTTCGTCGGGACGGCGGAGAGGTCCGCGCCCGTCCCACCTGCCGACGTGGGGGCGTACTGTTCCGCCCCGATGGTGCTGGCGGTCACCCAGTAGACGAGCTGGTTCGCCGTCCCGGTCAGGGCGGTCGGCGCGCCGGCGCTGGCCGCGTCTCCCCTGACGACGCCGGTCAGGGCCCCGCTGCCCGCGAGGTTGCCCGCGGCCTTGTAGATCAGGCTGCCCGCGGCCGCGCCGGAGAGGTCCGTGCCCGTGCCGCCGGCTGACAGATCCACGACCGACCCGCCTTCACGGTAGATGTAGCCTCCTCCCATGGTGACGTTCGGCAGGTCCGCCGCGAACGTCGGCGCCCCGCCGCCGTCGGTCCTCAGGAGGCGGTTGTTCTGGGTCGGCAGGTCGGTCACGCGGTTGTTGAGGTCGGAATAGAGTATCCAGTTGGCGGTCGTGGTGCCCGGGTAGACCGCGGTGGTCCAGGTGGGGTTGGCTCCGGCTCCGGCGGTCCTGAGCAATTGACCGGCCGTGCCCGCGGCGAGCATGCTGGTCGCGCCGATGCCGTTCTGATAGGGTATCGAACCTTGGAGCCCGCCGGTCAGATTGTTCGCGGTCCCCGCGGTCCCTCCGGTGCCCGGGTCGACCCATGAGGGATTGAAGCCGGCTCCGTTGCTCGTCAGCAGTCGGTTGGCGGCTGCGGGGGCCAGCGTGGCCATAACGTTGGCCGCGGAGAAGTAGGGTAGGGAACCCCATGCGGACGCGGCGCTGAGGTCCGCGCCCGTGCCGCCGTTGGCGGGAGACAGGACCGCGGTCACCGCGTTGGCTTGGTTCAGATCCACGGCGCCGAAAGCCGGGGCGCCGCCCGCGTTGGGTATGCGCAGCACCATGCTGTTCCCGCCCGCTGTCACTATGCCGGGGACGCCGGCGCCGTTGGTCGCCAGGACGCCGTTGTTCTGGGTCGGCAGCTCCGAGACGATGTCGTTGGCGCTCGAGTAGAGCAGGCGGTTTTGGGTCGTCGTGTTGGGGTAGATGGCTGTGGTCCAGGAGGGATTTGCCCCGGCGCCGCCCGTCCTCAGCAGCGCGCCGGCAGCGCCCGTGCCCAGAGGGGAGACCGCGTTGGCCGCGGAGCCGTACAGGAGCTCTCCCTGATTGACCGTGTTGGGATAGGTCGCCTGGGTCCAGGCGGGATCGGCCCCTGCGCCGTTGGTCCTGAGCAGTTTGCCGGCGGCGCCCGTGCCCAGGGCGGAGATCGCGTTGCCGCCGACGGAGCCGTACAAGAGTTGGCCCTGCAGGATCGTGTCGGGATAGGTCGCCGCGGTCCAGACCGGGGACGCACCGCCGTTGCGAAGGACCTTGCCCGGTGTCCCCAGGCCGAGCACGGACAAGGGGCCTCCGCCTCCGGAGAAATAAGGGATGTCGCCCCGCGCCCTGCCGGTGAGATTCGCGCCGGTGCCGCCGGAGCCGGTCTGCAGAGGGCCGATCATGGTCAGCGCTCCCGCCGCGTCGAATCTCGGCCGAAGCGCCCCGCTGCCGAAGACCGCGGCTCCCCGGATATCGAGCGTGGCCCCGGCGCCGTCTATGGTCATCGGCCCGGAGCTCAGATGGAGGTTGGTGCCGGTCCCGTCGCTGGTCACGACTCCCGACGTCACGTGGAGCAGGGAGGTCGGGTGCGCGGCGCCGATGCCGACGAAGGCGCCCGTGGAGACGTAGAATGCCGCGTTGCCGTTGGCCGGCGCGGTCGTGAAGGTGATCCCGTTGGTGGACACGTCGATGGTCCCTTCGAGGGCCTTGGCCACGAGCGCGTAAGGCACGGAGAAGAGCCGAGCCCGCGGCGTCAGCGGCGGGACGCTTCCCGGGGTCTGGCCGGGCTGGTTGACCTCCACGTCCAGCCAGCGCTGCGGGCCGCCCACCAAGGTGTTGGTCGTCACCGGGATGCTGACGTTGAAGATCCCTTTGTCGATCGCGGAGGCCGTGGGCATGGTCGGTCCGATCTGGTTGCCGTTGGTCGCGGCATCCCAGACGCGGAAGACGAACCCCCAGGGGACATCCGAGGTCACGGGGATCCCGTTCTGCTGCAGCTGCCCTTGGAAGGTGATGCCGCCCGGGACGCTGTGCGGCGGCACCGTGGCCTGCGGGCGGAATTCGGCGGCGCACGGCGCGCCTGACAGAAGCGCCAGGGATAGGAGGAGCGTCTGCCTCGTCATCCGCCGCCTTCTGACATCGCTGTTCATAGTCACTGCCATTGGCCGCCGAGCGCGCTGGCGAGGTCGCCGGTGGTCGTGCCTGTCGAGACGACGATCTGGGGGGTGGGACAGTCGGTGCAGAAGTACACTTCCCCCGTGGCGCTGATGGACAGGGCGTTCAACTGGGCTTTGGTCTTGTTGAACGCCTCGAGGACGGTCCCGCTCACGCTGCCGCCTATGATCGCGACGGACGCGGGATTATACCGTTTGTAGGTCGTCCCGTCGGCCAGGTCGTCCTGGGTGGCGCCGGTGGACGGCGCGCCGGCGCCGTTGCCTTTGAGGACGCCGGAGAGCTGCCCGGTCCCCGCAAGGGTCGTCACGCCGCTCTTGTAGATGAGGCCGCCCGTGGCAACGGCGGAGAGGTCGTTGCCCGTGCCGCCCAGCCCGACGGATATGGCCGCCGTGGAGCCGATGGTATTGGCGTCCGTCCAGTAGGTGATCTGGTTCTGCGTCCCGTTGACGGCGGTCGGCGCGCCGGCGCCGGTGCCCTTGAGGACGCCCGTCAGGGCTGCCGTGCCGCCGAGGGTCGTCGCGCCGCTCTTGTAGATGAGGCCGCCGGTGGCCACGGCGGCGAGGTTCGCGCCCGTTCCGCCCAGCCCGACGGATATGGCCGCCGTGGAGCCGATGGTATTGGCGTCCGTCCAGTAGGTGATCTGGTTCTGCGTCCCGTTGACGGCGGTCGGCGCGCCGGCGCCGGTGCCCTTGAG
>JACRDS010000107.1 GCA_016212825.1 Elusimicrobiota bacterium | reverse complement strand
TCCCCCGAATCCCCTAGTCCCTTCTCGGGAGCTTGGTGGCTTCCTTGGTGGCTATATAAATCACCGCGGGTATCGAGCTATAATGGGACTCAGGATGAAGCGCCCCGCCGGCGGCCCCTTCCGGCTCATGCTCGTCGAGCTCTCGCCCGACGCGCCGCAGCGCCTGTTCCGCACCGCCGCCTATCCGTTCCTCATGGGCCTGGCGCGCGCCTGCGGGTGGCGCTGCTCCTGGTGCGTCCTGGGGGTACGCTACGACCCGACCGTCCGCTACATGCTGGCGCCCGCGGACCTGGGCCGGCTCCGGACCGAGGCTGCGCGCCGGCGGCCGCACGTCATCGTGCTCAACGAATGGCTCCCACGGGAGCAGCTCGCCGCGCTCCGGCGGGCCGGGGGCTCCCGGACGGTCTACTCGCCCATGGACGACGACCTGCACAGCCTCGGGGATTTCATCCGGCGCCGCATCCGCCGCGTGGAGGAGCCCCGCCTCGACGGCCCCGGCCTGCTCGACGCCATCCGGCCCGTCTTCCGGCGCCGCATCCTCAACCGCGCCCCGTGGGCGGCCGCGCCCCGCTACAACATCGTGGCCGGGGCGCGCTGCTCCTACCGCACGCCCGCGGCCGCCAACCCCTTCTTCCGCCGCCTGCGCGTCCCCCAGCCGACCATGGGGTGCTCGTTCTGCGACACGCCCATGCGGCGGCCGCCGACCCAGGACCCCGCGGCCTGCGCGGCGGCGCAGGTCGCGGCGGCCTGCCGGGAGCGCCCGGCCGGGGGCGGCGAGCTGCACTTCAACCTGGTCGGGAGCGAGCTCTGGCTGAGGCTGGAGGACTTCACCCAGGCGCTCCTGCGCGCGCGCGCGCGCGGCGCGGAGCTCGCCTTCATGCCGCGCGCAGACGAGCTGCTCGCTGGGCGGGCTGCCCTGAGGCGCTGCCTGCCGCTGCTGGCCCGCCGCCGGCTGGCCGTGCGCCTCTACGGCATGGGCGTGGAGAACTTCTCGGAGAGCGAGAACCGGCGCCTCAACAAAGGCATCACGGCGGAGCAGGTGCACGAGGCAGCGGCCTTCATCGCGGAGACGACCAGGCGGTGGCCCGGGGATTTCCGCTTCCAGTCCGGGACCATGAGCATGATCCTGTTCACTCCGTGGACGAGCCTGCAGGACCTGCTCTGCAACGCCAGGAACATCGCGCGCTGCCCCCTGATCTGCCCCTACTTCGTCCTCGGCCAGCGCCTGCAGCTCTTCCCCGGGCGGCCCATCACGCTGCTGGCCGAGCGGGACGGCCTGCTCGCGCCGGCCCGGCGGGACCGGTTCTACAATTCCGGCTGCATCATCTCCTTCGACCAGCAGGAGGTCCCCTGGCGCTTCCGGCATCCGGAGGTGGCTCTCCTCTGGAGCCTCGGCCGCAGGATCTGCGCCGGCCACGGGCGGAGCATCCCCGGCGACCCGGAGGCGCAGGCCATCGCCGTGCTCCTGGACCGCTACGCCGGCCCCGACCGCGACCCTATGCCGCTCTTCGTGCGCGCCATCGGCGCCCTCGCCCGCCGGCCCGGCACGGGCTCGCTGGACGAGCTCCTGAGGTCGCTGTTGCCCGCTACTTCTTCTTGCCGAAGAGGCCCTTGATCAGGCCGGCCGCGGCCTGGCCCGCCTTCTCGATCTGCTCGGTGCCGCCCTTGAGCAGGTGGCCCGCCCCGGCCGCGGCGCCCGTCGCCGCGTTGGTGAGGGAGCCGAACATCTGCTGGGCGGCCTCGCCCACGGTCGCGCCGTTGGACTTGCGGCCGATGCCCTTGAGCTCGATGTCGGGCAGGGGGACGGTCAGGCTCTTGCCGCCCAGCGCGGTCATGCTGAGGTTGACCTTGCCTCCCGTGACCTTGAAGAGGTCCACGATGACCTTCATCTCCTTCTTGGGCTTCTTTCCCTTGGCCTTGGGCGCGGCCGGGACGAAGGACTCCACGTTCTTCTGGATGCGCGAGAGGTTGCTCCCCTTGAGGCTCCCTTCGAAGGTGACCTCCGGGCCTTCCACGATGATCTCCTTGACCACCACGCAGTCGCCGGCCAGGGACTTCAGGTCCACGGCCATGCGCACCGAGCCCATCTGGAAGGCGCCCGGCGTCTTGAAGCCCGCCGGGTTGCCGATGAAGACGCCCTTGATCCGGCCGTTGCCGGAGAAGGGGGAGAGGGACACGGAGGCCAGGCGCACCTCGGTCTGCGTGACCTTGGGGCCCAGCGTCTCCACCGCGGCCTTCACGATGGAGCCCAGCTTCATGTACATCATCACCGCCGCGATGACCGCGGCCGCTGCGCAGACCCCGGCGCCATAGAGGAATATCTTCTTCATGATGGGGAGATTATAGCAGTCCGGTCAAATTGATAGAATGGGCGGACCTTGCGAGGGGAGGCTTCATGAAACGCATCGCTCTACTGTCCGTTCTGGCCTTGGTCCTGGGAGGCTGCGTATCCGCCGGAAAGTACAAGTCCGCCGTGGAGGAGACCCAGGCCCTCCAGGCGAAGATCTCGGCCTACGAATCCGAGCTCTCCGCCCTGCGCGCCAGCTGCGCCGCCAAGGACAAGGAAGCCCAGGGGAAGATCGAGTCCTTGCAGAAACAAGCCAGGGAGCTCGGCGACCAGGTCGCCGCGCTGCAGAAGAGCCAGGCCGAACTGGAGAAGGAGCACAAGGACCTCAAGAAGGTCGGCGAGCTCCTCCGGGCCGACAACGAGCGCCTGGAGAAGGCCGTCGCGGACCGCAAGGCCGAGCAGGCCAAAGCCGTGGCCAGGCTCAAGGCCGTGGTGGACGAGCTGGCGGCGCTCGACGACGGCGGCAAGCCCGCCAAATAGGCTCCGGCCGTTGCCTTGTCAAGGCCTCCCCCCCAGGGGCCTGCGCATTTGTGTATAATGGTCGATAATGGCCATCAATAAGGAGACGATCCAGCGCCTCGTCGCCGTGCAGCAGCAGGACGCGGTCCTCGACGGCCTGCAGAAGGAGATCGACCGCATCCCGCGCGAGATCGCCGCCCTGCAGGCCGGGCTCGAGTCGGCCAAGGCCCGCGTGGCCGAGGCCAAGGCCAAGACCATGGGGTTCGAGAAGAAGAAGAAGGAGAAGGAGCTCGAGCTGGCCTCCAAGGAGGAGGCCATCCGCAAGCACACCATGGAGCTCAACCAGGTCAAGACCAACGACGCTTTCAAGGCCCTGCAGCACCAGATCGACGAGGCCAAGGCCGCCGGCTCCCAGATCGAGACCGAAATCCTCGAGACCATGGAGGGCATCGACCGCGGCCGTCAGGAGGAGAAGGCCGCGGCCGCCGAGCTCAAGGCCGCGGAGGACAAGGCCAAGGGCGAGATCTCCGTCTTGGAGAAGCAGCTGGCGGAGGTCAAGGCGAAATTCGATGGGCAGAAGGAGGTCCGCGACGAGGCCGCGTCCGTGGTGCCGTCGGACATGCTGCGCATCTACGACCACGCGCGCAAGCGCGGCAAGCCCGACGCCATCGTGCCCGTGGACGGCGGCAACTGCAGCGCCTGCCGCATCAACTTGGCGCCGCAGATGATCGTCGAGGTCACCAAGGCCAAGGCCCTGGTGGTCTGCGAGAGCTGCCAGCGCATCCTCTACAAGCCGGAGCCGGCCGCCAAGGCGGCCTAGAGGCCGATTTCAGGACGGCCGGGGGGCCGCTCCCTGTCGTGTACGGCAAGGAGAGGAACTTCCGGACTCCATAGAGCGCGACGCCCGTCGAAAGGCGGGGCCTGCCGGGCCCAAGCCCGTCAGGACGGAAAGTGCCACAGAGACATACCGCCTACCGGCGCGAGCCGGGGGGCAAGGGTGAAAAGGCGAGGTAAGAGCTCACCGCCCGGGCCGCGAGGCTCGAGGTCCAGGCAAACCCCGTCGGGAGCAAGGCAGATGGGCGGCCAGCGCGGCTCGCGCGTCCTCCGAGTGAGGGGCGGCCCGGTAGCCGCATAGAGAAATGGCCCTCCAGCCCCCGTGAGGGGGTGGACAGAATCCGGGGTACAGGCCGTCCTGAACCTGGCCCAGACGCCCGTCAGGGTGCCTGGGCCAGCGCTTTTCAGCGCGGGCCGCGGACGTAGAGGCGGGACAGCCGCTCCACCATGCCGTCGCGGCGCAACAGGTCGCGGTACTTCTCCGGGCCCTGGTCGATGACGCGGCGCAGGTAGTCGAGGTTCTGCTCGATGGTCTGCGCGTAGAGGTCCTGGGCGATCCCCCAGCGCGCCCGGAAGTGCGGGAGCAGGTAGCGGTCCACGCCGCCTAGCTCGTCGGCCAGGCGCCGGTGGGTCTCCCCGTAGAAGGCGAAGGTCTTCTGGAGCAGGTCGAACTCGTCCACGAAGCCGGCGACCTTGCCTTCCTGGAACTCGCGGTAGAGGAAGAGGAGCTTCTCCAGGTAATTCCGCGCCGCCATCTGGCCCAGGAGGTCCCCGGCGCCCAGCATCCGGCCCAGGAGCTTGTGGTTCTCCGAGGAGAAGCTCAGGCGGGAGATGTCCACGTGCAGGCCCGTGCAGAGCAGGATGGCCTCGGACTGGGCCGGGAACTCCGCCGGCAAGCCCCGCTCCTTCAGGTAGCCGGCCAGGAAGACCGCGGAGCGCTCTTCATGGAAGGCCGTGTACTTGGCGCCCGTGCCCTCGGTGTCGCCTTCGGCCTGGATGTAGCCGGAATCGTGGAACATGGCGGAGAGCACCGCGACGGTCAGTTCCGGATCCGTGAAGCGCGTGCCCGACACCGCGGCCCCGTGCATGAGGCGGACCATGGCCAGCAAGGTGTCGGTGGTGTGCTGCTTGTCGTGGTATTCGGTGTTGCAGGCGCGCCAGCCCGGATAGCGGCCGGCGAAGAGGCGCCGCATGTCCTGGAAGCCGGCCCGCACCGGCGCCAGGTCCAGTTGGGGCGACATCAGGCGCAGGAGGCGTTCGGTCTCCTTCCAGACCGCTTCGATGTCTTCGGCGTCCACCAAGGAGCGCAGGTTCGGAGTCCCCATGCATCCTTATCATACCATTCTCGCCGGGGGCGGGGGACCCCCGCAGGCATTGACCGGTCCGCCGGAAAAAAGGCCTAATGCCATCATGAACCGCCGAGCCTCCCTCCTCGTTTCCCTGCTGTCCCTCAGCCTGCCCGCCGCCGCCGACCCCCTGCAGGTCGTGTCCCAGATCCCGTCCGGCCCGACGCAGTCCCGCCGCGCCAGCGAGGCCGTGACCGCCACGTTCAACCGGCCCATGGCGGCCTTGAGCTCTCCCGAGGAGGCCGCGAAGTTCTGCCCGCTCCGGCTGGAGCCGTCGGTCAAGGGCCGCTGCCGCTGGCAGGGCACGCAGGTCCTGTCCTTCGAGCCGGCGGCACCCCTCCCCGAGGCCACTGAGTTCCGGGCAAGCATCCCGGCCGGGACCAGGTCGCAGGTGAGCGGCGAGGTCCTGGAAGCGGAGGTCGGCTGGACCTTCGAGACCCGCCGTCCCGCCCTGGTCGACAGCCGTCCGCGCAGCGGCGACCGGTGGATCGACCTCAAGGCCGAGCTGTTCCTGCGCTTCAACATGGACATGGACCCCCGCGAGGCGCGCGACTCCCTCTCGCTCGAGGAGCGGGACCTCGCGGGCGCCGTGCTCGGGGAGGTCTCCGTCGGCGTGCGTCGGGCCAAGCCCGAGGACGTCGCCGCCGCCTGGCCCAGGGACGAGTATTGGGACGTGCCCAGCACGTCCACGGTCCTGGTCGTCAAGCCCTCGGTCCTGCGGCCGGACCGGGCCTACCGCCTGCTCCTGCGCGCCGGCCTGCGGGCGGAGGAGGGCAGGCTCGGCCTGGCCGCGGAACGCGAGGTGGCCTTCGAGACCTGGTACCCCTTCCGGGCCGTGCAGTTCCCGGCCCAGGCCTGCCTGCCCGCCGGCTTCCAACTGGCCTTCTCCAACCCGGTGCGCGCCAAGGACCTCATGGCGCACCTGAGCGTGGAGCCTGCCACCGCCGTGCCCGAGCTCTCCGCGGAGCAGGGTGAATCCGTCGGGACCCGCGACAGCGAGGCGCGCCTGGTGCGGCACTACCTGCCCGACATCGCCTACCGTCCGGACACCCGCTACTCATTCAGGATCGACGGCCGGCTCAAGGACGTGTTCGGCAACGAGTTCGGATCCGACGCGAGCTTTACTTTGGATACCGGGGGCTACTGCCCGAAGCTGCGCATGCCCTCCGGCTTCGGCATGCTGGAGAGCTACCTGCCCCCGCGCCATCCCGTCGACGCCGTCAACGTGCAGCAGACGCCCCTGGAGAAGTCCGTCATCCCGGAGACCGAGTTCGTCCCCTTCTACCAGGGGGAGAAGTGGGGCTGCGAGAGGTCCCCGGCGCGGCCCGGGGCCCGGAGCGGCCCCTGGGACCTCACGGTGCAACGCAACGCGCGCCTGCGCACCTTCATCGACATGGGCGGAGCCTTCCCGGCCGGGACGCGCGGCGGCCTGGTCTTCGCGCAGGTCCAGGAGCCGGGCGGCTGCTGGCTCAAGGCCGTCGACGACGTCACGCGCATCGGGCTCACGGTCAAGGACTCCCCGGATTCGCTGCTCATCTGGACCAGCTTCCTGCGCACCGGCGCCCCCTACGGCCGCGTCGCGGTGGAGGTCCGGGACGACGGCAACAAGGTCCTCTGGCAGGGGCTTACCGACAGCCAGGGCTTCGCGGAGGCTCCGGGCTGGCAGCGCCTGGGCATCCGGGACTGGAAGCGCTGGCACCGGCCCCGCCTCTGGGTCTTCGCGCGCGACGCCGCGGGTCCCGCGGTGATGGCCACGGACTGGCAGGGCGGGGTGGGCCCCTGGCGCTTCGACATCCCCACCGACTCTTTCCCCAGGCCCAAGCGCTTCGCCGGGTCTTTGTTCACCGAACGCGGGGTGTACCGGCCCGGGGAGACCGTGCGTTTCAAGGGCATCCTGCGCCGGCTCGAAGGCGGGGACTGGGTCCCCCTGGGCGCGCGGGCCGACGACCCCCGCTTGCTCCAGCTCATAGTGACCGACTCCCGGGACGCGGTGGTGGCCCAGGCCACGGTGGCGGTCTCCGGCTATTCCGCCTTCGATTACTCTTTGGCCTTGCGCGAGGGCGCGCCGACCGGGAACTGGAGCGTGTCCGTCAGCGAGGTCCTGCCGGAGAGCCCCGCGCTGGTCCGCCCGGCCGGAGACGGCGAGAGGGAACAGTTCATCAGCCTCTCCGAGAGCTTCCGGGTGGAGGCCTTCAAGCCCGCGACCTTCGAGGTGAAGGCCGTGCCCGGGCGCTCCTCCTACATGGTCCGGGACACCTTCACGGCCGTGGTGGACGGCTGGTACCTCTTCGGCGCGCCCATGCCCGAGGCGCCCGCGGACTGGACCCTGCGTCTGGAGCCTTCCTCCTACGAGCCGCCGGGCTACGAAGGCTTCGATTTCTCCCCGGGCTGGTGGCGCCAGGAGGCGCGCACCGGCCGGGTCGCGGCCTCGGCCGCGGGGAAGCTCGACGGGCAGGGCCAACTGGAGGTCCGGGCCTTCCTGGACCCGGCCGGGAGCAACGGCCCGCTCGCCGCGGTCCTGGAGGCCGGGGTCGCGAGCCCGGAGAGGCAGAGGCTCTTCGGCCGGGCCTTGGCCGTGGTCCACCCGGCCGCGCTCTACTTCGGCATCAAGCCCGGCAGCTATTTCGCGGAGAAGGGCAAGGACTGGACGGCGCAGGTCGTGGCGGTGCGGCCCGATGGGAGCCCCGCAGCGGGCCTCGCCGCCGGCTACAAGCTCGTGCGCCGGGACTGGCTCAGCGTCCAGCGTGCGGGCGTGGCCGGCCGGCTGGAATGGGTCACCGAGCAGCGCGACACCACGGTCTCCACCGGGACCTGGACCACGGACGGCTCCACCTTCGTCTGGACCCACGCGGTGTCCCAGCCCGGGCAGTACTTCCTGAGCGTCTCGGGCCAGGACGAGCAGGGACGCGCGGCCGAGGCCGCGATCTGCTTCTACGTGGTCGGGGCGGGGGAATCCTGGTGGTCGCGTTCGGACAACGACGTCATCGAGCTGGTGGCGGACAAGAAGCTCTACCGGCCGGGCGAGACCGCGCGCATCCTGGTCAAGTCGCCCTACCCCCGCTCCCGCGCCCTGGTCACGCTGGAGCGCGAGGGCGTGATGAGCCGCTGGCTGACCCAGCTCGACGGAGGGGCCGGCTTCGTGGAGGTGCCCCTGGGCGACCGGCACGTCCCCAACGTGTTCGTGGGCGTCATGCTGGTGCAGGGGCGCGCCGGCGAGGCCAAGTACGCCGAGGACGGCTCCGACCTGGCCAAGCCGCAGGTGAAGTTCGGCTACGCGGAGCTTTCCGTGGATCCGGGCGGCCGGCGGCTGAAGGTGACGGCGGAGAGCGGCAAGGCCGAGTACCGGCCGCGCGACACGGTGACGGTGTCTTTGCGCGCGCAGGACGAGAGCGGCCGCGCCGCGGCCGGAGCGGAGCTCACGGTCTTCGCCGTGGACGAGGGCGTCCTGGCCCTGACCGGCTACCGCACGCCGGACGTGTTCCCGGATTTCTACGGCAGCCGCCCGCTGCTGGTGGGCACGGCGGACTCGCGGCTCTACGTCATCGGCCAGCGCAGCTTCGGCGAGAAGGGCGAGAACCGCGGCGGCGGGGGCGGCCGGGGCGCCGGGCTGGAGGGCATCGACCTGCGCTCGCGCTTCGTGCCGACCGCATACTGGAACCCGTCGGTGGTGGTCGGTCCGGACGGACGGGCCCAGGTCAGCTTCCCCCTGCCGGACAACCTCTCGCGCTTCCGCGTCATGGCCGTGGCCCAGGCCGGCCGGCGTTTCGGATCGGGCGACGCCCGCTTCACGGTCAAGAAGCCGCTGCTGCTGCGGCCGAGCCTGCCCAGGCTGGCCCGGGCCGGAGACGCCTTCCAGGCCGGCGTCGTGGCGCACAACTACACGGCCGCCGCGGCCCCGGTCACGCTGGAGATGTCTCTGGCGGGGGAGGCGGTCGCGGCGCAGGGCGAGCCCCGGCGCGAGCTCCAAGTCGAGCCCGGCCGGGCCGTGGAGGCCCTGTGGGACTGCCGGGCGCTCAAGCCCGGCAAGGCGGTGTTCCGTTTCAGGAGCCGCGCGGGAGACGAGACGGACGGCCTGGAGTGGACGGTGCCGGTGCGCGCGCCCGAGCGGCTCGACACCGTCGCGGCGTCGGGCGTGGTGGAGGCCGAGCCGCAGGTGGAGGAGTTGGCCAGGCCCCAGGACAGCCAGCCGGGCCTGGGCGGGGTCCAGGCCGGGTTCTCTCCCACGGCCCTGGCGGGGCTGCAGGAGGGGGCGCGCTTCCTCCTGGAGTACCCGTACGGCTGCCTGGAGCAGAGGCTCTCGCGCCTGCTGCCGGTCATCGCGGGGGCGGACCTGACCGCCGCCTTCGGGCTGGGCACGGTGGGCGGCCTCAAGGCCAAGGTGCAGGCCGAGTTCGACCGGCTGGCGGACTTCCAGGCGCCTTCCGGAGGCTTCGCGTATTGGACCAGCCCCTCCCGGGCCGATCCTTATATCACCTCCTATGCCCTGGAGGTCGCGGCTTTGGCGGGGAAAGAGGGCTACCGCCTGCCCGCCCAGGCCTTGGCCAAGGCCAAGGCCTGGCTCAAGTCGACCTTCACGGCCAAGAGCGATTGGGCCTATCCCTACAGCGAGAGCGAGGAGTACGCCTCGCGGGCCTACGCGGTCTACGCCCTGGCCCTGCACGGGGAGCCCCTGCCGGGGTATTTCCAGCAGCTCTTCCAGAGGCGGGACCAGATCCCGTTCCTGGCCAAGGCCTACCTGCTGAAGGCGGCGGCTCTGGTGTCCAAGGACCCGGCCGTCCGCCGGACCATCGCCGTGGACATGCTCAATCAGGCGCGGCAGGCGCCGCGGTCCCTGCATTTCGAGGAGCCCGAGGGGCCGCCTATGCCCTGGGTGCACGGCTCCAGCGTCAAGGCCACGGCCGTGAGCCTGCAGGCCCTGCTGGAAGCCCAGGGGGGCTTCCCGGGGGACGAGAAGGCGGTCTACTGGCTGACCGGCGAACGCAAGGCCAAGGGCCGCTGGCGCACCACGCAGGAGAACGCGGCTAGCCTGCGCGCCCTGCAGGACTTCTACCGCCGCTACGAAGTCGAGGAGCCGGCCTTCACGGCCGAGCTGTCTGCGGAGGGCGGGGCTCCTTTGTGGAGCGAGAAGTTCCTGGGCCGCACGCTGCTGGCGCGGACCAAGGACTTCAAGCCGGAGGCGGTGTTCGGGACCGGCGGCAAGGCGCGCCTGCGTTTCGCCAAGACGGGCGCGGGCCGGCTCTACTACACGCTGGCTCAGACCTACGCGCCGACGGGCTTCGATCGGGACGCCTCCGAGGGATTCGAGATCCGGCGCGAGCTCAAGCCGCTCTACGGCAAGACCTTGAAGGCCGGCGGCCGCGCCGTGGTGACCATCACGGTCAAGACCAAGCAGGACCGGACCTTCGTGGCCGTGGAGGATCCCTTGCCCGCGGGCTTCGAGGTCGTGGACCCGAGCTTCGGCGTGGAGAGCCGCGAGGACGCGCGGGCACTGGCCGAGCAGGGCGCCCGGGGCGAGTACTGGGGCGGCTTCGAGCGGGCGGAGAACTACGACGACCGCATCCAGATCTTCGCGGACTTCATGACCGCGGGGGAGCACAAGTACTCGTACCTGGTCCAGGCCACCACGCCGGGCCGGTTCCATTGGCCCGCGGCGGTCGTGGAGCAGATGTACGAGCCGGAGGTGTTCGGGCGGACGGCTTCGCGGACGGAAGAGGTCGGGAGGTAGCTACCAGCCCAGGGGCTTGCCCTGGGTGGCCGGCCGGGTGCCGAGCAAGGCATGGACGTTCATTGCCAGCAGGGTGGGGTTGACGGGCTTGGTGTAGTAGCCTTTGACGTTGGCCTCCTGCTTGACCATCCTCTCGGTCTCGCGGTGGGCGATGTGGCCGGTGATGATGAACACGGGGATGTCGGCGGTGTCGCCGCTCTGGAGCAGGCGCAGGATCTCCAGCCCTTGGAGCTTGGGGAGCTTGAGGTCGAGGAGTATGAGATGGGGGCGGGTCTTCTGGGCCTTGCGCAGGGCTTCCTCGCCTTCCGAGGCGGTCTCCACCTGGAAGCCCTCTTTCTTGATGACGATCTCGAGGTACTTGAGGATCTCCGGGTCGTCGTCCGCGATGAGGATGAGCTTGTCCGCCGGGGGGCCTGCTTCGGGGGCCATATATCCATGAGACCAAATTGGGCCGCCTTCTTCAAGGTGGTATGAAAGTCAGGGACAGCGGCATGCCGGAACGGGAGTTGTGGGAATCCTTCTTCCAGCCGGAGCAGCTCCTGCGGATCTTGGGCCTCGACGAGCGGGTCCGGGACGCGGCCGAGTTCGGCTGCGGCTACGGCACCTTCACCCTGCCGGCGGCCCGGATCATAACGGGGATCATCCATGCTTTCGACATCGAGCCGGAGATGGTGCGTCTGACCGCCGAACGCGCGGCCCAGGCCTGCCGCATCAACGTCAAGGCCGTGCGGCGGGATTTCCTGGAGCAGGGCTCCGGGCTGCCTGACGCGAGCGTGGATTACGTGATGCTCTTTAATATTCTCCATCTCGAGGAGCCCGGGCTCCTGCTGGGCGAGGCGGCGCGCATACTCAAGGACGGCGGCCGGCTCGGCATCATCCACTGGAACCATGACCCGAAGACGCCCCGGGGGCCGTCTTTGGACATCCGGCCCAGGCCCGAGGACTGCGTCCGCTGGGCGCAGACGGCCGGCTTCAGCGAGTCCCGCCTGTTCGATCTCAAGCCCTACCATTACGGCATCGTCATGAGGAGGCCGCGACCGTGAAGACCCGGACCGCCGTCCCCGCGCTCCTTGCGGCCGCCCTGGGCCTGGCCTGCGCCCGGGGCGGCCCCGCGCCGGACCAGCTCAAGCAGTATCTCTCCCAGCCGCAGATGCAGGTCAAGAGCTACGCTTTCGACCCCGCCAGTCCTCTCGAGAGCCGTCTTGGTCCATGCCCGGAGATGCTGCTCGCCTGGCTCAGGGAGATCGATGACAAGCCCGGCTACCGCGGCTACGCCCCGAGCGCGGCGGAGAAGCGCCTCGTCCTGGAGCTCCTTGCCGCTCTGCCGGAGCGCATGAAGCAGGCTTTCCAGGAGAGGCTGCTGGGCATCTACTTCGTGGAGGATTTCACGGGCAACGGGATGAGCAACTGGGTGCTCGACGAGTCCGGCCAAGTCCACGCCTGGCTGGTCGTCAACCCGGCGGCCTTCAAGAAGAGCCTTTCCGAGACCTTGACCGCCCGGGAGGCTTCGGTCTTCAAAGGCGGCGGCGTCAAAGTGGACTGCGGGACCAGGTATCGGGGCGTGGTCTACACCATCCTCCACGAGGGGCTGCACGTCTACGACTTCGTGCGCGGGGTCACGCCTTACGTGGAGGAGGCGGTGGTCCATGCCGCGCGCGGGGGCAAGGGCCTGGGCGCTTCCTGGGACGTCTGGGAGAGCCTCAAGAAGCCGCGGCCCGAGGCGGACTTCCCTTTCCGCGACGAGCTGCGCTTCTACGGCATGAACGGAGGGCCGAGCATCCGAGCCGCGGACGCGGCCAAGGTCTATCTGGGCCTCATGAGGTCGCCCTTCCCGTCGCTCTACGCCAGCCAGTCCTGGGCCGAGGACGCGGCCGAACTCTTCACTTTCCACCACATCACCAGCGTCCTCAAGCAGCCTTACGTCATCCGGCTCGCCGGGCCCCGCCCCGCGAGCTTCGAGCCCATGAGGTCCGGCCACGCCGCAGCCCGGGCCCGGCGCCTCTACGGTCCGTTCTACGAGCCCGCGGCCGCAAAATGACCGGACTGGTCTGCGCCCTAGGACTGCTGGCCGCGGCTGTCCCCTCCGCGGCCGCGTCCGGCCGATCCGTGGAGATATCGGACCGCCACGGCCGGGTCCTGCGCACCTTCCTCTCGCCCGACGAGGCACTCAGCCGCCCCGCGGCCCTGGAGGAGGTCTCGCCCTGGCTGGTGCTGGCCACCCTGGCCGCGGAGGACCGCAGGTTCTTCAGGCACATGGGTGTGGACTTCGAGGCTCTGGCGCGCGCCTTGTGGCAGAACATCAAGGCCGGCCGCGCCGTGTCCGGGGGTTCCACCATCAGCGCCCAGTTGGCGCGGGCCTTGAACCCGCGGCCCCGCACCTGGCTGGGCAAGCTCGCCGAGGCCTGGCAGACTGTAGCCCTGGAGCGGCGCCTGGACAAGAAGACCATCCTGGAGAGCTACCTCAACAGCGTTTCCTACGGCGGCCATTTGCGCGGCGTCCAGGCCGCTTCCTGGTCCTATTTCGGGATCCCGGCCCGGGACCTTTCCTTGGGGCAGGCGGCCCTGCTGGCGGGAATACCCAAGTCGCCGCGGCGCTATGAGCCGCGCCGGCACCCGGAGGCGGCCTTCAGCCGCCAGCGGCGCGTGCTGGCCCGCATGCGGGAGTGGGGCTGGCTCGACGCGCCGGCCCTGGCGCTGGCCGGGGCGGAGCGGATCGCCCTCCTGCCCGAGGACCGGGGGCTGCGGGCCCCGCACTTTGCCGAGTTCGTGCGCGGCCGCGGCGGCGCGGGCGCGCGCACCACCCTGGACGCGGACCTGCAGGAGGCTTTCGAGAGGCTGCTGGCCGACCACCTGGCCCGCCTCAAGCAGTTCCGCGTGTCCAACGGCGCCCTCTTGGCCCTGGACAACGCCACGGGCGAGGTGCTGGCCTGGGTGGGCTCGGCCGACTACTTCGACGCGGAGCACCAGGGCGCGGTGGACGGGGTGCTGGCCCTGCGCCAGCCGGGCTCGGCCTTGAAGCCTTTCGCCTACGGCCTGGCCGCGGCGCGGGGCCTGCGCGCCTCCGACCTGCTCGAAGACGAGCCGGCCTATTTCGCGGGGGGCTTCGCCCCGAAGAACTATGACGAGCGCTTCCACGGCCCGGTGCGGGCGCGCGAGGCCCTGGCCTGCTCCTACAACATCCCGGCCGTGCGCGTGGCCGCGCGGCTGGGGGTGGCGCGCCTGCTGGAGGGCCTGCGGGGCTTCGGCCTGGAGTCTCTGCGGGAGAGCCCGGACCACTACGGCCTGGGCCTGGTCCTGGGCAACGGGGAGGTCTCTTTGCTGGAACTGGTCAACGCCTACGCGGCCCTGGCCCGCGGCGGAGCATGGATGTCCTGGGCGGTGCTCAAGGGCGAGGCTCGGTCCGCCCCGGCGCGCAGGGCGCTGGACCGGGAGTCCTCCTTCATCATCACGGACATCCTCTCGGACAACGCGGCGCGCGCCTCGGCCTTCGGACTCAACTCGCCCTTCCACACGCCTTTCGCCTTCGCGGCCAAGACGGGGACGACCAAGGATTACCGGGACAACTGGGCCGTGGGCTTCACCCCGGGCTGGACCGTGGGGGTCTGGGTGGGCAACTTCGACGGCAAGCCGATGCGGCGGGTCTCGGGCATCTCCGGCGCGGGGCCGATCCTGCACGACGCGGCCGCGGAGCTGGAGCGGCGCTTCGGCTCGCGCCCGTTCCAGAGGCCGGCGGGCATCCGCGAGGCGGAGGTGTGCCCGGAGTCTGGGGACCTGCCGGGTCCTTGGTGCCCGGCCCGCCTGCGCGAGGTGTTCTCCCGGCGCTTCATGCCGAGCCAGGTCTGTTCCCTGCATCAGGCGCCGCAAGCGTCGGTGGCGGGCCAGCCGGCGTCCTTGGCCGTGGATTTTCCGAAGGCGGGCGACGTGTTCCGGCTGGACCCGCACGCGGCGCTGGCCTCCCAGGCCTTGCGCTTGCGTGCTTCTGGGGCTGATGGGTCGGCGGTCTGGACCGTGGACGGCCGGGAGCTTGCGGAGCGGGGGGCTGCGGCGTGGTGGCGTCTTGCGCCGGGGACGCATCGCGTCGCCGTATCCTCAGGCGCGCGGCGCTCGCGGGTGACGACCTTCCTGGTCGCGCCTTAGTCGTCGTTCTTGCGGCGCTCGCTGTCGCGGCGGCGGGCGTTGTCCACGGAGGTCTTGTAGGCGGCGATCATGACCATGACGCGGCTGTCCACGGTCTTGGGGTCGTGGACCTTGACGGTCCAGTGGTCGGAGAAGAAGTTGATCCAGGGGCGCTCGATCGTGGCGACGAGGCGGCCTTGCTTGTCCGAGATGGCGAGCTTGGTGCCGATCCAGTCGACTTTCTCGGAGAGGGCGATCTCCTTGCCGCCGGCGTCGAGGATGGAGTAGGCGGTGTAGACCTTGAAGAGGGACTTGAAGACCTGCTCCTTGATGCTGCCGATGGGCTGGCCGAGG
The DNA here is from genome assembly GCA_016212825.1 of Elusimicrobiota bacterium. Classification (GTDB taxonomy): domain Bacteria; phylum Elusimicrobiota; class Elusimicrobia; order UBA1565; family UBA9628; genus UBA9628. The sequence goes on along the minus strand of JACRDS010000107.1, from coordinate 820 downwards.
TTGTCGGTGACGTCGATGTGGGTGCCCCAGGAGAGGATGCGGGCGCGGGCCTCGGCCACGAGGTTGTCCTGGCTGTCCTTGTACTTGAAGGACCGGGTGAGGCTGAAGAACTTCTCGGTGATGGTGCCGTACTTCTGGCCGCCGGCCACGACGTCGAAGGTGTCGGTGAGGGAGATGACGCGCTCCTTGATCTTGAATTCGCTGGGGAGCTGGGGCGCGGGTGTGGCTTGGGCTGCGGCGATGTTGTAGGCGGGGCCGGCGTAGGCGGCTTTGGCGTCGGCGGGGGCTTCGGCTGGGGCGTACTCGGTGAAGCCTTGGATGGTCTTGAGCTTGGAGAAGTCGGAGACTTGGGCGTGGAGGGGGGCGACGGATAGGGAGAAAATCAGGAATATGGCGCTCATGAGATGATTCTAGTCTAAGACGGGGGCTGTGGCGGAGAGTCGTTGGGCCTAAGATGGTGGCGGCAATCGGCCTATTGGTGCGGCCTGGGGGGTGGGACTGGGGTGGGGCCGATGGACCCGGGATTGAGGCACGCAACTGGTTGTCAGCATGATTTTCTAGCCGCCGTCGTCGCAGCCTAGCACCTTCAAGACATGCCGCCTCCATGTTTGGGCTTCTGAGTTCCTTAATGGTTTGAGCCATCGGAAGCGTCTTATCGTTTCGTCGAGAAGGAGGTTCCCGGCCGTGCCCCGAGTCGTGTGGAAATTCGCCGCGTAACCTCGTAGCTGGAATTTGATTCTAGCCTATTCCGACCTCCGATCGTTCAAGTTCTTGGCCTGGAGCAACCTCTTCCATGGCATCGTAGCCCTCGATTCTCCTC